>JBJOJQ010000086.1:0-7496 GCA_046046525.1 Pseudomonadota bacterium
TGGACCATCTGGAAGGCATTCTTTTCATTGATCATCTGTCCAAGCTGAAGCGCGACATGGTCTTGAAGAAGCTGGCCAAGGCGCGGAAACTCGCCGCCTGATTTCGGCCTTCCCAAAGGGCTTCGTTCATTCTATGTTCCGCCTATGGCTGCGGACACACCCTTTTTATCGCTTTTCCTGATCCTTGTTTTCGGGCTTGGCCTTGGCGCGGGCCTTGGCTGGCTTCTCGCGGGGCGCGCAGCCGCTGGTCTGCGATCGGCCCGCGATGTGGCACAATCGGAACGCGATCGGCTGGATGCCGATTTCAGGCGGGCCATCACCGATCTGGAACGCGCCTTGGCAGAACGAGATCAGGCCCGTCTGGATGTCTCGGCGCTGACCGCGGAACAAAAGGTACGCGATGAAGCACATGCGGCGCAGATCAAGGCGCTGCAAGAGGCCAAGGACGCGCTGAGCGCGCAGTTCAGCGAGGTGGGCGGCAAATTGCTGGATGCAGCGCAGCGCCAGTTTCTGGAACGTGCCGAAGCGCGGTTCAAACAATCCGAGGACATGGCCGGGCAGGGGATCAAGGCGTTGTTGCAACCCGTGCATGATCGCCTGCAACGCTATGAGGAACAGGTCACCAAAGTGGAGGCAGAACGGCGCGATGCCTTTGGTCTGCTCCATGGCCAGATCGCGGCCATGCGCGAAGGGACGGAGCGGGTGTCGAGCGAAGCGGCCAAGCTGGTCAACGCGCTGCGCAATGCGCCCAAGGCGCGCGGACGCTGGGGCGAACAGCAATTGCGCAACGTGCTGGAAAGCTGTGGCCTGGCCGAACATGCCGATTTTCAGACCGAAGTCAGCGTTTCAGACGGCGATGGCGGGCGCGTGCGCCCCGATGTGATCGTCAAGGTGCCCGGCGGCAAATCACTGGTGATTGACGCCAAAGTCTCGCTCAACGCGTATCAGGATGCTTTTGGCGCCGTGGATGAACGGGAACGCGAAGTCCAATTGGCCGCGCATGCCAGCGCAATGAAGGCGCATGTCAACACACTGGGCAACAAGGCCTATTGGAACCAGTTTGACGATGCGCCGGATTATGTAATCATGTTTGTGCCGGGCGAACATTTCCTGACAGCGGCGTTGGAGCAGGATCATCAGCTGTGGGATTATGCCTTTGAACGCAAAGTTTTGTTGGCAACGCCCACCAACTTGATTGCGATTGCGCGCACGGTGGCTGCGGTTTGGAAACAGGAAAAAATGGCAGGGCAAGCGCGCGAGATCGCAGAGCTGGGGCGCGAACTGTACAGCCGATTGGCGACCATGGGCGGCCATGTGTCGCGGATGGGGCGCAATCTCGATACCGCGGTATCGGCCTATAATGCGATGGTCGGCAGCCTTGAAAGCCAGGTCATGACATCGGCGCATCGCTTTGAAAAACTGGGCATTGATACGGGCGCCAAGGCGATTGATCCCTTGCCGGTGGTGGAACAGGCCGCGCGCCCCCTGGTCAAGCTCGCACCGCCAACGGCCGATGCCGCGGAATAATCAGCGCCGCCGGAGCTGGTTCAAAATCTCATAAGCCATCACCGATGTGGCAACCGCGGCGTTGAGGCTATCCGCCTTGCCCATCATGGGCATTTTTACCAGCAGATCGCAGTCCGCTTCATACGCCTTGGGCAATCCCTGAGATTCATTGCCGACGAGGAGAAATACCGGCGGGGTATAGCGCGGCGCCTGATAATCCTGATCGGTGTTGAGGCTGGTGCCCACCAATTGCCCTGGCCCGGCGCGCAGCCAATCCCGAAAACTGGCCCAATCCGATCGCGATACGCTTTGCGTAAACAGGGCGCCCATGCTGGCGCGGACCGCCTCGACAGAAAAAGGGTCCGTGCAATCGTCGATCAGGATCAGGCCACCGGCACCCACGGCATCGCCGGTGCGCAGGATGGTGCCCAAATTGCCGGGATCGCGCAGCCGTTCCGCCACAATCCAGATATTGGCCGTCGTCCGATCCAGATCGGCAAGCGGCGTCCAGGCCTCTTGATAAACGCCCAGCACCGCGCCGGGATTATCCTTGCCCGATAATTTCGACAAAATATCCGGGGACGTGACAAGGACGTCGCCGCCGGCGGCTTCGGTCGCGGCGATCAATGCCTCAACCAGGGGGTGCCGGGCAGACTCAGGCGCGAACCACAGCATTTCAGGCACACGGCCCGCTTCGCGCGCTTCGGTGAGGATGCGCAGCCCTTCGGCCAGAAACAGACCTTCCAGCCGCCGCGCCTTTTTATCGCGCAGCGCCTTGACGCGCTTCACCAGCGGGTTTGAAAAGCCAGCGATTTCGCGGATCATCGCGCTTACTCAGCTTCGTGAAACCGGGCTTCGACAAGCGCTGCCAGGGCCGCAACGGCATCTTCGGCATCATCGCCCGATGCGTGAATGGTGATGTGATCGCCCAGAGCCGCGCCCAGCATCATCAGGCCCATGATCGATGTGCCGACAACGCGTGTGCCGTCCTTTTCAACCTCAACCTGCGCCGGCAGCCCGCTGGCCATGGTCACAAATTTCGCGCTGGCACGGGCATGCAGCCCCCGGCGATTGCAGATCTGCACCGTGCGGCTGATGCTCATGCGGCCTGTTCACCCAGCACTTCGGATGCGACCGAGATATATTTGCGGCCTGCCTCGCGCGCCGCCGCAACGGCATCGACAACCTTCATCCGGCGCCGTGCGCTTTCCAGACGAATAAGCATGGGCAGGTTGATCCCGGCGATCACCTCAACCCGGCCCACTTCCATCAGGGAAATTGCCAGATTTGATGGGGTTCCACCAAAAAGATCCGTCAAAACGATGACGCCATGGCCGCTGTCAACCTTGGCGATGGCCGCGGCGATATCGGCGCGACGGGCCTCCATATCGTCATCCGGCCCAATGCAAATCGCCTCAATGGCGGTTTGTGGGCCAACCACATGTTCCATGGCAGTGACAAACTCGACGGCCAGGCGCCCGTGCGTCACCAGAACAAGACCAATCATCAACTACCCCGTCTTCACTTCTTCGGTCGCTTGCCGGTTTCTATCTCATCATCGACCGCCAGAGCCGTGCCAGAGAGCGCCAGATCGCGATGCGATAAGGTTGGCGCAAACCCCTGTTCAGCCAAGAGGCGAGCGACTCGTTCTGCCACATGAACAGACCGATGTCGGCCGCCCGTACACCCAAATGCGATCGTCACATAGGCTTTTCCTTCGGCGCCATAGCGCGGCAAAAGCGTGAGCAAGAGATCCTCGATTTTACCAATGGCGCTGTCATAGCCCGCGTCTTGCTGGATATAGGCCGCAACGGGCGCGTCCTGGCCCGAAAGGGGGCGCAGATCGTCCACCCAATAGGGGTTATGCAGAAAGCGCATGTCGAACATCAGATCGGCATTGCGCGGCACGCCACGCGAAAACCCAAAGGACATGACGGCCACATTCATGCCGACATTGCACCAATCGCTGAACCGGGTGCGGATATCCTGTTTCAGGGCGTTGCTGCTGCTGGCCGTGGTATCAATGACATGTTCGGCCCAATGGCGCAGCGGTGCAATCAATTCACGTTCGCGGGCGATGCCATCGGTGGCGGGCCGATCCGCCGCCAAGGGGTGGCGGCGGCGCGTTTCGGAATAGCGCCGTTCCAGTTCTGCGCCGCTGCAATCCATGAAGAGAATGGCGATGCGCCCGGCCTCCGCCTCGGCCATCGCGCTGACGCGTTTGACAATTTGTGCCGCGTCAAAGCCACGGGTGCGGCTGTCAATGCCCAGCGCCAAGGGCCGATGGGTGTCCACACCCACAGGCGCGCGCGTGGCGAGCAGACGATCAAGCAGTTGAAAGGGCAGATTATCGACAACTTCCCAGCCCATATCCTCCAGCGTGTTGAGGACGGTCGACTTGCCGGCACCTGACATGCCAGTGACCAGAAGGATCCGCTGCGGCCCGGACTGTTTCACGCAATACCCACCCCGTGTTGCAGTGCCAGCTCGACCTTGATCGGGGCTGACGCTTCGAAGGGCGATATCTGCAACACTGGCACGGCAATGCCAAGGCATGTTTCAGTCATCGGTTCCGGCAGACGCTCTGGCCGTTCGCCCAGCCGGACAATCAGGGCGATAGGCGCGCGGGCCTGCCATGGCAGCCGGAGCAGCCCAATTTGGCGCACCTCCAGCCGACCCTGAAGCGCGGTGGGGGCAGACAGAAAAAGCTGGCCGTCGTCAATGCGGGCTTCCAGATAATCATCGCCCACAAGCGCGGCGCCGCGATCAATCAACCGCAAGGCCAGATCGGACTTGCCGGCCCCGGATGCGCCAAGGATCAAAACGCCCTGATCCTTGATGGCAATGCAGGTGCCGTGGAGCAGGGGCTGCGTCATTTGCCCCGCCCTTGCGTTGCGGGCAAGGTCACGACGAACATGGCCCCCCGGGCCCCCGATGGCCGATCAAAAACGCTGATATCGCCAGCATGGCCATCAATGATGGTGCGGGTGATCGACAGCCCCAGGCCCGAATGCCGCCCAAAGGATTCCATATCGGGCCGATCGCTGTGAAAACGTTCAAAAATCGCCTCTCTTTGTTCCGGCGCAATGCCGGGCCCTTCATCCTCCACGCCAACACGCACGATATCGTCCGACCGCGTGGCGGAGATTTGCACCACGCCATTGGCGGGGGAAAAGGAGACCGCATTGTCGATCAGATTTTCAAAGGCCCGGCTGAGCCGACCGGCATCCCCCATCACCATCGCTGATCCGCGCTGGGGCCGGGCAAAGGCAATCTTGATGCCATGATTGGCGCCGCGCGCCTCCCGGTCTTTCAACAGATTTTCGATCAGGCGGCCAATGTCGATCCGGTCAAATCGGGCGCGGGTCAGCTGGGGTTCCAGGCGGCTGGCCTCGGCAATATCGGTGATCAGGCGATCAAGGCGCCGCACATCTTCAACCGCAATGGCCATCAACTGCGCCTTTAACTTGGCATCTTTGACCGCGCCCATGGTTTCAAGTGCGGAGGAAAGCGAGGCGAGGGGGTTGCGCAATTCGTGCGCGACATCGGCGGCAAAGGCTTCGGTCGCGTCAATCCGATCGCGGAGATTTTCGGTCATGTCGCCCAGCGCGCGCGACAGGGCGCCGATTTCATCCTGCCGATCAAATTGCGGGATCACGATATCGCGTTCCCGGCCAAGCCGGACGCGTTCGGCCGCTGCCGCCAGCGCCCCCAGCGGACGGGCAATTGTGCGGGCAAGAAAGAAAGAGAGCAAAATGGACGACAGGATCGATATGCCAATGATGCTGCCCAGCCGCGACCGTTCTGCCCGGACCAGCCGGCGTACGTCGCGGACATGGCGGTCGGTCACCAGGATCAGGCCTGAAGGCCCGGAAAGGGCCGCCCGTGCGGTGATGATATGCGTGCGCTCATTGGTCAGGAACAGATCGGCCTCAGCCCGCGGGATGGCGCCAAAGGCGGCAAAGCGCGGGACCGCAGGGGCGCTGACAATCGCATCAATCGTATCGTCAAGCGCCGCCGCCATGGCCTTGTCCCAGCGTTCATCCTTGGGATCTTGCAGGCGGATATTGGGCGTGCGGTTCTGCCAACTGTCAGCCACCAGCTGATCGCCCTTGTACAGCCGCAGCCGCATGGCGTTGATATACCCCAGGCGATCCATCAAGTCGGCCTGACGATCAACGGGTGTTGCGGCAATAGTTGCGGCAATCAGGCGCGTTTCAGAAATGGCCTGGGCCACACGTTCCGCCAAAAGTCGGTTGCGGATGGAATCGAGATAGAACAGGCTGGCCGCCAAAAGGGCCACGGGCAGGATATTGACGAGCAAGATGCGCCGGGCGAGCGACAGCCGCCCCGTCCAGCGCAGCAGCCGGGGAGGCGCCTCAGGCTGGGGAGAATCGGTAGCCGGCGCCATAGAGCGTATCGATTGCGTCAAAGTCTGGATCCACCTGGCGGAACTTCTTGCGCAGGCGCTTGATGTGGCTGTCGATGGTCCGGTCATCAACATAGACATCGTCCTGATACGCCGCATCCATCAGCTGATTGCGCGATTTGACGACATCTGGCCGCTGGGCCAGCGCTTCGAGGATCATGAATTCTGTCACGGTGAGCGCCACATTCTTGCCATCCCACCGCACGCGGTGGCGCGCCGGATCCATTTCAAGGCGACCGCGGGTCAGAACAGCCGATGGTGCGGCGTCGTCGTCTGCATCGAGATCCCCGGTATTGGCATCCACCCGACGCAACACCGCGCGAATGCGCGCCAGCAATAAGCGCTGGGAAAAGGGCTTGGCGATATAATCATCCGCGCCCAGCGCAAGGCCGTGTTCCTCATCGATTTCATCATCCTTGGATGTGAGGAAGATAACCGGGATGGACGAGGTTTCGCGCAGGCGGCGCAGCAGTTCCAGCCCATCCATGCGCGGCATCTTGATATCAAAGACGGCGAGGTCAGGGGGATTGTCGCGCAACGCCTTCAGGGCCGACTCACCATCGGTGTACAGGCGCGTGCGGAATCCCTCTGCCTGCAGGCCAATGGAGACCGATGTCAGGATGTTCCGATCATCATCGACAAGCGCGATCGTCTTGTCCATCAAAGCCTGCCCACAATAAGGTTCATTTTTCTCCTCTAGAAACAATCTCAGTTCCTCGCAATTGTCTGCGTTGCGGGGGGCATCCGTGCTTGACGCTGGGGGAGTGTCCGGTTAGGCGCACGCCTATTCCTGAACCGCATGGAGATGACCCCGTGGCCGATCGCGTTCCCGCCTTTACCCTTGCAGACCAAGGCTTGCATACGAATGCAGCGATTCACTGGAACCTCCTGACAGGTCCGCTGGTGGAAGAAGCCGTGCGCCGCGGGGAAGGCATGTTGGCCGCGGAAGGGCCGCTGGTCGTTGCAACGGGCAAGCACACCGGTCGTTCCGCCAAGGATAAATATATCGTCAAGGATGCCGAAACCGCAGACACGGTATGGTGGGGCAAGACCAATGTTCCCATGGATCCGGTCTTCTTCAAGGCGCTGAAGGAAGATTTCTTGGCAGAGCTGGCCAAGCGCGACAATCTGTTTGTGGCCGATCTTTATGGCGGGTCGCAGCCGGAACATCGCGTGCGGGTTCGTGTGGTGAATGAATATGCCTGGCATAATCTGTTCATCCGGACGCTGCTGGTGCGCCCCGATGCGGCCGATCTGCCGGGCTTTGTGCCGGAATATACGATCATCGATCTGCCCAATTTCCGCGCCGACCCTGAACGTCATGGCTGCCGCAGCGAAACCGTGATCGCGGTGAATTTCAGCGAAAAGCTGATCCTAATCGGCGGCACCGCTTATGCCGGCGAAATGAAAAAGTCAGTCTTTGGCATCCTCAACTATCTTCTGCCCGCCAAGGGCGTGATGCCGATGCACTGTTCCGCCAATATTGGCCGGGATGGCGATACGGCGATTTTCTTTGGTCTGTCCGGCACCGGCAAGACGACGCTGTCGGCCGATGCCAGCC
>JBJOJQ010000202.1:0-14467 GCA_046046525.1 Pseudomonadota bacterium
ATCTCGACGCCCGTGATTTCAAGCAGATGCAGATATCCACCGACGGCAATTATGGTGGGCTTGGTCTGGTTGTGTCGATGGAAGATGGCGCGGTGAAAGTGGTTGCGCCGCAAGAAGATAGTCCGGCTGCCCGAATGGGGATCAAACCGGGCGATTATATCACGCATCTCGACGGTAAGCTGCTCTATGGCGGGACGCTGGATGAAGCCGTGGATCAGATGCGCGGCGTTCCCGGTACCAGCATCAAGCTCACGGTTGTTCGGCCCGGTCGGGACAAACCCTTTGACGTGACCGTCACCCGCGAAGTCATTGAGATTCGTCCGGTGAAATGGGAAATTAAGGACGGCGTCGGCATCATCAACATCAACGGCTTTTCCAAGCAGACGGGCCAAATGACCCGCGCCGCTGTCGTCGCCATTGAAAAGGCGCTTGGCCGTCGTCCGACGGGATATGTGATTGACCTGCGGTCAAACCCCGGTGGCTTGCTGGATCAGGCGGTTGAGGTGTCGGACGTGTTCCTGGAACGGGTCGAGGTGGTGTCGCAACGGGGCCGCGATAAGCGTGATATTGAACGTTATTTCGCTGAACCGGGGGATCTGGCCGAAGGCCTGCCGATTGTTGTTCTGGTTGATTCCGGCTCTGCCTCTGCGGCTGAGATCGTGGCGGGCGCGCTGCAGGATCATCACCGCGGGTTGGTGATGGGAGAGCGGACCTTTGGTAAGGGCTCGGTCCAGACGCTGATCCCGCTGGATGAAACAACGGCGCTGCGTTTGACGACGGCGCGTTATTACACCCCATCGGGACGATCGGTGCAGGAAGGCGGGATTGAACCCGATATCGTTGTGCCGCAGTTGAGCGACCCCGATTATAAATCGCGGCCGCGGTTCCGCGAAATTGATCTGGGCCGTCACCTGGTGAATGAATCCAAGGTCGATAACAGTGTTCTGGAAGCCGATGATAAGCCCGATCCGCGCTTTACGGCGACGGCGGATGAACTGAAGGCCAAGGGGATTACGGACTTCCAGCTCCATTATGCGCTGCAAACCGTTTCGCGGCTCAGCAAATCGCATTTGTCGACGGTCACTCCGCGCAAACCCGTCCGGAAATAAGGGAAAAGGCCGATGACGCCCTTTGCAAAAGCCCGTGCGCTTGCCCTGATCCTGCCATCCGCGCTGATGATCGGTGCCCTTGGCAGCCAATATATTGGCGGCCTTTATCCCTGCGAAATGTGCCATTGGCAGCGCTGGCCGCATGATGTTGCGATTGTCGCTGCGCTTTTCGCCTTTGGCACGCGGGTAGACGGGCTGGCCCGCCTGTTTGTAAGTGTGGCCGCCCTTGGTATCTTCACCAGCGGCGCCATTGGCGTGTTTCATGCCGGGGTTGAATATGGGTGGTGGCAGGGGCTGACAACCTGTTCGACAACGGCCAGCGCTGTGACGTTAGAGGCGATTATGAATGCCCCCGTCATCCGCTGTGATGCGCCGCAATGGACGCTGTTCGGCATTTCGCTGGCCGGGTTTAACGCCCTGTTTTCGATCAGCGGCGCGCTTGTCATCGCCAACTGGCTGCGGCGCAAGGACACCCAGGCATGACGAGGCCTGCGACGCATGTGATGCTCCGCGTCGATCAGGCGGGGGAATATGGGGCCAAGCGCATCTATGCCGGTCAGCTTGCCGTGCTGGGGGATCGTCACCCAGCCGCTTCTGAAATTCGGCACATGGCCGCGCAAGAAGAGGCGCATCTGGATCGTTTTAACGCGATGTTGGCAGAACGGGGCGTCCGGCCCACCTTGTTGCAGCCTTTTTGGCATGTGGCGGGCTATGCCTTGGGTGCGGCAACCGCGTTGATCGGACCGGAAGCGGCGATGGCCTGCACGGCCGCCATCGAAACCGAAATTGATCGGCATTATTCGGAACAGCTCGACACGCTGGGTGAGGATGAGCCGGAATTGGCGCAGGTGATCCGTGAATTTCGCGAGGATGAGCGGGCGCATCGGGACACGGCGATTGCCTCAGGCGCCGAACGCGCACCAGCTTATCCTGTGCTGTCGGCTGCCATTCGTCTGGGCTGCCGGGCCGCCATCCGACTGTCCGAACGCCTCTGATCAACGCATTCGACTTGCCATTTCGGCAAAAAAGGCAGAAACTGCGATCATGAGACATGTGTTGGCCAGTCTTGCGGCGCTTCCGCTTCTTCTCACCGCGCTTCCGGCGCAGGCGCAGCGTCAGGAACGTATGCTGATTATTTTCGGCAATGATTCCTGCCCAACCAACGCAAGCGGCGATGAAATTGTTGTGTGCGCGCGTCGCCCAGAATCAGAACGCTATCGCATTCCGCAGGAATTGCGCCCGCGCTCGCAGGCCCCCGAAAGTCAAAGCTGGGCTGTCCGCTCTCAGGCCGCGCTGTCGACGGGGCGGACCGGCACGGGCAGTTGCTCTGCCACCGGGGCAGGGGGCTGGACCGGCTGCTGGGCCGAACAAATGCGTGAGGCCAAGGCAGAGGCCAAGCAAAAGGCAGAGGCCGAACGCGACGTTCCCTAACGGGCGCGCCCCAATAACTTTATCATTTCAGGAAAATTGGTCGGGACGACAGGATTCGAACCTGCGACCCCCACACCCCCAGTGTGATGCGCTACCAGGCTGCGCTACGTCCCGACCGGAGGCGGCGCTTTACGCCGGGCCTTTGGGCAATGCAAGGGCGGGAAGGGCGCTAATTACACTTCCCGCCATTTTGCGCCCGGATCAGTTGCCGATCAGCGTGCGGACGCCAGAGACGTCATAGGCCTTTACGCTGATCTCTTCGATCTTGATGCTGCCTATAGCGCTGTTGAACGTCGCCATATGCGGCGCCTTGCTGTGCGCGGCAAGGGCATCTGCATCGCGCCAGCGTTCCGAAATCAACAGGCGGTTCGGGTCGGTCACATCGCGCGAAAATACATAAAGTTCACACCCATCTTCGGCCTGCGTGGCGGCCATTTGGGCGGCCATAGCGTCGTTCAGCTTGTCCAGATCAGCCGCGGCTGCGCGAATAACTCCCATGACGATGATCATTGATACGCTCTCCTTCACATCCGCATGGTCAAGCATCAGTTGCGCGCGCGTTGCGGATTTGGTAACCGCGCGGCCTCCCGGACGGTCTGTACCGCCGACATTGATCTGACAAGAGTATCCGCATGTTCGCAACCCCTGCATTTGCCCAAGCTGCCAGCGGCGCCGCCGCATCCGGCGGCACGGCGTCCACGCTTTTCTTCCTTGGCCAGTTTGTTCTCATCGGCCTGATCTTTTATTTCCTGATCATTCGTCCGCAGCAAAAGCGGGCCAAGGCGCATCAGGCCTTGATCGCGGCGGTGAAGCGCGGTGATCAGGTGGTGACGGCAGGCGGCATTGTCGGCAAGGTCACCAAGGTCGAAGACCGCATGGTAGAGGTTGAAATCGCCAGCGGCGTTAAGGTCCGTGTGATCAAGGCGACCCTGACGGACGTCGACAGCGGCACCTCCAAACCCGCGAACGACTGAGCGCCCGATGCTCGATTTCCCGCGCTGGAAGGTCTGGCTGGTCATTCTGGCAACGCTCTCTGGGATCGTTGCCGCCGTGCCGAGTTTGTTGCCTGAGGCGACGCGCAATCAGCTGCCAAGCTGGCTTGCCGCTTCGCACATCAATCTGGGCCTTGACCTGTCCGGCGGCAGCCATCTGCTGTTGGAAGCAGATACGGCGGATGTCCGCGTTCAGCAGCTGGATCGGATGGAAGAAACCATCCGCACCGAAATGCGGCGCGCCTCCCCGCGGGTAGAGATCAGCGATATTTCAACGGCGAATGGGGAATTGTCCTTCATTCCGCGGGATTCCGCGCAGCTGGATCAGGCCGTCGAACTCGCCCGGCAGCAAACGAACGGCATCGGCATTGGTGGCGCGCGTGACTGGGACGTTTCCGTGCGTGATTCGACACGGATCGTCATGCGCCCGACCGAAGCCGGCATTAATTATGAAATTGATAGCGCGCTGGAAACCGCGCGCAACGTGGTTGCCAAGCGCATCGACCCGGAAGGGACGAAGGAAATCACAGTTGTGCGTCAGGGTGCAGATCGCATCTTGGTGCAGGTTCCCGGCCTGCAAGACCCCGAAGGCCTGAAGCGCCTGCTGGGCAAAACGGCAAAGCTTGAATTCAAACTCGTCGATTTGACCGCCAACCCGCAGGAAGTCGCGGCGGGCCGCGCCCCGGCTGGAAGCCAGATCCTCCCCACGTTGGAAGGCGGCAAGATTGCCGTGAAGCGGCGTGTGATGGTGTCGGGTGATGAACTCAACGATGCGCGCCAGGCCTTTGATCCCCAAAATGGCACGCCGGTCGTGTCGATCCGCTTCAACAGCCAGGGCGGACGCAAATTCGGGCGCGTGACCAGCGAGAATGTGGGCAAGCCCTTTGCCATTATTCTTGATGGCGTGGTGTTGTCGTCACCCAATATCAATGAACCGATTTTGGGCGGCAGCGCCCAGATTTCGGGCAATTTCACCGTGGAATCAGCCAATGAGCTGTCCATTTCGCTGCGATCCGGCAAATTGCCCGTGGCGCTGAAGGTAATTGAGGAATCGAGCGTCAGCGCTGAACTGGGCAAGGACTCGATTGAAAAGGGTGTGCTCGCGGGCATTCTCGCGACACTGGCCCTCGTCTTTTACATGGTCCTGACCTATTTCCGCTTTGGCATTTACACGACGATTGCCTTGTTCATCAACGCGTTGCTCGTGCTTGGCCTGATGGGCATATTCAACGCAACGCTAACCCTGCCGGGGATTGCCGGTTTCGTGCTGACCATCGGTGCAGCGGTCGACGCCAATGTGCTGATCAACGAACGTATTCGCGAGGAAATCCGCCGCGGACGGCGCACGATGCAGGCTGTGGAATTTGGTTTTAAAGAAGCATCAACCGCGATCTTTGACGCCAATATCACCAACGTGATTTCCGCGATCATCCTGTTCTGGTTCGGATCTGGTCCGATCAAGGGCTTTGCCGTTGTGTTGGCGCTGGGCATCGCGACGTCGGTCTTCACCGGTGTGACATTCACCCGTCTTCTGGTTTCGCAATATCTTGAGCGGAACCGCCCCAAGACGCTTGTTCTCTGACGGAAGCGATATCATGCGCCCTGTAAAACTCGTTCCCGATAAAACGAACATCGCCTTTCTCAGCTTTCGCTGGTGGGCCTTGGCTGCGTCCATCGCTCTGCTGGTGGCCTCGGTCGCGCTGGTCGCGGTGCGTGGGCTGAATTGGGGCATTGATTTTGTTGGCGGGCAATCCATCCGCGTGACCTTCCAAAAGCCGGTTGATATGGCCGAATTGCGCGGTCGGCTGGAAGCAATGGACGTTGGCGACGTTGTTTTGCAGCAGATGACCGACCCGCGCGTCGTGAGCATCCGTATCCCGCTGGAAGGGGAGGCGACGAACCCCATTGGCAAGTGCATGGGCACGGGCGTGACCAAGGATGGTCCAGCGGACCAATCGAACAAGATCGCATCCAAGGTTCGTACGGAACTGACCCAGGCCTATCCGGGGGTCGATATTGGCGCCGTGAATTCAGTGTCGGGCAAGGTCGGCTGCGAATTGTTCAGCACCGGCAGCATCGCCCTTGCGCTTGCCATGCTTGGGATTTCGCTGTTCATCTGGTTCCGGTTTGAATGGCAGTTTGGTGTCGGCGCTTTGATTACGCTGTTCCACGATGTGGTTCTGACCTTTGGCTTTTTCGCGCTCACACGCTTAACCTTTGATCTCAACGTGGTGGCTGCCATCCTGACGATCATCGGCTATTCGTTGAACGACACGATCGTCATCTATGACCGTATCCGCGAAAATCTGCGCAAATATCGTAAGATGGAAATTGAACCGCTGCTCAACCTGTCGGTCAATGAAACGCTGTCGCGGACCGTCACCACATCCTTGTCGCTGGCGCTGACTTTGGGCATTTTGCTGGTCGTTGGGCCGGATACCATTTTCAGCTTTACCGCGTCGATGTTGCTGGGGATTGTGATTGGGACATTTTCGTCCTTCTACATCTCGGCACCGGTGCTGATCTGGCTGAACGTCACGCCAGACAGCTTTGTTCAGGTTGAATCGCCGCAATCAGGGGCAGAGCGGATCAGCGAGTCATTTCCCGGCCAGCAATAACAGATGATCGCGCAAGGCCTGGGCATTGGCGGCCCAGGTAAAGCGATCTGCAAGCGCCCGACAGGCAGCCCGATCTGGCGGATGGCGCAGGATGCGGCGCAGGGCGGCCGCGATGCTGCTGGCATCGGGCGGCACAATCTGGCCACCGCGCTGATCGATCAGCACCTCCCGCGCGCCGCCGACATCGGTAATGACGATCGGCGTGCCGCAGGCCAGCGCCTCAAGCCAGACATTGGCTAAACCTTCGGATGCAGAGGGCAGGGCCATGGCATCCGCGGCATTGAGCCATTGGACGATGCGTGCCCGGTCAAGCACGCCCAAAAAATGGATCCGCCCGGCAAGGCCCGCGGCTTGGGCATGGCGCTGCAATTCGGCGCGGTCTGGCCCGTCACCAATCAGCGCCAGTGTCACACCGGGAAGCTGACCAAGGGCTGCGATCAGCAGGGCCTGACGCTTGCGCGGGATGAGGGCGCCCACCGCAACAATCAAAGGGCCGGACACGCCAAGGGCGGCGCGCGCGGCCGACCGGTCCATGATCCGAAACTGGGTGAGGTCAACGCCGGTATAATGAACGCGAATAGCGGCGTCTGGAAGGCCCAGAGCAACCATATCGCCCTTCAGCGCAGCGGAGACGGCCAGCAGCCCGTCTGCCGCCTGGGCAGCGTTTAAAATCTGCGTCTGGGTTGGCCAGCGGCGGGCCCAATAATGGATATCGGCACCGCGCGCCTTGATCGACACCGGCACGCCAAAAAATTGGCCAAGGGCGATGGCCGCGGGGCCGTCGGGAAAGAAGAACTGGGCATCGATGACATCAAAGGGAAACTCAGCGCGCAGCGCCGTCAGCGGCGCACGCAGCGCCGCAGCCATGGCATGGGCATCCCATCGCCCGCCTGTGGCCGGCCAATGGCGAAAATGGGGGCGCAGGACATCAAGCCCGTCCCAGTCCTCGCGCGCAGGCAGGCGCGCCCGTGCGGCGTAATGGGGATGGCTGGTCAGGGGAAAGGGCGGCAAGCCCAGGGGTGCAACCACCCGAACCGCCATGTCTGGCAGCGCAGCCAGGGCCTGTGTCTGGCGCACGACAAAGGGCGCAAGCTGCCGGCGGCTGGCATCTGGGAACAGCGTCGACAGCGTCAGAACGCGCAACCGGGGGGCAGGGGCAGCAGGCATCGTCCACCGGTTAGACGCAAAGCATTACAGAAAGCCTATCTCTCTGCTTGGCGGATCGGATCGGTCGGGCTAAGACGCGGCCATGTCGAGTTCCCGCTTCCGGACCGCTGCTGTCCTCGCCGCCGTTATGATCGCCCTTCCGCTTGCCGGTTGCGCCGGCAATCGCAGCCGCAGCAAGGCGGATACGTCCTATGTCGCGCGTGATGTTGCCACGCTCTACAATGCCGCAAAAGCGCGGCTTGACCGGGGTCAGTATAAATTGGCGGCCGCATTGTTTGACGAAGTGGAGCGCCAGCATCCCTATTCTGTCTGGGCCCGCCGCGCCCAGTTGATGAGCGCCTTTTCCTATTATCTCGGTCGTGATTACACCGAGTCGACCAGCTCTGCGCAGCGCTTTTTGTCGATTCACCCCGGCAACCGCGATGCGCCTTATGCCTATTATCTGATCGCGCTGAATTATTATGAGCAGATTTCGGATGTAACGCGGGATCAGAAGATCACGCAGCAGGCGCTGGACGCTTTTGGTGAATTGATCCGCCGATATCCCTCGTCGCGCTATTCGGCGGATGCCCGGTTGAAGATTGACCTCATCCGCGATCACCTGGCCGGCAAGGAAATGGAAGTTGGCCGTTTCTATCAGCGCCGGGGACTATGGCTGGCAAGCGTCGTGCGTTTCCGCAAGGTCGTGGATGATTATCAGACGACAAGCCATGCGCCCGAGGCGCTGCTGCGCCTGACGGAAAGCTATTTGGCGATGGGCGTGCCCAGTGAAGCGCAAAAGGCGGCCGCGGTGCTTGGCCGTAATTATCCGGAGTCGGATTGGTATAAGCGCGCGTTTGAACTGATGCAGAAGCACGCGCCAAAGGCGTGATCTTGGCCTGATGTTGATCTCACTCTCGATCCGCGATGTCGTGCTGATCGAGGCGCTTGACCTCGAATTTGACCATGGTCTGGGCGTCCTCACGGGCGAAACCGGGGCTGGTAAATCCATCCTGCTGGATGCGCTGGGCCTTGCTTTGGGGGATCGGGCCGATAGCGGACTGGTGCGCCAGGGCTGCGCGCAAGCCAGCGTCACGGCCAGTTTTTCGGCACCAGAGGCGGCGCTTGCGCTGTTGCGCGGCAATGATCTTGATATCAGCGCCGGGGAAGACCTGATCGTGCGTCGGACAGTGAAGGCCGATGGCGGCAGCCGCGCCTTTGTGAATGACCAGCCGGTCTCTGCAACGCTGCTGCGTGATCTGGGCGCGACTTTGGTGGAAATTCACGGCCAGCATGATGACCGGGGCCTGATCAATCCGCGCGGCCATCGTGCCTTGCTCGACACCTTTGGTCGGATTGACCTGACGGCCATGCGTGCGGCCTTTGCGGAGTGGCGCGCGGCGGAAACGGCGCTGGAAAGCGCGCGACAAGCCGTGGCAGAGGCTGAACGCGATCGGGATTGGCTGCACCATGCTGTTCAGGAACTGACGGCGCTGGACCCCCAACCGGGAGAAGAGGCGGACCTCGCGGCCCGCCGTCAGATGATGCAGCGTGGTGAAAAAATTGCAGCGGAACTGGCCGCGATTACGGCGCTGGTTGATGGCGCGGATGGGGGCTTATCAGCGCTGCGGCAGGCCGCGCGGATCCTTACCCGCATTGCGCCAGACCATCCCGCGCTTGGCGAGGCACTGGAGGCGCTGGATCGTGCGATCATCGAGGGCAATCTTGCCGAAGATAAGCTGCGAGAGGCCGGGCTGGCGCTGACCTTTGACCCATCCGCGCTGGAGGCGGATGAGGCGCGGCTTTTTGATCTGCGGGGCTTGGCGCGCAAACATCGTGTGCAGCCCGATGATCTGCCAGCCCTGACGCAAGACTTGTCGGCGCGGCTGGACGCGGTTGAAGCCGGTGGTGCTGGGCTTCAGCGGCTGGAGGCGGCTGTTTCGAGCGCGCGTGCCGCTTATACGGCGGCGGCACAGGCCGTGCAGGCGGCCCGGCAGGCTGCCGCCATCCGCCTTGACGCCGCCGTTGCGGCGGAACTGGCGCCGCTCAAACTGGATGCCGCGCGCTTCCAGACGCAGGTGCAACCTGTGCCAGAGGCCCAATGGAGCGCGTCTGGCATCGACCATGTCGAATTTCTGGTGTCGACCAATCCCGGTGCGCCGTTCGCGCCGCTGATCAAGATTGCATCGGGTGGGGAATTGTCGCGCTTCATTCTCGCGCTCAAGGTCGCGCTGGCAGAAGAAGGCGCTGCTGGCACGATGATTTTTGATGAAATTGATCGTGGCGTCGGTGGTGCCGTCGCCTCGGCCATTGGGGAGCGTCTGGCCCGGCTGGCCACGCGCACGCAATTGCTCGTCGTGACGCATAGCCCACAGGTGGCTGCGCGGGGCGCAGCGCATCTGATGATCGCCAAGGCGTCCGATGGCACGGTCACGCGCACCAGCGTGCGTTTGCTGGACGCTGGGGAGCGGCGCGAGGAAATTGCCCGGATGCTGTCGGGTGCGCAGGTGACAGACGAAGCTCGTGCACAGGCGCTGCGGCTTTTGGAGGCAGCGTGAACAGCCTGTTTGACATGTCTGAAGCCGAAGCGGCCAACCGGTTGATGCGCCTTGCGCGCGACATCGCCAAGCATAACCGGCTTTACCACACGCTGGACACGCCCGAGATATCGGATGCGGATTATGATGCACTGGTGCGTGAGAATAACGCTCTAGAGGCCCAATTTCCCCACCTTATCCGTCCAGATAGCCCCAATCACAGCGTGGGGGCGGCACCGGCGGCCCATTTGTCAAAGGTGACGCACACCCGACCCATGCTGAGCCTTGAAAACGCATTTTCGGACACGGATGTTGCCGATTTTGTCGGGCGCGTGCGGCGGTTTTTGAATCTGGATGCCGACGTGCCTGTGGCGCTGACGGCGGAGCCCAAAATTGACGGCCTGTCCTGCTCACTCCGTTATGAACAGGGCGTGTTGGTTCTGGCGGCGACGCGCGGCGATGGCAGTGTGGGTGAAGATGTGACGGCGAATGTCCGCACCATTGCCGATATTCCCCAACGCCTGCCTGAAACCGCCCCGGGTGTGTTTGAAGTGCGTGGCGAAATTTACATGGCCAAGGCTGATTTCGCCGCGCTGAATGGCCGGATGATCGACGAGGGGGTGAAGGTTTTTGCCAATCCCCGCAACGCTGCCGCCGGATCGTTGCGGCAAAAGGACCCCCACGTCACTGCGGCCCGGCCCTTGCGTTTTCTTGCGCATGGCTGGGGCGACGCAACGGCTTTGCCCGGCGAGACGCAATTTGATGTGATCAAGGCGATCGAAAGCTGGGGGATTCCGGTCGATCCCCGCTTTGTGCGGTTGCTGACGCTGGCCGAGGTGCTGAGCCATTATCGCGCGATTGAGGGGCTACGGGCGGATCTGCCCTTTGATATTGATGGCGTTGTCTACAAGGTTGACCGGCTCGACTGGCAGGCCCGGCTGGGCTTTGTTGCCAAGGCACCGCGCTGGGCCATTGCGCACAAATTTCCTGCAGAACGCGCAGAAACAACGCTGGAAGCCATTGATATTCAGGTCGGACGGACGGGTAAGCTGACCCCGGTGGGGCGGTTGACGCCGGTGACTGTCGGCGGGGTGGTTGTGTCCAATGTCACCTTGCATAATCGTGATGAAATCGCGCGGTTGGGCGTGCGCCCGGGTGACCGGGTTGTGGTGCAGCGCGCTGGCGATGTGATCCCGCAAATTGTCGATAATCTGACGCGCGATCAGGACCGGCCTGCCTATGCGTTTCCCGACCACTGCCCGGAATGCCAATCTGAAGCAGTGGCCGAAGAGGGAGAGGTCGATGTCCGGTGCACCGGCGGCTTGATCTGCCCCGCCCAACGGGTTGAGCGGCTGAAGCATTTTGTGAGCCGAGCGGCGCTGGACATTGATGGTCTGGGCGAAAAGACGATTGTGGAGTTTTTCGGCCTGGGCTGGCTGCATAGCCCTGCCGATATTTTCCGCCTGAAACAAAGGCGGAGCGAGATTATCGGGCGCGATGGCTGGCAGGATAAGTCTGTGGATAACCTGTTGACAGCCATTGAGGCCAAACGGACGCCAGACCCGGCCCGTTTTCTGTTCGCGCTAGGCATTCGCCATGTTGGCGCGGTGACAGCCAAGGATTTGCTGCGCGCCTTTGGGACAGTGGATGCGGTGCGCGCAGTGGCGAGCCAGGAGGATGGCGCCGCGGCCCTGACGCAAATTGATGGCATTGGCCCGGTGGTTGCAGAGGCGCTGATCGAGTTTTTCCATGAGCCGCATAACCGCGATGTCTGGGATGATTTGTTGCGTGAGGTGACACCGGCAGCTTTTGTATCGAATGTCAGGGCATCCGCCGTTTCTGGCAAAACCATTGTTTTTACAGGCAGTCTGGAAACGATGAGCCGCGATGAAGCCAAGGCCCAGGCCGAATCATTGGGTGCAAAAACGGCAGGGTCTGTGTCTGCCAAGACCGATCTGGTCGTGGCTGGTCCGGGCGCCGGATCTAAGCTGAAAAAGGCCGAGGAGCTTGGCATCCCGGTGATTGATGAGGCGGGCTGGGCGGCCATTGTCGCCGGGGCTGGGGCGGGCGACGCATGACCCAGATGGCATCCCGCTTGACCGTTGCAGCGGCCCCCGTCAAAGCAGACGCATGACTGACGAAACCGACCTTGCGGCCCTGAGCTTTGAACAGGCCCTGAAACGGCTGGAAGACATTGTCGCGCGCCTTGAATCCGGGGAAGCTGCGCTGGATGAATCCATTCGCCTTTACACGCAGGGTGAAGCGTTGCGCGCGCAGTGCGAGGCGCGGTTGAAGGATGCGCAGGCGCGGATCGAAAAGATCACCCTGGGCGCCGATGGCCAGCCAGCGGGCACGACCGCTTTCGAGGCGGGCTGATCCGGATGGCCGGGGGCGATGTGCTGAAGCCGGCGCTGGCGGACATCGCGTCCGAAATTGACCGTGCTTTTGATGTCCTTTTGCCCGTTCCAGACGACGGGCGCGCCCGGCTTTATGAGGCGATGCGCCATGCCGCCATTGGCGGCGGGAAGCGCCTGCGGCCCTTGCTGGTGCTTGCATCGTCCGCGCTGTTCAACGTCAGCCGAGAGGCGGCGTTGCGGGTGGGCACCGCGATTGAATGCATTCATGTCTATTCGCTGATCCATGACGATATGCCGTGCATGGACGATGATGATATGCGCCGGGGCAAGCCAACGGTGCACAAGGCCTTTGATGAGGCAACGGCGGTGCTGGCCGGGGATTCGCTGCACGCGCTGGCCTTTGAAATTCTGGCGGATGAAGCCACGCACCCTGACCCCTTTGTCCGGGCCGAACTGGTGATGGAAATTGCCCGTGCCTCTGGTCCGGCGGGTATGGCCGGTGGGCAGATGATGGACCTGATGGCGGGCGATGCCGGGTTTGACCTCGCGGGCGTCACCCGCTTGCAGCAGCTGAAAACCGGGGCGCTGATTTCATTCTGCCTGGAAGCGGGGGCGATTTTGGGCCGTGTGCCGCCCGAAGGCCGGCACGGGCTGCGCGGCTATGCCCGCGATATTGGCCTTGCCTTTCAGATCGCGGATGACGTGCTGGATGCCGAAGGCGATGCGGATATTGCCGGCAAGGCGCTGCAAAAAGATGCAGAGGCCGGCAAGGCGACCTTCCTTTCACTTTTGGGCATTGATCGGGCCAAGGCGCAGATGCACCTGCTGGTCGATCAGGCGATCGCGCATCTGCACAGCTTTGGCAAAGAGGCCGATCTGTTGCGGGCCATTGCCCGTTATACCGTGGAAAGGGACCGGTAATGGCAGACCGCATCGGTGTTTATCCGGGCACGTTCGATCCGATCACGCTGGGCCATATGGATATCATCCGCCGTGGCGCAAAGCTGGTCGATCGGCTGATCGTTGGTGTGACCACCAATGCCAGCAAATCGCCCATGTTCAGCGATGATGAGCGTATCGCGATGGTGCAGCGTGAGGTTGCCACCATCGGTGCCGAGATTGAAGTTGTCGGGTTCGACTCGCTGCTGATGGATTTTGCCGAGGCGCAGGGTGCCTCTGTCATCGTCCGCGGCCTGCGGGCTGTGGCCGATTTTGAATATGAATATCAGATGGCAGGCATGAATCAGCAGCTCAACGACCGGATTGAGACCGTTTTTTTGATGGCTGATGTGTCGTTGCAGCCCATTGCATCGCGTTTGGTGAAGGAAATCGCCATTTATGGCGGGGCGATCCACAAATTCGTCACACCCAGCGTAGAGAGCGATGTTCTGGCCCGTATTGAAACCATGGGGGTGCGGCGGGGACGTTAAGTCGTTCAGCCATCGCTAAGCCAGGCTGGCGCAAGGCGTCGGTCCAAGATTGAGGTGTTCCGTGAAGACAATTATTGCCGCTGTGATGATGGTTCTGGGCCTGACCAGCATGGCCCATGCCCAAGCGACCGGCCAGCCGCAGCCCCAGGGCGGCGTGCCTGCGCCGCAGCCGGAAGACATTCTGGTCCTGCAACTTTCGACCGGCGGCCCGGTGCGCATTCAACTGCGTCCGGATAAAGCCCCCGGCCATGTGGCCCGCATCAAACAGCTGACCCGCGCCGGATTTTATGATGGCCTGAAATTCCACCGGGTGATTCAGGGCTTTATGGCCCAGACCGGGGATCCGTTGGGGACCGGCACGGGCGGTTCTCCGCTGCCGGACCTGAAGGCAGAGTTTAATGATATGCCGCATTTGCGCGGCGTTTTGTCGATGGCGCGGGCCGACAATCCGGATAGTGCCAACAGCCAGTTTTTCATCGTGTTTCAGCCCGTGTTGCGGCTTGACGGCAAATATACGCCGGTTGGCCGTGTGCTGTCGGGCATGAGCTTTGTCGATGCCGTGGAACGGGGGGAGCCGCCGGCCAACCCGTCCACCATCGTGAAGGCCTGGATTGAAAAGGATGGCCCGGATGCTGCGCGCATCCCCTTGCCAGCGCCTGATCTGTCAGCACCTCTGCCGGCACCCACCGCAGCGCCAGAGCCCGCCCCCACGTCCTGACCTGACCTCAAAAGCTGATACCGCCTGATGCGCGTTGACCTGTTTGATTTTGATCTGCCGCAGGATTTGATTGCCCTGCGCCCGGCATCCCCGCGGGATTCGGCGCGCTTGTTGCATGTGGCGGGGGAT
>JBJOJQ010000207.1:0-4940 GCA_046046525.1 Pseudomonadota bacterium
TGGCCGAACTGGTTGAGGCGAAAGAAGCCAAATTTGGGGGACCGCGCGGCTGATGGGGGTCGTTGCGCCTTTTCCGCTGGCAAATCCCAGCCAGGTTGCCTTTGATCGTTCTGAACTGACCCGTATTCTTGATCTATATGGGCGAATGGTCGCCGCCGGGCATTGGCGTGACTATGCCATGGACATGGGGCGTGATGCCGCTGTGTTCAGTGCCTATCGCCGTGCGGCGGAACGGCCCGAATTCCGGATCGAAAAGCGGCCGGCGCTGCGCAATCGGCAGGGCCAATGGGCGCTGATCGGGGAACATGGCGTTGTGTTGCGCCGCGGCCATGAACTTGGCCCCGTTCTCGCCCCGATCGAGCGGCGCCTTATGAAGCTGGTTGCGGATTAACCTGTTGCACCGGCGGCAGGCGGTGCTGCCAGCTTTCGGGCAGCAATTGCACCAGTGCCGACCGCACATTGTGCCAAAAGGCCGATAGCAACAGCAGCGCTGATCCGATGATAAGCGCCGTGATCGCGATGTTCAGGCTGACGGCCCCGAATTCGCGGAACAAGGCACCCATGGCCGCAAGAACATAGGCCAAGGCGGACACCATCAGCGCGCGCCGATCAATGATCAGGGCAAGCGCACCAAGCGCCAGATAAATCAGCAGCACCAGCGCGGCGACGCCCGGCGACGCTGTACCGGATGTCAGCCCCAGCATGGCAAAAATCGGGTGGACGATCATGGGGGCAGCCAACAAATGCAGCCAAAAGGCAACGTCTGACCGGCGCGTCTTGCGATCCCGGTCGGTCAAATCCCAGCGCATCGCAAAGCCGAAAATCGCCAGCCCGGACGCAAACAACATCAGATAAAGCTGATATGTGCTCCAATCCGGATATGCTGCGGCCAGCAGCGCAATCAGCACGCCCGTCGCTGCGGCAACGCCGGCGGCAATGGTGATCGGCACCTGAAACCGCCGCCAATGTCCCCATGCCGCGGCGGTGCTGACGGCGGCGGCCAGCGCGGCATAGACCATCCCGGTGCGATTGCCTTCGCTCACATGACCTTCCGGGATCAGCAGCGTCAGCGTGGTTGCAAAGCTGCCCCCGACAAAGGCGATCAACAGCAAGATGCTGGGCAGGGCCATGCGCCGTTTGGCGGTGAAGAATTCAGCCATGCCCCAGGATGAAAGGGTCACCAGCGCGGCGCCAAGCCAAGGCGTGACAGCGCCCCCGGCCCAGGCGCACCCGGTCAGGAAAAGTATGGCCGCAATCGAGACGAAAATATCGTTAAAGCCGGTGATCAGGCGAAACTGCTCTTCATCGGCCAGGGGGCCTTCGCGCATGGCCGCAACATGGGCCCGCAGCGCATCCGCAGCCTCTGCACTCAACGCACCAGCGGCAACGGCCGACTGAAGATCATGGTCACTGTACATCAGGCGCCCCTCCGTGCTGTATGAAGGGGGCAATACACCCGCTGTATTATAATTGCAATACAGCGGGTGTGAAACGCTGTGCGATCAGTTGCCCTGCAAACGCTGAATGGCCGCCATGGATTGTTCAGCGCCCGATTGCGGCACGGTTTCGCCCGCGCGGTCGGTGATCTGTGCCCAATGCGCCGCCACAGCCTCTGGCGTCCGCTGGCCTTCCGGCAAGGCAACGCCGCGGGTCATGGTGACATTGGCTGCGTGGAAGAAGCCGCCACCTGCGCCAATAATGGCGTTGGTCGGCGCGTCTTCCGACACGAGGAACAGGGCCGCCGGAACAACATTGACCGGGTTGAACGCCTTGAACGCTTCTTCAGGCATAATGTCTTCGGTCATGCGCGTCCCGGCAAGCGGGGCCAGCGTATTGACCTTGATGTTGTTCTTGGCCCCTTCCAGATACAGCGACTTGGTAAAGCCCGCGAGGCCGAGTTTCGCCGCGCCATAGTTGGTCTGGCCGAAATTGCCGTAAAGTCCGGTGGACGATGCGGTCATCAGAATGCGCCCATAATTTTGTTCGCGCATCGTGTCCCAGACGGCCTTGGTCGCATAGGCCGACCCCAGCAGGTGGATTTTCACGACCAGATCAAAATCGGCCATTTCCATCTTGGTAAAGCTTTTGTCGCGCAAAATGCCGGCATTGTTGATGAGGATGTGGACGCCGCCCCAGGCTTCTTTCGCCTTGGCCACCATGTCCTGCATCTGTTCAAATTCAGCGACGTTGCCGCCATTCGACATGGCGTCGCCGCCGGCGGCCTTGATTTCTTCAACAACCTTCAGCGCTGCATCCGAATGGCCTGTGCCATCGCGCGCGCCGCCCAGATCATTCACAACAACTTTGGCGCCCCGCCGTGCGAGTTCCAGCGCATATTCGCGGCCCAGACCGCCGCCAGCGCCCGTTACAATGGCAACCTTGCCCGAAAAATCGATGCTCATGTCCTGATTCCTTGACGCTTCATGGAAGATGGCGCTGCTTACCGCAGCTTCTGGACATGGCAAGCGCTTCATCCCTGACGCTACGGCAAAGAGGGGCTGAACCGGCTATCCTGCGGGCCAATGGGCCGCCGAGTCGCGCCGATATCCGGCCACGGCTTGACGCGGGGGAGGAGAGCGGCTTGGTGCAGGGCATGATGATGCTTTTGGCCTGGCCGGACCTGTGATGCGCGATGCACGCCTGCTTGTCTGGGTGCTGGCTGAACCGACGCGCGCGGCCCAGCTGTCTGCTGCTCAATTGCAGGCCATTGCGCGGATTGCGGTGGCGGAGGGGCTGGCAGCGGTGCTGTGCGCGCGGGTGTCGGCAGCGGATATGCCCCCCGATGTGCAGGCCGTGCTGGAAACGCGCACAGCCTGCCCGGAAACGCCGCTGCCCCCCATATGTGCTGCACCGGATGATATCTGCCGCGCGATATCCGCCCTGTTGGCAAGCGACCTTGGAACATTTGGCCTTTTGCGGCTGTGGCACATTGATGCGTCCCTGCGGCAAGGCGCTGCTGCGCCGGATTTCTGGGCGCAGCTTGTCGCGGCGGCCCGTGCGCAGGGCGTGACGGCGCAGGTGTCGCGTGCGTTGCGGCTGTGCCATCATCTCTTTGAAACGCCTGTCGATCGCTATCTGGCCTGGCAGGGGCAGCGCAGCGATGTGTTGTATACAGGCATCCTGCTCGCCCGAAATGGTCAGGGCAAAGCGACCGCAGCCTGGCTGCGCCGCGCCTTTCGCTTACGTGCGCGCTGGCGCCGCCGTCGGGCCTGACAAACCGGCCAAAGCGGGGATCAGATCATCGAAATGGTCGATAATCGCATCAGCGCCCATCGTTTCGACAGGCTGGTGCAAAAAGCCAAAGCGCACGGCAATGCTGGGCATGGGCGTGGCCTTGGCGGCATGAATGTCATGGATGGAATCGCCGACAAAGGCGGCCGTCCCGCCGCCGCATCGCCGGACCATTTCTATCAGGCCATCGGGCGCTGGCTTGCCCCGACCCGGACCCATGGTGTCACCCCCAATGACCGTTGCAAATCTGTGGTGCATGCCCAGTGCGTCCAGCAATTTGACGGCCAGATTTTCAAATTTATTGGTGACGACAGCCAAGGTCACGCCGGCATCGGCCAATTGGTCCAGCGCCGGGATCAAGCCCGGAAAAACCGGACAATTGCTGCCAATATGGGCCTCATAATGCGTGACCAAAATGGGCATCAGCGCCTTGACCTCTGCCGGGTCCACCGGGCCTGTCTTTGCCAAGGCCATTTCCAGCATATGGCGGGCGCCCATGCCAACCAGTTGCTTCACATCCGTTGCGGCAATGGGCGCGCGGCCGCTGACCGCCAGCGCGTGGTTGAGCGCGGCCGCCAGCTCCAAACTGGAATCAACGAGCGTCCCATCCAGATCAAAGCCAAGGATATCAAAAGGGCGTGATGAAATCATGGCCTTGCCTTGGCGCGAGACGCTGGAAACGGCAAGCATTTGGTGGCAAAGGCAGGGTCATGACCAGCGTTGCCGCCATCATCCTTGCTGCGGGCAAGGGCACCCGCATGAAATCTGACCTGCATAAGGTTCTGCACCCGATCGCGGGACGGCCGATGCTGATGCATCTGCTGGCGTCGGTCGACGCGCTTCACCCCGCGCGTAAAGTTGTGGTTGTGGGCTCTGGCAAGGACCAGCTGGAAGCCGCGCTGGGCGGTTCTGCGGATCTGGCGGTGCAGGACCCGCAATTGGGCACTGGGCACGCCGTGCAACAGGCAGAGGCGGCCCTGGCCGGCTTTGAGGGCGATGTCCTGATCCTTTACGGCGATGTGCCCTTTGTGCCGACGGCAACCATGCAGGCGATGATCGACCGGCTGAACGCCCCGGATGCGCCAGCGGTCGTTGTGCTCGCCTTCGCGCCGGATGATATGCTGAGCTATGGCCGCGTGATCTGCGATGGGGATCGCATCATCAAGATGGTGGAGCATAAGGACGCGACGCCGGAAGAGCGCGCCTGCCGGACCTGCAATTCCGGCCTGATGGCGGTCAAGGCACGCGACCTGTTCGCGCTGTTGGCCCGGGTTGATAACCAGAATGCGGCGGGCGAATATTATCTTGTCGATATCGTCAATATCGCAAATGCCGATGGCCGGCATTGCGCCGTGGTGATGACCGATGCCTATGATGTGGCGGGGATCAACAGCCGTGCAGAACTGGCCGATATGGAAGGGCAATGGCAACGCCGCCGCCGCCGCGACGCCATGGATGCCGGTGCCACGCTGATCGCGCCGGACACGGTCTGGTTTTCCCATGATACGGTGATTGGCCGGGATGTCCTGATTGAACCCAATGTCTTTTTCGGCCCAGGGGTGACGATTGCGGATAAGGCCATCATCCGCGCCTTTTCACATATTGAAGGGGCAGAGATTGGATCAGGGGCCGAAGTTGGCCCCTATGCCCGGCTGCGTCCGGGGGCCATTTTGGGCGAACAGTCAAAGATCGGCAATTTCGTCGAAGTC
>JBJOJQ010000043.1:0-24466 GCA_046046525.1 Pseudomonadota bacterium
TAATTTTCACGACATTGGCGGGCCAGACCGGTTGACGCCAGCCGCCTATGGCGTGTTGGCCCAGCTGACCGATGCCACCCGCTGGACCTGGATTACCGGCAATCATGACGCCATTTTGCCGCCCGACATCGGTGGCACCATTCGCCCCGAAGCAGAGGTGTCGGGTCTGGTCTTGCGGCACGAAGCGGATGCCCGCGATCCACGCCCCGAATTATCGGGCCATTTTCATCCCAAACACCGCAGCACGGCCCGGGGACGCGCGGTGACGCGGCCCTGTTTTGTCGAAGGGCCAACCAAGCTGCTTCTGCCGTCTTTTGGTGCGCTGACCGGGGGGCTTTGGGCAACCGATCCTGCGGTCGTTGCCGCTGTTGGGCGGATTGTCGCCATTCACGTGCCCGCAGGGCCGCGTTTGGCGCGCTTCACGCCCTGATCCGCCTAGCGCCAGCGCAAATTGCCCCGGGTCAGGTCCTGTACGCTCCGCGCGCCCATTAAGCGCATGCCCCGATCAATTTCCGCCTGAAGCTTGCCAAGAACACGTTCCACACCCGGCTGACCCGCCGCGGCAAGCGCATAGAGATAAAGACGCCCCCCTGAACAGGCTTTGGCCCCCACGGACAGCGCCTTGAGCACATGGCTGCCGCGGGTGATGCCGCCATCGCAGATCACGTCAATCTTGTCGCCAACGGCATCCACAATCTCTGCCAGCTGATCAAAAGGCGCGCGACTGCCGTCCAGCTGGCGCCCGCCATGGTTGGACACCATGATGGCGGTGGCACCAATATCGACCGCACGTTTGGCATCCTCAACCGACATGATGCCTTTCAGGCAAAACTGCCCACCCCAGTCGCTGCGTACCTTTTCGGCGGTTACCCAGTCCATCGATGTGTCGAGCATCGTGTTGAAATAATCCTGGATCGAAATCGCCTGTTGCGATCCTTCGCGGACATGATCTTTCAGGTTCGACAGTTCAAATTTGTCGCGCAGCAGATAGTTGAGCGTCCAGCGCGGATGAAGAGCAAAATCAAAGGCAGAGGACAGGCTCAGCCGGGGCGGCGACGTAAAGCCCGTCTGCATGCAGCGTTCACGATTGCCGCTGACAATGGTGTCGACGGTCAACGCAATGGCATCAAAGCGGGCGGCTTTGCAGGCTTCAACCATCGCATGGTTCAGGCCCTTGTCCTTATGAATATACAGCTGGAACAGCTTGGGCGTCGAAATGCTCTGTCCGATTTCCTCAATCGATACCGTGGCCAGGCTCGAAATCCCGAAAAAGGTGCCGAATTTTTCAGCCGCCCGGCCAACCGCCCGTTCACCTTGCCAATGAAAAACGCGTTGCAAGGCCGTTGGGGACAGAAACAGCGGCATCGCAATGTCCTGCCCCATCACCGTTGTGCGCATATCAATATCGGCAACCCCGGCCAGCACATTGGGGACAAGGTCGCAGCGGTCAAAGGCGGCGCTGTTGCGACGGCGCGTCACTTCATCATCGGCCGCCCCATCGATATAGTGGAAAACCGGGCCGGGCAGGCGACGGCGGGCAAGTTCCCGAAAATCAGCAACATTGTTGCAATCTTCAAGCCGGAGCCGCCATTTCGCCGCGGCCAGCCGTGATGCTTCATTGGTCATCCGCGCCTCTTTTCATCTGGTCTGCGCATCGGCGCTGGCCGGGGATGCGCCCAACACGGTGTCGATCGCGGCACAAACATCTGCCAGCACCCGATCATAAGGCTGCGTTGCATCAATGTCGCAAATCGGCGCGCCGTTGAAGGTCAGGCGCGGTGTCGCCGCAATTTTCTGTTCCAGCAGCGTGCGTTCATGATCTGGCTTGCGCGCCATGGCGGTCGCAAGATCGATGTTGAGGCGCAGGACCAGGCTGGGCCGTTCGGCCGCCATATGATCGTAAAGCCGCCGTTCGCGGGCGGCGAGCCGGGCGATGATTGCGCTGTCCGTGCGCGCGGCCGACAGGCCGGGGCCGTCATAAAAGCCGGCAACTTCTGCCTGTGGGTAGCGATCGGTGATCACGGTGATGCCTTGGCGGCGCAGCGCCATCATCGCATCAAAGCGCGCCTTTCGCTTGCGGGAATAGCGATAGAGCACAAGCGCGGTGGCAAGGCCCGGCATGCGCCCATTGGGGTCGCGCGCCCGGCGTGCCTTATCCTCCAGAAAGCGTTCCAGACCGGGGCCAATCAGCGGCAAAGCGCCGATTTTCTTTCCCAAGGGGCCTGACCCCAAACCAAGATAGCCCGATTGTGCAGGCCGTGTGCGCGCCACATGGGCCACCACATCGTCAAGCAGCGTGGATTTGCCCGAACCGTCGGCGCCGATCAATGCGATGAGCGGCGCCAGACCCGGCATTAACGCATATCCTTGTAATAACCGAACAGGCCCATGATTTCGGTCAGCACAAAGCCGGCTGCCAGCGCCGCCCAGGCATAGACCCAGATGCCCATATCGGCTGGCAGGGCGTTCAGATCAAAATCATGCCGCGCCACCCAGTTGAGGAAAACAGCGGTGCCCAAAAGGAAGACCTTCTGGCGTTCCCGCCAGATCATCCGCTTCCACCAGAAATCATATTTCGGTTTGACCCAGCCGGTCAGCTTTGGCCACAGCATGGGCACGCGGTCGGCCCATTCGCGATGCGCATCACCGAATTTGCCGATCAGGAATTCTTCTTCATAGACGGAGACGCGCTCGTAAATGAGGATGGAGAGCAGCAGAACGATGACGCCGAAAACCCAGCTGCCGCTGAGCATCGCGATGCCCGTATAGTTGATAATGCGCCCGACATAGAGCGGGTTGCGTACCAGCGAATAGGGGCCGGTCGTGTTGAGTTCGGCGGCTTCTGCCGCGGCCTTCACCCGGCCAGATGTGCCCAAGGCCGCATGGCCGGATGTCTTGATGCGGATCAGCGCGCCAAGGCTGGCGACCGCCAGCGAGATCCAAAACCATGCGCGGTCGGCGTCCGCATCTGCAAAGGGACCCAAGTCCTTATTTGCCCAGGCAATCACAGCGCCAATCACGATCGTCGCGTAGATATAAACGCCGCGGATAACGAAAAGCTTCTTGCCGAAGCGGGCCAGTTCCTTTTGGTACACGGTGCTCAAGTCCTTGGTGTTCCATGCATCCCGACGGGCCAATTGGCCGGCGCATCCGCGATGGTCTTTTGGTTTATCTCACTGAACATGTTCAGGAGGCGTCGATATATTCAAATTTCGTCACAAGCCAAGTTTGAATAGCCCATATATCCGCTTTTGCCGCCTCTGCCCGTCATCCGGGGCTGTCAAAGCGGCCGCGCAGGTGTAGTACGACCCATTCAAATGCCCATGTCGAGACCCCCTCACCATGATCAATATCCAGTCATATGTCGGTTTTAAGGCGAAAAGGTGACCATGGCTGATCCCCAGTGGACGGCGATCATTTTGGCCGGGCAGCGCCCCGGGCCGGATCCGCTGGCGCAACATTTTGGGCAGGACTGGAAAGCCTTGGTGCCGATCCGCGGTGTGCCCATGGTCACGCATGTGGTGCGCACCCTGCAATCTGTGCCAGAGATCCGCCGTATCATCGTTCTGGCGCAAGAGCCGGGCGTGCTCGAAGCGGCCGTGCGCATGGCGGGGGATGCCGATATCCTGACCAGCGGATCGGGCATTTCGACCAGCATTTTGAACCATGCCGGGACATCCAATGCACCCTGGCCCGTGCTTGTGACGACCGCCGATCATCCGTTGTTGACGCGCGCCATGGTGCGCGATTTTCTGGCCGATGTGGCGGCAGGTACAGCCGATGTCGCAATTGGCATGGTGGAACGTGCAACAATGCTGGCGGCCTATCCGGATAATCGGCGGACCTGGCTGCGCTTTGCCGATGGCCATTGGTCGGGCGCGAACCTGTTCGCCCTGCGGTCAGACCGGGCCCGCGCCGCGCTGTTGCTATGGGCAGAAGCTGAACAGGATCGCAAAAAGGCCTGGAAGCTGTTTTTGAATTTTGGGCCATGGCTGGCATTGCGCGCCATCACCCGCACCATCGGCCTGAAATCGGCCTTGCGCAAAGCGGGGCGACGGCTGGGTCTTAACGCGCAATTGGTGGATATGCGCAGCGCCGAGGCCGCGATTGATGTCGACAAGCCCAGCGATCATGCCTTGGCGGAACAGATCCTCGCGGCCAGAGCCTAGGTCAGCCGCAAGGCTTTGCCGGTCTTGCCCAGCGCCTGACGATCGGCCGGACCAAGGGCAAAGCGCGCGCTGCACCATAAGGTCGCCAAGAGCAGCGGCACCAAAAGCGGCAGGTGCAGGACGCCCGGCAACAGGTTAATGGTCAGGCCAAGGCCAAGCCCGATCGCGGCCACCAGCAGTGATTTTGCCAAAACCCGGCCAAAGGGCGCGGCAAATGGGTGCAGCGCATCAAAGCGCATCAATTGCCACATGGGAATGGCGGCGGCCGCGGCCACGCCCAAGGCGACAGCTGCCGTCATGCCGGTCAACCCGCCTTGCGGCATCACAATCCAGATCACCCCGGTTGACAGGCCAATGCCGGCGATGCTGCCCACCAATTGGCTTTTATATCCGGAAATAACCTGTTGAATGGGAACGGCAGCGCCCGTCACCGCTTCGATAATGCGGGCCGCCACCATCAGCACAACAGCGGGCAGGGCAATGCGGGCATCCTTGCCAAACAGGGCGAGCAGGGCCGGGCCACAGGCGGCCAGAACAACGCCCATCGGCAAGGCCACGGCGGTCGACACCCGCGTTGCAAAGCCATAAATTTCATTCACGCCGTCTTTGCCCTGATTTGAGGCCGCCGAGGCGAGCGGGGACAGCACATAGGCAAAGGCGATGCGCACCAGCTGCACGATGCTGGAAATTTTGCGCGCAATCGCAAACAAGCCGCCAGCGACGGCGCCCTGCGCGCCTGGCAGCAAGGTGTTGAGCGCCAATGTCGGTGCATCGCTAAACACGCGTGCCACGATGTTGGCCGGCAAAATGGCCAGCCCAGCCTTCAGCGTATCATGCCAAATCGCGTCGACCAGCGGCCCCTGGGTCATCAGCCGCAGGTCATAATGCCGGGCCAGCAGCCGGACACACAGGCCGGAAATGATCAGCAAAGAGGCAATATGCGCCAGAAAAAGGGCGCTCGTGCCGAAATTGGCGGCCCATAAGGCAATGGCGATGATCAAGCGCACGACCTGTTCCCAAAACAGGCGCAGGCGAATTTCGGCGCCAAAAACACGCCGCGCGCGCAATGCGGATGTCGCCACCTCCACAAAGGCCCAAAGTGGCAAGGCCCAGACAAAGGTTGCGATCAGAAAAGCCAGCCGATCCTGATCGGCCTGTGCCGCATTGAACACATGCGTCAATGATGGGGCGATCGCTGTCACAAGCCCAGCAATCAGGATGCAGGGGCCGACACCCAGAATAAGGGCAGTGCGCAGGGCCGCGACGGCATCACGTTCCGTCTTGGCTTGCGGCACGGTGCGTTGCAGGGCCGATGTCATGCCCAGATCCGCGACATTTTCGATCAGATTAATGGCGGCCCAGAGCGCTGAATACAGGCCAAATCCGGCCAGTCCGAACAGCCAGACATACAGCGGCTGGGCCACGACCTCGATCACGCCGCCCAAACGCGCCAGCAATGTTGTTCCGGCCCCCTTGGCGACGTCCTGATTGGTGATCGCCTCTGCCTGAATGTCGATCTGATTGGTCAAAGCGCGCCCTCATTGCACAGGGCAAGGGCGCTTGTCATCCATGGCGTTCAGCGACCCCCATCAAACTGGGGATGGTGTTACAGGACGTATTTGCTCAGATCCACATTCTGGGCGATGCCCGACAATTGCTGGTTCACATATGCGGCGTCGATCGTGACCGTCTGGCCCCTTTTGTCCTCGGCATCAAAGCTGATGTCTTCCAGCAGCTTTTCCAGCACGGTGGACAGGCGACGGGCGCCGATATTTTCAACCGACTGGTTCACTTCAGCGGCAATTTTGGCAATGGCGCGAATGCCATCGGGTGTGAAATCCACCTTCACATCTTCGGTTGCCAAAAGTGCGGAATATTGCGTCGTCAGGCTTGCCCGCGTGTCTGACAAAATCTGGACAAAATCCTCTTCACTGAGGGCGTTCAGTTCGACCCGGATCGGCAGACGGCCCTGCAATTCTGGCAAAAGATCGCTTGGTTTGGCGACATGGAACGCGCCAGAGGCGATGAACAGAATATGGTCTGTTTTCATCGGGCCATATTTGGTGGCAACCGTTGTGCCTTCGATCAGCGGCAACAGATCACGCTGCACGCCTTCGCGGCTCACCGATCCGCCGCGCACATCCGATACGGCAATCTTGTCGATCTCATCCAGAAACACGATGCCATTGGCCTCTGCATCGGCCAGGGCCACGCGGGCCACATCGTCTTGATCCAGCCGGGCATCCGCCTCTTCCTCGACAAGCTTCGCCCAGGCCGCGCGCACCGACATTTTGCGCCGCTTTTTGGGCGCGCCGCCAAAGGCCTTGCCCATCATGTCGCTCAGATTGATCATCCCGATATTGGGCGCGCCCGGGATCTCAAAGGGCATTTGCGGGGCGGAATCGACTTCGATTTCGATTTCGGTCGCGTCGAGATGACCATCGGTAAAGCGCTGGCGAAAGGCGTCGCGCGTCGCCGTTGAACTATCTTTGCCCGTCAGCGCATCCAGCAGCCGGGTCATCGCCGCCTCTTCGGCCTTGTCCTTAACCGCCGCGCGGCGCCTTTCCTTTTCGAGGCGGATCGCCTCTTCAACCAGATCGCGCGCGATTTGTTCGACATCGCGCCCGACATAGCCGACTTCCGTGAACTTCGTCGCTTCCACCTTCACGAACGGGGCATCGGCCAACTTGGCGAGGCGGCGGCTGATCTCTGTCTTGCCGCAGCCAGTGGGGCCAATCATCAGGATGTTCTTGGGCGTCACTTCGTCGCGCAGATCATCGGCCAGCTGCTGCCGACGCCAGCGATTGCGCATCGCCACAGCGACGGCACGCTTGGCATCGGACTGGCCGATGATATGGGCGTCAAGGACGGTCACAATGGCCTTTGGTGTCAGTGAATTGTTCATGGCGCGGGTCTTTTCAAATGGAGATGTCGATGGCCCTGATCTTGTTGCAGGGCTGTTTGTTAAGTCCGCCCGGGCAAAGGCAGGGCTGCGACAGGCTTAGCCCAAGCGGAAAAATGAAACGACGTGGCTCACGTGCTGCTGTCGAGCGTTTCCACGGTCAATTGGTCATTGGTGTAGACGCAGATATCGGCAGCGACCGCCATGGCCTTGCGCGCCAGGGTTTCGGCGTCTTTTTCATAATCTTTGAGCGCGCGGGCGGCGGCGAGAGCAAAATTGCCGCCAGAACCGATGGCCGCGATCCCGTCAACAGGTTCCAGCACATCGCCATTGCCGGTCAGGATCAGGGTAACGTCCTTATCCGCAACGATCATCATGGCTTCCAGATTGCGCAGATATTTGTCGGTCCGCCAATCCTTGGCAAGCTCCACCGCCGCGCGCAGCAACTGGCCATGATATTGTTCCAGCTTGCGTTCCAGCCGGTCAAACAGGGTGAAGGCATCCGCCGTCGCGCCGGCAAAACCGGCAATCACGCCGCCATTGCCCAAAGGGCGGACCTTGCGGGCATTGGGCTTCATCACTGTCGGCCCCATGGACACCTGGCCGTCGCCTGCAATGACAACCTTGCCGGATGTGCGCACGCTGACGATGGTTGTCCCGTGCCATTTGATCGCATCACTCATCCTTGGGATATGGGGCTGGGTGTCGGTGGATTTCAAGGGCAGGTGGCTGGTCGAATGAATTTGACGGTTCGTCGGCTTGGGCACTGGCGTCCAGGGCGCGGGGGCGTATCGGGCCTTCGGGGATATCACCTTTGGTTTACGCAATATTCTTCTTCACACGCGCAATTTCTGCGCTAGTTTCCCCGGCCAGAGCTGCCGGTGACGGCACGACCATCATTTCAAGGGGAGCTTAGCCGAAATGGCATCCGCACCACCCGTCGCCGGATTTGACGACAAAACAATCCTGGGTCACCCGCGTGGCCTGTTCGTCCTGTTTTTCGCCGAAATGTGGGAACGCTTTTCCTATTATGGGATGCGCGCGCTCCTGATTTTCTACCTGACCAAGCACTGGCTGTTTTCGGACGGAGAGGCGAACCTCATTTACGGGGCCTATACCAGTCTCGTCTATATCACGCCGGTTCTGGGCGGATATCTGGCTGACCGTTATCTGGGCCAGCGCAAGGCGGTGCTGTTTGGCGCTGTTTTATTGACCATCGGCCATTTGCTGATGGCGGTCGAAGGCGATGGCGGACAGGGCAGCGCTGCACTCAACGTTTTTTGGGGTGCACTTGCCTTCATCATCGTCGGCTCCGGCTTTCTGAAGGCCAATATTTCCGTGATCGTCGGCCAGTTATACCCGCGCACCGATGTGCGGCGCGACGGCGCTTATACGATTTTTTACATGGGCATTAATGTCGGCGCGTTCATCGGCACGCTGGTTGCGGGCTATCTCGGTGAAACCTATGGCTGGTCTTATGGCTTTGGCGCCGCCGGCATTGGTATGTTGCTCGGCCTGATTGTGTTCATGTGGGGCAAGCCGCTGTTGATGGGCAAGGGCGAAAGCCCGGACCCCGTGGCGCTCACCCGCCGGGTGGCCGGCCTGCCTTTTGAATGGCTGCTTTATGCGTTGAGCCTGGCGTCCATTGCCGTGATCTGGGTGCTGATCCAGTATCAGAACCTTATCGGCTCGCTGCTTTTGGCCTCGGGCGCGGTGTTGCTGCTTTACATTGTGGTCAGCGCGATCAAGCTCGAAAAACAGGACCGGGATCGGATTTTTGCGATCATCTTCCTGATTGCGCTGCAACCGATCTTTTGGGGCTTGTTCGAACAGGCGGGCGGTTCGCTCAACCTCTTTACCGACCGTTATGTTGATCGTGCCGGCGTTCCGGCGTCGATCTTTCAGTCGATCAACCCCGCCTATATCGTGATTTTCGGCCCGGTCTTTGCCTGGCTGTGGACCTGGCTTGGCCAGCGGGGCTTGGAACCGTCCACGCCGGCCAAATTTGGTCTGGCCCTGCTGCAGGTCGGCTTTTCCTTCCTTGTCCTGGTGTGGGGCGCGCAGGCCACGGGCATGGAAAATCTGACCCCCGTGCTGTTCATTTTCCTCGTCTATCTTTTCCAGACGACGGGGGAACTCTGCCTCTCGCCTGTCGGGCTGTCGGCGATGAACCGCCTTGCCCCGGCGCAGATGGCCAGCCTCATCATGGGCGCCTGGTTCTTTGCGACCGCCGGCGGCAATTTCGTTGCCGGGAAAATTGGCGAGGCCACCGGCGGGCATGATGGCGAAATGTCGAAGGAAGGCACGCTCGCCGTCTATGCCCAGATCGGCTGGATCACGATTGCCATTGGTGTCGGCGTGCTGCTCGTTTCCCGCATTGTGAAGCGCTGGATGCACCTCGATACCTTGACCGATAACGTAGAAGGAAAAACCCACTAATGCGTGTCACAGCTTTGCTCGCTGGGTCGGCGATGGTGCTGGCGTCGCTTGCGACCCCGGCCATCGCCAAGAAAAAGGCCAAAGGGGCGGATGCCGCTGCCTCGGCCATTAATAAGGACCCTTATCCCTCCACCTACCGGGCCTATCCCGGCGTTCCGACGGCGGTGACGAATGTCACGGTCTATGACGGGGAAGGGGCGAAATTCGTCAATGCCACCGTCTATTTCCGCGATGGCAAGGTGGACGCGGTTGAAACGGGCAATCCGATCAAAGACGGGTACACCGTGATCGACGGGACCGGCAAATGGGTGACGCCGGGCATTATCGATGTCCATTCGCACCTTGGGGATTATCCGTCGCCGGGCGTGGATGCACATTCGGATGGCAATGAAGCCACCGGCGCCGCCCGCCCGGAAGTCTGGGCCGAACATAGCGTCTGGCCGCAAGATCCCGGCTTTTCGCGCGCCTTGGCCAATGGTGGTGTCACCACGCTTCAGATCCTGCCGGGCTCAGCCAATCTATTTGGCGGCCGCTCTGTCACGGTTAAAAATGTCTATGCGCGCAACGTGCAGGGCATGAAGTTTCCCGGCGCGCCTTATGGTTTGAAAATGGCCTGTGGTGAAAATCCCAAGCGTGTCTATGGCTCGCGCGGGCAGATGCCGCAGACCCGCATGGGCAATATGGCCGTCAACCGCCAGACTTGGGCCAAGGCAGTCGAATATAAGCGCAAGGTCGACAAGGGCGACAGCGTCAATCGCGATCTGGGCATGGAAACGCTGGCTGGCGTGCTGGCGGGCGAAATTCTGGTCCACAACCATTGTTACCGCGCCGATGAAATGAGCCTGGTCATCGATATGGCCAAGGAATTCGGCTATAAGGTGTCGACCTTCCACCATGCTGTTGAAAGCTACAAAATTGCCGATCTTTTGGCGAAAGAGGGCATTTGTTCAGCCATGTGGGCGGATTGGTGGGGTTTTAAGATGGAATCTTATGACGCCATCAATGAAAACATCCCGCTGGTGCACAAGGCCGGGGCCTGCGCCATTGTCCATTCAGATGACGCCAATGGCATTCAGCGCCTGAACCAGGAAGCCGCCAAGGCCCTGGGCGATGGGCGCCGGATCGGCATTGATGTGGCGGATGAGGTCGCCTGGACCTGGCTCAGCTATAATCCCGCCAAGGCGCTGGGCATTGCGGACAAGACCGGCAGCCTGAAGCCCGGCAAAATGGCCGATATCGTTCTGTGGAATGGCAATCCGCTGTCGGTGTACACACGCCCGGACAAGGTGTGGGTTGATGGTGCGTTGATGTATGATGCAGCTGATCCGAAAAAGCGGCCAGTGGCCGATTTTGAATTGGGCCAGCCCGGTGAAGGAGACGTGAAGTGAAGCATCTTCTTCTGGCTTGTGCCGCCTTGATCGCTGCCCCCGCTGCGGCGCAGACCGTGGCCATTACCGGCGGTAAACTTGTCATCGGGGATGGCACGGCGCCGATTGAACAGGGCACGGTGATCGTCGCCAATGGCCGCATTGTGGCGGCAGGCGCGAATATCGCCATTCCCGCCGGGGCAACGCGCGTCGACGCAACGGGCAAATGGGTGACACCGGGCATTGTCGCTGGGTTCACGCGGTTGGGCCTTGTCGGTGTGGATGCCGTCGACCCATCAAATGATACCGAAGCGCGCAATTCGCCCTTTAATGCATCGCTGGATATGGCCCCGGCCATCAATCCCGATGTGGCGGCGATGCCTGTCAATCGCGCAGCCGGCGTGACGCGCGCAATTGTGTCGCCCGATGCGGGCAATGCGATTTTTGCCGGGCAGGGCGCCGTGATCGACACAGGGGCAGATTTTGACCCGGTGACCAAGGCGAAGGCGTTTCAGTTTGTTGAATTTGGCGAAACGGGGGCACGCATTGCCGGTGGGTCCCGCCCGGCCTTGATCGCTGCCTTCCGCACGGCCCTGGCAGAGGCGGCCGATGCGGCCAAGGGCGTGTTTCGCGACAATGCCCTGTTGAAGCGGCAGGATGCCCTGGCACTCATCCCCGTGGCCAATGGCACGATGAAGCTGTTCATTCATGTCGAAAGCGCACCCGACATTCTGTCCGTTCTGGCGTTGAAAAAGGACTATCCGACGCTCAATCTAGTGCTGGTCGGTGCAACAGAGGGCTGGCGGGTTGCCCCGCAAATTGCCGCTGCCAAGGTGCCGGTTCTGGCCTCTGCGCTCAATGACCTGCCCGATTCCTTTGAACAATTGGCCGCCACCCAGTCGAACATTGGTCGCATGAAGGCCGCCGGTGTTGAGGTTGGCATTGGCATGATCAATGATAACGAAGCCCGTCAGGCGCAGCTCAGCATGCAATATGCGGGCAATCTGGTCGCCTTGACCAAGGTGCCGGGGGCAACCGGCCTGACATGGTCTGAGGCATTTGCCGCCATCACATCGGTGCCGGCTTCGATTGCCGGCCTGGGGGCAGAGATTGGCGCGCTCAAGACCGGGCGTCGTGCGGATATTGTGCTGTGGGACGGTGATCCACTGGAAGTGGCGACCGGCGTAACAGACGTCTGGATTGACGGCGTGAAGCAACCGCTTTCAACCCGGCAGACCCGGTTGCGCGATCGCTATAATGATCCGCAAGAGGGCCGTTTGCCGAACGCCTATGATCATTAATCGAAAAGGGGCCTGTCCGCGGCGTGCGGATGGGCCCAGATCGATTTTGTTCACGCGCATGCAATATTTGCTTCGCAATTGAAGCCAACGATATGAAAATAAACCTCCCCTTGTCTTGCAGCGCCGGCTTGGCGCTGATCATCACCCCTGCATCTGCGCTGGCCGCTGCCGCGTCAGCACCCCTGTCTGCGGACGATGACGGCGTTGACATCATTGTCACGGCCCCCCGTCTGGCGGGGTCTGTCAATGTCGATATTCCGGCGGACATCGTCCTCGATGCAGCGGCGGTCGAAAGCTATGGCGTGTCAAGCGTCACCGACCTGCTGGGGGCCTTATCCGCGCAGACCCGGTCTGGCCGGGGCCGGGGTGAAGGTCGGCCGGTTGTGCTGCTCAATGGGAAGCGGATTTCAGGCTTTGCCGAGATTCGCGACCTGCCGTCAGAGGCCATTCAGCGGGTCGAGGTTCTGCCTGAGGAAGCGGCCCTGCGCTATGGCTTTTCCGCGGATCAACGGGTGATCAATTTCATCCTGAAGCCGGGCTTTTCCGCAATCACCCTGGAAGGGGAAGTCGGCGGCCCGACGGCCGGCGGGCGGACCGATGCCGCGGTTGAAACAAGCCTGGTGCGCATTGAAGACAAAGGCCGGATCAATATTGACGCTGAATATGATCGTTATGGCGCGATCCTGGAAAAGGAACGTAAGATCCAGCCAGAAGGTGTTGATCAGACGGCCTATCGGACGCTGGCGCCGGCCAATGAAGCGCTTAAGCTGAACGCCGTCCTGAACCGCACATTCGGCAGCGGAACCGGGGCGACCCTCAGCGTGCAGCATAATCGCGCCGACGCGCAATCGCTGCTTGGTCTCGCCGCCGGGGCAGGCCCGGCAACCCCGATTGTGCGGGATGCGGATACCCGATCCTGGACAGCGGGCCTGACGCTGGATGGCCGCCTATCGCGGTTCAACTGGACGGCCACGGCCAGTGGAGAGCGGACGGTTCTGTTGACCCTGACCGATGCGCAGGATCCGGCGGTTGCAACCCGCAATCGTGCGCGATCCCGCCTGATGGTCGGCACGGGCACGCTATCCCTGACCGGCCCGGCTTTTGAATTGCCCGCAGGGCCCGCCACGATCAACATGACGCTTGGCGCAGAAACCCGCGATATTGAAAGCCTGTCGGAACGGGCCGCCGTTTCGACACGCAGCCAAATCACACGCGATGATGTGAATGGCCGGGCCAATCTGGACCTGCCCCTGACCAGTCGGCGCCGCGCCGTGGGTGCCGCGATTGGCGATTTGTCGATCAATCTCAACGGGGGGTATCAGCACCTGTCTGATTTTGGCGCGATCACGGCCTATGGCTATGGCGTCACCTGGTCTCCGCTACGCGGTGTCACGCTTTTGGGCAGTTTTGCAGCGGCAGAAGCGGCACCAACAGCATCGCAACTGGGCGAGTCCATGTTGATCACCCCCAATGCGCTGGTTTTTGATTATGTGCGCGGCACATCGGCCCTGGTGACGCTCATCAGTGGCGGCAATGGCGCTTTGGTTGCTGAAAAGCGCCGCGACACCAAATTGGGCCTGACGTATGAGCCGCAATGGGTGTCCGGCATGACGCTGACCGCCAATTATTTCCGCAACCGCAGCACCAACCCGATTTCGGCCTTTCCGGCGCTGACAGCGGTGACTGAACTGGCCTTTCCGGACCGGTTCCGCAGGGACGTGACTGGGGCCTTGATCTCGGTGGATCAACGGCCCGTCAATTTCCTCGCCGCGCGCAGTACGCAGCTGAAATGGGGCATGAATTATCAAAAGCAAATCGGCCAATCAGCAAGTGGCGGCGGCCCAGCGGCGGGCGGTCGCGGCTTTGGCGGCTTTGGGCGCGGCCAGGGCGGTCGCTGGTCGGTATCGCTTTATCACACCGTCAAATTTCAGGATGAGGTTGATCTGGCCGGATCGGTGCCGCAGCTTGACCTTCTGGGCGGCGACGCCACGGGTCAGTCGGGTGGCAGCCCCCGCCATGTCGTGGATCTGGAAGGCGGCTGGTTCAACAAGGGTGTCGGCTTTCGCGTCAATGGCAGCCATCAGTCCGCAACGACCGTGCGCCTTGCCGGACAAGGCAATAGCCTGAATTTTTCTGATCTGACGACATTAAACCTGCGCTTCTTCCTGAATTTTGATCAGAAAAAGCAAATCCTGGCCGCCATCCCGGCCTTGAAGGGAACCCGGCTGGCGCTGCGCATTGATAATGTTTTGAACGACATACAGGATGTGCGCGATCAGACTGGTCTTGTTCCGGTGCGGTATCAACCCGGCTATCTTGATCCGGTTGGGCGGCGCGTGGAAATCAGCCTGCGGAAAATCTTCTAGGCAAAATCCCCCAAATCAGGGACACAGTGCGCATTGGGAAGAGGAGAGCCCTATGCAGCAGCTTGTTTTGGCAATGGCCGTTTTTGTCGGGACGCATTTTTTGATGTCGCACCCTTTGCGTGCGCCGCTTGTCGCGCGGCTGGGTGAAGGCGGGTTCAGCGGTGTCTATTCGCTGGTCTCGCTCGTCAGTTTTGGTTGGGCCGTCATGGCGTTTCGCGATGCGCCCATGGGTGCCTATCTTTGGCAGCCGGGCGATGGCCATTGGGCGATTGCAAGCGGGCTGGTGCTGGTTGGCGCGATCCTTTTTGTCGGGTCGTTGACCGGCAATCCTGCGATGCCCGCGCCGGGCGCTGCCGATGCCGCGCGCAAACCCGTTCACGGCGTCTTTCATATCACCCGCCACCCCATGATGTGGGGCTTTGCGCTTTGGGCGGTCGGCCATATGCTGGTTGCCCCTTATGCCGCCAGCCTGGTCCTCACCGGGGGTATCCTGATCCTCGCGCTGGGCGGATCGGCTGGGCAAGATCATAAAAAGGCACGCTTGATGGGCGATGCCTGGCGCGACTGGTCATCGCGGACCAGCTTCATGCCATTTGGCACACAGATCGGGGGACGGAGCAGCTGGGCCACGGCCTGGCCGGGCCTGCGCATTGTCGCACTGGGCACGATCCTGTGGCTTTTGGCAAGCTATGTGCACCCTATGCTCGGCGCGCCTGTGGCTGGGCTATGGCGCTGGCTATAGGGCGCAGCGCCGGGGCTTAATCCGGCCGGTCCGGCGCTTTGTCGCCAGCGCGTTCGGAAATGGTGGCGGTGACCGCCATATCCATGGTGACATTGCCCAGCGTGCGCATGATGTCTGGAAAGGTTTCGACCGCGATCAGCAGCGCCAGCGGCTCAACCGGCACGCCCATGGCGAGCGAGATCGGGGCAATGGAGGTTACAAAGCTGACCGTGCCGGGCAGGCTCACCGCGCCCAATGTCGTCGTGGCTGCGGCCGCGACCCCGGCGGCCAGCACCCAGGGGGACAGCTCAATCTGCATCCAGTGCGCGACATAAATCGCGACCGCCAGATTCATCGCTGGCCCCGTTGCGCGAAAGATCGCAACCGCGACCGGAAGAACCAGATCGGCTGTTGCCGGCGGGATGCCCAGCGCTGAAACCCCGCGCAGCATGGCGGGTAAGGAGACCAGCGAGGATTGGGTGGAAATGGCCACAGCTTGGGCAGGGATGGCCGCGCGGAAAAAGCGGATCGGATTTTGCCGCCCGCCAATCGCCGCCAGCGCAAAGGCCAGCAGCCAAATTGTTGAGCCCGTGGCGGTGACAATCGCGACATAATGGGCCAGCGCGCCCAAGGCCGCCGTCCCGGCCTTTGCCCCGACAACAAAGGCCAGCGCGAACACGCCAATGGGCGCAAGGGCCAAGACCCAGTTGATGACGATCAGCATCGCATCGGCAATGGCATCGAACACGCCGCCAATCAGCCGTCGCTTGTCCTCTGGCAAGCGAATCACGGCAAAGGCAAAGGCCATGGTAAAGACAATCAACGGCAAAATGGCGTCGCTGGCCGCAGCTTGAATTGGGTTGGTCGGCACAATCGCGCGCAGAAATTCTGTAAACGGTTTGACCTCACCCGTGGTTGGCGCGGTCGACAGGGCGGATTTCAACGCTGCACCGGCCTCTAATGGCATGGGGAAGGCGGATAAAAGTGCCGGGGTCACAAAGGCGGCAAGTGTGGCCGATCCCCAGAGGATGACCATCATGGTGATCACCGCGCGCAGGGCAAGACGGCCGGCGCGCGCGGCCGCTGCCGTCTGGGCAATGCCGGTGACCAGCAGCGCGACCACCAACGGCACCACCGTCATGCGCAACCCGTTGAGCCATAATGTCCCGACGACATCAGCCGCTTCGGTGAGGCCATGATGATTGGCATCCAGCAAAATGCCGAGACCCAGCCCCAAAATAAGGGCGGCCAGAATGACAGATGCTTTGGACATGCTTGTTTTCCCCGATCAGCTTGGTGATACACGTCTCAAAAGGAGAGGCAAAGATGGCCAATGAGTTGTGCGCCCGCCTGGGCATAGAGTTTCCGCTGTTCGCATTCAGCCATTGCCGCGATGTTGTTGCGGCTGTGTCCCGTGCGGGTGGCTTTGGCGTGCTGGGCGCGACCGCGTTCAATCCGCAAGAGCTTGAGGTTGAATTGCAGTGGATCGACGCGCATGTCGATGGCAAGCCTTATGGAATTGATGTCCTGATCCCCGAAAATCTGAGCGTGAAGCATGAAAAGGATCTGACCTCCAAAAAACTGGCGGAACGCATCCCCCAGGCGCATCGGGATTTCGTCGATGGTCTGTTGAAGGCGCATGGTGTTGACAGTGCCGGGGACCATGCCCGGACGCGCAGCGCCGATGCGCCGCCGCCCTTCTGGCCGGAAGAAGCCATGGAATTGCTGCGCGTGGCCTTTAATCACCCGATCCGCATGATCGTCAATGCGCTGGGTGTGCCGCCCGCCGAAATGATTGAAATGGGCCGCGCCCATAATGTGCCGGTTGGGGCGCTGGCGGGCGCCAAGGAACATGCCCTGCGCCTTGCAGAGGCCGGGTGCGACGTCATCGTGGCGCAAGGTGGGGAGGCCGGGGGACATTGCGGCGAAGTCGCGACGATCGTGCTGATCCCAGAAGTGGTGCGGGCCCTGCGTGCGGCGGGCCATGATATCCCGGTGCTGGCCGCAGGGGGCATCATGACGGGCGAACAAATGGCGGCCTGTATGGCCATGGGCGCGGCGGGCGCCTGGACAGGGTCTGTCTGGCTGGCGACAACAGAAAGCGAATGTTCCCAGATTTTCCGGGAAAAGATGGTGGCCGCGCGCTCCCGCGATACGGTGCGGTCCAAAGGGCGCACAGGCAAATATTCGCGCCAGCTTGTATCCGCCTGGACAGAGGCCTGGGAAGGCCCGGACAGCCCCGGTGCGCTTCCCATGCCCATGCAGTCGCTGATCGCCGAACCGGCCATTCACAAGGCCACCAAATCGGCGGAAGGCGGGAATGAACAGGCCAAGGCCCTGGTGACATATTTTGTCGGGCAGGGGGTTGGCTTGGTCGATAACATCGTGTCGGCGCGATCGGTGGTGCAGGACTTTATGTCAGACTATGCCGCCGCGATTGACCGTTTGAACGCGTCGATTGAATAAGGGATTGACGGGGCGACCCCCTCTTTGATCCTGGGGTGGCAGCGCCTATAGCCGATATCTTATTGAACCGATCCAGCGGAAAGCATCTGCATGTCACTTTATGAAGCCCGTCTTGCGGCCCTGCGTCACCAGCTTAAGGCCGATGGCCTTGATGGTTTTGTGGTCCCGATTTGCGATGAGCATATGTCGGAATATGTCGGGGCTTATGCGCAGCGTCTGGGCTGGTTGACCGGTTTTGGGGGATCGGCTGGTTCTGCTGTTGTCCTCGCGAACGAAGCGGCGATCTTCGTCGATGGGCGCTATACAATTCAGGTGCGTGAACAGGTGGATGGGCAGCTTTGGTCCTATCAGTCGACGCTCGACACCAGTGTTGTGGACTGGTTGTCCGCACATGTGCCGGCAGGCGGACGGATTGGCTATGATCCCTGGCTGCACACCAAGCCCTGGGTGGACGCGGCAACAGCGGCGCTTGCGGCCAAAAAGGCGCAGCTGGTGGCGGTGGACCGCAACCCGATTGATGAGGTCTGGACCGATCAGCCAGCCCCTTCAACCGCCAAGCTGATCGCGCTCGACGATCAATATGCCGGGCGCAGTTCCGCCGATAAGCGGCAAGAGGTGGCCGACTGGCTGAGCCAGAACGGGCTGGACGCCGCCATTATCAGCGCGCTCGATTCGGTTGCATGGACGTTCAACATCCGCGGCAGCGATGTCGACCGGACACCGGTTGCCCTGTCCTTTGCGATCCTCAACAGCGATGGGACCGCCGATTTCTTTGTGGATCCGGCCAAGCTGGATGACGGCGTTGTGCAGCATCTGGGCAATGCCGTGCGTATCCATGATCGCGCAGCATTCACGCCCGCACTGGGGGCCATGGCGGGCAAGCGCGTGGCGGTGGACCCGGAACGGGCGGTCGCGGCGATCTTTTCGCGTCTTGCCGATGGCGGGGCCAAGATCGTGGAGGCCCGTGACCCGACCATCCTGCCCAAGGCCATCAAAAATGCGGTCGAACAGGCCGGTCACCGGGCCGCGCAAAAACGCGATGGTGCGGCGCTAACCCAGTTTCTCCACTGGATGACGATGGAAGCGCCCAAAGGCGGCCAGACCGAATTGTCGGCGGCGGCCAAGCTGGAAGACTTTCGCCGGGCAACAGGTCGGCTGGTGGACCTGTCGTTCGACACGATTTCCGGGGCCGGGCCCAATGCCGCGATCTGCCATTATAAGGTGGATGAAGCGAGCAACCGAGCCGTTGCGCCCAACAGCATCTACCTTGTTGATTCGGGTGGCCAATATCTGGACGGTACAACCGATGTGACGCGCACCATCTGGATCGGCCCGGGCGAACCAACGGCCGAGATGAAAGATCGGTTCACCCGCGTTCTGAAAGGCCATATCGCCTTGGCCCGGGCGGTGTTTCCGCTGGGCACGCGCGGCAGCCAGCTGGACACTTTGGCGCGCATGCATTTGTGGGAAGCAGGTGTCGATTACGCGCATGGCACGGGCCATGGCGTCGGCGCATTTTTATCGGTGCATGAAGGGCCGCAACGCATTGGCAAAAGCGCCGGTGGCCAGGCGGGCACAGAAGAGGTTCTGCGCCCCGGCATGATCCTGTCCAACGAACCCGGCTATTACAAAGCGGGCGGCTATGGCATCCGGACCGAGAATCTGATCCTGGTCGAAGACCGTGAGATTCCCGGCGCCGAAGGCCAATATCTTGGCTTTGAAACGCTGACCTTTGCGCCCATTGATCGTCGCCTGGTCGACACGCGCCTGATGACGCGCGATGAACTGCGCTGGTGGGACGATTATCATGCGCAGGTGATGGCGCTCATTGGCCCGCAACTGGACGGCGAGGCCCGCCAATGGCTGGAGGACAGCTGTCGCTCGCTGGGCTGAGCGGCAGGGTCAGCCTTTGGCGTCTGGCGCTGGGTTTGCGGCTTTTTCCGCCAGATCGTCCTTGGGCGTTTTCCTTTTGCGCAGATTGGCGCGCAGGGCTTCGGCCAGACGACGGGCGCGTTCGGGATCATTCTTGCTCATTTCATGCCCATTTGGCGCGATGTGCTTGACCCGTCCATAGCTTTTGTCCATAGGCGCGCGTCATTGCGGTCCACCAACAGGTTGGCTGCCCTTCGCATGGTTACGCTGCTGTAGCTCAGTGGTAGAGCACTCCCTTGGTAAGGGAGAGGCCGCGAGTTCAATCCTCGCCAGCAGCACCATTGCCCTTCACCTCAGGTTGACCCACCGGCCGAGTGCCGCCAAGACGCACGCATGCGTTTCTTTTCCGATAATGCCGCCAGCGTCCACCCCGCCGTGCTTGAGGCGATGGCCGCGGCCAATCACGTCGATACCGCTTATGATGGCGATGCGATCAGCCGGTCGCTGGACCGGCACTTGTCTGATCTGTTCGAAACCGATGTTACAGCCATCTGGGTTGCCACGGGGACGGCCGCCAATTCCCTCGCCCTTGCGAGCCTCTGCCCGCCTTATGGCAGCATTTTGTGCCACAGGGACGCGCATATCCAGAATGATGAATGCGGCGCGCCCGAATTCTACACCCATGGCGCCAAGCTGGTGCTTGTTGAGGGCGATGGCGCAAAGATCAGTGCGTCCGCGCTCGCCGCGCGTCTCGCGGCCACGCCCGGCGGCGTTCACTGGGCGCAGCCACATGCGCTGTCGATCACCAATGCAACCGAATATGGCCGTGTCTATCGTCCCGATGAGGTCGCAGCCCTGGGGGAGATTGCCCATGCGCATGGCCTTGGTGTGCACATGGATGGCGCACGTTTTGCCAATGCCATGGTGACGTTGGGCTGTGCGCCAGCGGATGTCACCTGGCGGGCGGGCGTTGATGTCTTGTCGTTCGGCTTCACCAAAAATGGCGGGATGGCCGCGGAATGTCTGGTCTATTTTGATAAGGCCAAGGCGCAGGGCGTGGTTGAACGGCGCAAGCGGGCGGGACATTTATTGTCAAAGGGCCGCTATCTTGCCGCTCAGATACGGGCCCTGCTGCGTGACGATCTCTGGCTCGACAATGCCCGTGCGGCCAATGCCGGCGCGCAAATCCTGGCAGAGGCTTGCGGCCAACGCCTGCTCCACGCGGTGGAGGCCAATGAGGTTTTTGCCCGGATGACGCCCGAGGACGCCGCCCGGTTGCGGGCACAAGGCTTTGATTTTTATGATTGGGCAGATGGGGAAGTGCGCTTTGTTGTGAGCTGGGATCAGCCACAGGCAGAGATCACGGCCTTTGCCGCAGCGATTGCCGCGCTGTGACAGAGCCGCAGCCCTCCTTTCTCAGCCCGCGGATCTTTTTTCCCTTTTTGATCGTGACCTTGATCTGGGGATCGACCTGGTTTGTCATTCGCGGGCAGATTGCCGAAGTGCCCGCCAGCTGGTCTGTCACATATCGTTTCCTGCTGGGCGGAATCACCATGCTTGCAGTGGCGATGTTCAATCGGCAGCGCATTGCCTTTACCGCCCCCGAACTTCGCTTTGCAGCCCTGATCGGCTGCCTGCAATTTACCTTTAACTTCAACCTTGTGTACGAGGCTGAACATCATGTGACCTCGGGGCTGGTGGCGGTGATCTTTGCGTTGCTCGTCGTGCCCAATGCGGTGCTGGGGCGGATTTTTCTGGGGGACAGCTTTTCCCGGCGCTTCATCATCGGCTCGGCGCTCGCCCTGGTGGGTGTGGCGTTGCTGTTCATCCATGAAGTCCGCGCAGACCCGGCGGGGGCGGAGGATACGTTGCTGGGCGTTGGCCTGACGCTTGCCGCGGTGATGACAGCCTCTGTTGCCAATGTCGCGCAGGCCGGCAAGCGCGCCCGTGCTTTGCCGATGATGAGCCTGATTGGCTGGTCGATGCTCTTTGGCGCGATGATCAATGCGTTTTGGTCTTGGATCACCGTGGGTCCGCCGGTGATTGGCCATAGTCTCGGCTTTTTTCTTGGCCTTGGCTATTTGGCGGTTGCCGCAAGTGCGGTGACCTTCACGCTGTATTTTGGCCTGGTTCGGGTGATCGGGCCGGGCAAGGCCGGCTTTTCAAATGTTCTGATCCCGGTGATCGCCATGGCGATTTCCACGCTGTTCGAAGGATATCGCTGGGCGCCCATGCCAGCGATTGGTGGGATTATTGTATTGATTGGCATGACCATCGCCCTGGCGCCGGCGCGGCGTCAGGCGGCCTGATAACAGGCGGCTAAGCCCGATTGATAATCGGGATAGCGCGGTGCCCAACCCAGCATGCGTTTGGCCTTAAGGTTGGCGACCCGGCGGTTTTCCGCGTAAAAGGCCCGCGCCATGGGGGACAGGCCGGCCTCATCCATGGTCTGGACGGGCGGGTGCGGCAGGCCCAGCAGGTCGCAGGCATGGCGGATGACCTCATTCTGACCGCAGGGCAGATCGTCCGACAGATTATAGACGCCCGCCGGGCCAGTCATGCCCGCGATCACCCCAGAGACGATGTCATCGACATGTATCCGGCTAAAGACCTGATCGGGCAGGTCGATGCAATGGGCGCGCCCTTCTGCCACCCGGTCCAGCGCAGAGCGGCCCGGCCCGTAAATGCCCGGCAGACGAAACACTCGCGCGCCCAGGGCCTGCCAGTCCAGATCCGCTGCGTTGCGGTTGGCGCGGCGACCCCGGATAGGGCCGCTTTCATCGACCCAGGCGCCCTTGGTGTCCCCATAGACGCCGGTGGATGATAAATAGCCGATCCAGGCGCCACGCGCCGCCACAGCGTCCAGCGCTGCCCCATAATCACGCAAGACAGGATCCCCATCGGCCATGGGCGGCACGGATGACAGGATATGCGTCGCCTCAGCCAGCGCCAGGCGGACGGATGCCGTATCATCGAAACGCAGGCTGCCTGCCGATCCGGTCGACACAATATCCCAGCCCTGCACCCGCAGGGTCTGGGCAAGATGACTGGCGCTATATCCCAGCCCAAAGATGAACAGCATCGGCATGATGTTGCGATGCCCCGGAATGGCCGGGCAATCAACTCCCGCTCAGGCGGCTTGTGCCTGTTTGGCTTCGGATAAAAGGCGCCATGCCGCTTTTGCAACTTCATCGGCCAAATCCGGACGGGCGAGCGCCAGGGCCAGTGTGGCCTCCACAAAGCCCGCCTTGCTGCCACAATCAAAGCGACGGCCGGCAAAGGTCACCGCATGAAAGGGCTGATGGCCAATCAACTGCGCCATTGCGTCGGTCAGCTGAATTTCCCCACCGGCCCCTTTGTCTTGCCCATCTAGGATGCGCATGACATCGGGCTGGAGAATATAGCGGCCTGACACGATAAGATTGGAGGGGGCGTCCTCAACGCGCGGCTTTTCAATCAGCCCTTTGACCTCCGTCAACGTCCCGTGGCGTGCACCGGGATGAATGACGCCATAGCTGGACACGTCATCGCGGGGGACCTCCAAAACAGAGATCAGATTGCCGCCAACCTTTGCATAAGCCTCAACCATTTGCTTCAGGCAGCCGGTTTTGCCGACCATCAGTTCATCGGGCAGGATAACGGCAAAGGGCGCATCCCCGACAACGGCGCGCGCACACCAGATGGCATGGCCAAGGCCAAGCGGAACCTGCTGGCGCACGGTCAACAAATTGCCCGGTTCAATCCGCGTCGGTGCCAGGGCGTCGATCGCCTTGGCCCGATCCCGCATCGTCGTTTCCAGTTCAAACGCCATGTCAAAATGTTCGACAATCGCGGTCTTGCCCCGCCCGGTGATGAACACCAGCTGTTCAATCCCCGCTTCGCGCGCTTCATCAACGGCATATTGGATCAGGGGTCGATCAATCACCGGCAGCATTTCCTTGGGCATCGCCTTGGTCGCCGGCAGAAAACGGGTGCCAAGCCCGGCCACAGGAAACACGGCGGTGCGGATCGGTTTAAGTGCAGGCATGGTCAACTCCCCGGAATGCGTGAAAAACTGGGTCTTGCACGGCAGGATCCATGCCAAACGCTAAGGCCGCGGAAACAGGATCATTTCGGGATGCGCCTTTGCATCCTGCATCCGGCGCTGGTGCAAAATGCAATACGGCATTCGTGCAGTTTGCGACAGGCAATAGGCTGGGTTTCAGGCCTGCAAGGCGGCCAAGGCGTCGATTTGACGCCGATTTTGGTCCGGACACCCATTTGGCATGGCGATTGCGTTCTGGGGGGCAGGATCAGGACGAGATATGGCCGCCAAAACCGCTTATTCTTCGCTTATCATGGGTGCGACGCTCTTGTCGGGCTGCGCGACCATGCCAAGGCCCGCCAACCCGCCGCTGGTGGAATATCAGCGCGAACAGCACCTGGCGCGCGCAGCGGGGCAGACCTGCGCCACACCCGCTATGCCAGCCATTGTTGCAGGGCGGACGCGGGTGGAGGCTGATGTTCTGGTCGCCATGCCGGATCTGATCGGGCCGGGCGATCGGCTGAAGCTGATGATCAGCGGCGATGCCGATGTGATTTCGGGCAGCTACGTGGTCGCTGCCAATGGCCAGCTTGTATTGCAGGGCATCGCTGCGATTGACGCGGCCGGGCGCAGCCTTGCAGCCGTTGAGCAGGCGGTGCGGCAGGCGCTTTTGGCGGGCGGCTTCATCCGCGACATTGCCGGCAATGTGAAACTCGCGCAGCCGCCGCGCCATGCGGTGCGCCGATGTTCAGTCTGTTTCAGCACGCCCTGTTCTGCCCTTCCCCTTGGCCTTAAGCCCCGCATTTTCATAAACGCCGACTTTCTGCAGCAAATCCTGT
>JBJOJQ010000102.1:0-4030 GCA_046046525.1 Pseudomonadota bacterium
CTTGCCGGCACGGACATCGCGGACATGTTGATAATCGGCCGCGGTCGTTGCGACAAAACCGTCCCGCTGCGTATCTGACAGCAATTGCGATGCCACACCGACCGCGCGGCTGGCATCCAGCACATGGATCACCGGGCCATCATAGGCCGGGTCGATCTTTAGCGCGGTATGCACCTTCGACGTTGTCGCGCCGCCGATCAGCAGCGGGATCGTCAGGCCCGCCCGCTGCATTTCTTCGGCAACGGTCACCATTTCATCCAGCGATGGTGTGATCAGGCCCGACAGGCCGATGATGTCGGCGTCATTGTCCTTGGCGGCCTGCAAGATCGTGGGCCAGGGCACCATCACGCCCAGATCAATCACCTCGTAGCCGTTGCATTGCAGGACGACGCCGACGATGTTCTTGCCAATATCATGCACATCGCCCTTCACGGTCGCCATGATGATGCGGCCCTTGGCCTTTTGCCCTTCGGTCTTTTCCGCCTCGATAAAGGGGATCAGATGGGCCACCGCCTTTTTCATCACACGGGCCGATTTGACGACCTGGGGCAGGAACATCTTGCCCGATCCAAACAGATCGCCCACCACGTTCATGCCAGCCATCAGCGGCCCTTCAATCACCTCAATCGGGCGATTGGCCTGTTGCCGGGCTTCTTCGGTATCTTCGACAATATGGGCATCAATGCCTTTGACCAGCGCATGTTCCAGCCGCTTGGTTACATCCCAGCTGCGCCATTCCTCAGCCGCTTTTTCCGCCGCTGCATCCGTGCCCTTAAAGCGTTCGGCCAGCGTGATCAGCCGTTCGGTGGCATCCGGACGGCGGTTCAGGATCACATCCTCACAGGCGTCGCGCAGCTCTGGGTCAATCGTGTCATAGACATCCAGCTGCCCGGCATTGACGATGCCCATATCCATACCCGCCGGAATGGCGTGGAACAGGAAAACGCTGTGCATCGCCCGGCGAACCGGCTCATTCCCGCGAAAACTGAACGACAGGTTTGAAAGCCCGCCCGAAATATGGACGTGGGGGCACCGGGCCTTGATTTCCCGCGCGGCCTCGATGAAATCAACGCCGTAATTATTATGCTCTTCAATGCCGGTCGCAACGGCAAAGATATTGGGGTCAAAGATGATGTCTTCGGGCGGAAAACCGATCCCCGTCAGCAGCTTATACGCGCGTTCGCAGATTTCGACCTTGCGGTCCTTGGTATCCGCCTGGCCTTTTTCGTCAAAGGCCATGACGACAACCGCCGCACCATAGGCCATGCATTTGCGCGCCTGATCCAGAAAGGCGGCTTCGCCTTCCTTCATGCTGATTGAATTGACGATCGGCTTACCCGACACGCATTTGAGGCCCGCCTCGATGACATCCCATTTTGAACTGTCGATCATGACCGGCACGCGCGCAATATCGGGCTCAGCCGCGATCAGCTTCAAAAAGGTTGTCATCGCGGCCACAGCATCGAGCAGCCCTTCATCCATGTTCACATCGATGATCTGGGCGCCATTTTCGACCTGCTGGCGCGCCACCTCAACAGCCTTGGCATAATCATCGGCCAGGATCAGCTTTTTGAACGCCGCCGATCCGGTGACGTTTGTGCGCTCCCCTACATTTACGAACGTGGCGGTTTGTTGTGTGGTCACGGGCGATGTCCTAAATCTGATTAATCTGGTCCTGCGTCAGTCGCAGCGTCATGGCGTTGGGGCGCCGCGGGCCTGCCGCGGCCTGCCCCTGTCACGCCGCAATCGTCATCGGCTCAAGCCCGGCAAGCCGGGTGACGATGGCAGGCGTCGCCGGGCGGCGGGGCGGAATATCGGCCACCACCTGCGCAATGGCGCGGATATGATCGGGCGTAGAGCCGCAGCAGCCCCCCAGAATATTGACCTGACCGGCCTGTGCCCATTCACGCACAAAGGCTGCGGTTTCTGCCGGAAGCTCATCATATTGGCCCAGTTCATTGGGCAACCCGGCATTGGGGTACACCATGATCAGCGTATCCGCGATGCCCGCCAGCAGCTTCACATGGGGACGCAATTGTTCTGCCCCAAACGAACAATTCAGCCCGATCGTCACAGGACGGGCGTGGCGCACGGCATACCAAAAGGCCTCAACCGTATGGCCAGACAGATTGCGGCCCGACAGGTCCGTCAGCGTCATGGAAATCATCAGCGGCACATCCCGCCCCAGATCCGCCTGCGCGTCGAGAACAGCCATGATGCCAGCCTTGGCATTGAGCGTATCAAACACGGTTTCAATCAGGATGAAGTCAACCCCGCCATCAACCAGCGCGTCCACCTGTTCCCGGTACACGGCCTTCAGCGTATCGAAATCAATCTCCCGATAGCCGGGATCATTGACATCGGGGGATAGCGACAGCGTCTTGTTGGTCGGGCCAATCGCCCCGGCCACAAAACGCGGACGCCCGTCCTTTGCCTCAAATTCATCGGCCACACGGCGCGCCAGTTGGGCATTGGCCAGGTTTAGATCACGGACAAGATGTTCCGCGCCATAATCAGCCTGGCTGATCCGCGTGGAGCTGAAGGTGTTGGTGGAAATAATATCCGAACCCGCCGCCATATAGGCGCGGGCAATGGACTCCACGACATCCGGCCGCGTCAGCGCCAAAATGTCATTATTGCCCTTCTGATCGTGCGACAGGCCAAGGGTGCCGGCATAATCCTTTTCCTCCAGGCGGAAATTCTGGATCTGCGTGCCCCAGGCACCATCGGTCATCAAAATGCGCTTCTCTGCCTCAGCAAGCAGGCGGTCACGGGCGGACATGGGGGGTCTCTCCTTGCGGCCTCAGGCCCAATAGATGACAAATGGCGAAGCTCAGCTCCGCACGGTTCAGTGTGTAGAAGTGGAAATGGCGCACGCCACCGGCATAGAGCCTGCGGCACATTTCAGCGGCAATCGTGGCCGCAACCAGCTGCCGCGCCGCCGGATGATCATCCAGCCCCTCGAACAGCCGGTCCATCCAGTCTGGAATGGTGGCGCCACAGGCCTGCGCAAATTTCCGCGCCTGCGCGACATTGGACACCGGCAAAATGCCGGGCACAATCTCCGCCTGAATACCGGCGGCGGCGGCTGCATCGCAAAAGCGAAAAAACACCTCTGGCGAAAAGAAGAACTGCGTCATCGCCCGGGTTGCGCCGGCATCCAGCTTGCGCTTCAGATTGTCGATATCCGCCGCCATAGAGGCGGCTTCGGGATGCATTTCGGGATAGGCGGCAACCGAAATCTCAAATGGCGCCACATCGCGCAGCCCGGCCACCAGATCCGCCGCCGAGGCATAGCCCTGGGGATGCGGTTCAAAGGCTTGGCCCAATTCGGGCGGATCGCCGCGCAAGGCAACAATATGTCGCACCCCGGCATCCCAATAACTTTGCGCGATATCCGCAATTTCGGCCTTGCTTGCGGCGACACAGGTCAAATGCGCAGCGGCCGGGATACGATTATCGGCGGCAATGCGCGCGACCGTTGCATGGGTGCGTTCCCGCGTGGATCCGCCAGCGCCATAGGTCACCGATACAAAGCGCGGGCCAAGGGGCGCCAAAACGTCAAATGTTTCCCACAGCTGGGCTTCCATTTTTTCCGTTTTGGGCGGGAAAAATTCAAACGACACCTGGGCATCGCCGGCAAGATCGGCAAATAACGGCGTATCGAGCGCGCGGCGCGCCTCCTGAAGGCTGGCAAGCGAAACGGTCATGCCGACACCACGCGCAGGCCAGACTGTTCATGCCGCGTCGCCAGCCATAATTTGACCGTCAACGCACTGCCCGCCAATTCATCGACGCTGCTTGTCGACAAGCCTGCCGCGCCAAACCATTGCGCCATCTGCTCATCCGAAAAACCCAGCCGCGCATGCGCGTCTTGCGTGCGCAATTCCTCATGCCCGTGCGGGGCAAAATCAACGATCAACAGGCGGCCACCCGGTTTCACGATCCGGGCCAGTTCGGCAATCGCGGCTTCCGGTGCGGGCAGATAATGCAGCACCTGATGCAGGACGACCGTGTCGGCCCCGGCATC
>JBJOJQ010000113.1:0-8559 GCA_046046525.1 Pseudomonadota bacterium
AATGCCGGGCCAGCGGCTCCCGCCCCGGCGGCTGTTCCGACAGCAAGAGCCCGCGACGGGCGATCTCTGCCTGAAGCGCAGCATTTTCGGGCGGATACGCAATGTCGATGCCGCTGGCGATGACGGCAATCGTGCCGCCATCCAGCGCACCCTGATGGGCCTGCGCATCAATGCCGCGCGCAAGGCCAGAGGTCACGACAATCCCGGCCTCAGCCAGCCCGGCGGCCAATTGGCGCGCAAAGCGGCAGGCAATGGCAGAGGCATTGCGGGCGCCAACCAGCGCCACGCCCGGTTTATGCGCCAGTGAAAGATCACCCTTGACGATGAGCGCGGGCGGCGCGGTATCCAGTTCGGCCAGCAGCGGCGGATATTCTGCATCGCCCAGAAAGACGTGACGCGCGCCGGCGGCGGCGGTGTCCGCCATCTCGGCGCGGACATCGTCCGGGTGCGCCAGCCGGGGCGCGCGGATGCCGGCCCGTTCGGCCAAGTGCGGAATCGCATCAAGCGCGGCGGCGGCACTGCCAAAGCGCCGCATCAGCTGCACATAGCTGACCGGGCCGATATTGGCGGAGCGTATCAGCCGGAGTTTATCCAGCCGATCGTCCCCGCCCGGCATCACGCAGACTTCTGCCCGATGCGCGGTTCAGTACCTGATGCAAGCCGTTGAATATTGTCCTGATGTTTCCAAAAGATCGTCAACGCCAGCGCCGTCATCATCAAGGCCAGATTGCCCTCACCGAAAACAAAGGCAGCAATCGGGGCAGACAGGGCCGCCGCCATGCCGCCAACCGAGGAGATCCGCGTGACCGCAATCGTCCCAAGCCAGACCAGCGCGTAAATCAGGCCGACCCGCCAATCGAGGACGAAACAAAGGCCCATCATCGTGGCAACGCCCTTGCCGCCCCGGAACTTCAGCCAGACGGGATAAAGATGGCCATAAAAGGCCGCAACACCGGCAACGAGATCAAGCCCATGCCCCAGCCGCGCGCCAATCAGCACGGCCACAACGCCTTTCAGCGCATCCAGAATAAGTGTCGTCGCGGCCAGCCCTTTGCGCCCCGTTCGCAGGACATTGGTTGCGCCAATATTCCCAGAACCGATTTTGCGCAGATCGCCCGCGCCAAACAGGCGCGTCAGGATCACCCCAAAAGGAATGGAGCCCAGCCCATAACCCAGAAGCAAAGCGGCCAGAGGCCAGATCCATAAAGGCATTGCCGTCATCCTCTTTCGCCCGCATCATCCTTGGGTCTTTTATTCTGGGTTTGATAGAGCGAGCATTTGTGTAAGGGCAAGCCATAATGACAGACGCACGTCCCATTCTTGTGTTTGATTCCGGCGTGGGCGGCCTGTCTGTGCTGGCCCATATCCGCCAGGCCCTGCCCCAGGCCGCCATTCTCTATGCGGCCGATAATGCGGGCTATCCCTATGGAACGAAAAGCGAAGCCGAAATTGCGTCACGCGTTCCCGCCCTGCTTGGCCGCATGGCTGAACGCTATCATCCCCGCCTGATTGTGATTGCCTGCAACACCGCATCGACCATTGCGCTGGCGCATGTCCGCTCGGCGCTTGACCTGCCCGTGGTCGGGACGGTCCCGGCGGTCAAACCCGCGGCCTTGCTCTCCCGCACCCGCGTGCTCGGCATTTTGGGTACAGAAGCGACCGTCAGGCAGCCTTATGTCGATAATCTGGTTGCAGAATTCGCCAGCGATTGCCGCGTCTTGCGGCATGGGTCCGCCGCCCTGGTGGATCTGGCAGAGGCCAAGCTGCGCGGCCATGCGCCCTCTGCACAGGATATGCGCGCGGCGCTGTCCGGGCTGTTTGATCAGCCGGATGGCCATCGCATTGATGCCGTCGTGCTGGCCTGCACGCACTTTCCCTTATTGGCGGATGAGATTCGCGCGGCCAGTCCGGCGGGCGTTGTTCTGGTCGATTCCGGCGCCGGCATCGCCCGCCGCACCGCCCATTTGTGCCAGGATCAGGATTGGCCAGACGCCCCCTCCGGGCGGGCTATTTTCACGCGCCGGGACCCACAGATTGCAGACCTTGCCCCCGCTTTGGCGGACTATGGGCTGACCGACATCGATTTTCTTTAGGGAGGACATATGCCGCTCACCGCAGAGCAGCTCATCGAACGCTTTAATGCGCGCCAACCGCCGACCGCCCTGTTGTTCGGCATGACGGTGACCGATGTCGACCCCGCCCAAAATATCGTCCGCATGACGTTTACGCCCGGCGAAACGCTCATCAACCCGCGCGGGACCATACAGGGCGGCATCGTGACCGCCATGCTTGATGATTGCGCCGCCTATGCCGGGATTGTGGCGCTGGGCGAACCCGGTTTCATCGCGTCTCTGGAAGTCAAGACAAGCTTTTTTGCGCCTGCTTATCCGGGGCTTTTGATGGCAGAGGGGCGATGCCTGAAAATGGGCAAATCATCGTGTTTTCTGGAGGCCGATCTGATGGACAAGGATGGCAAGCTGCTCGCCCGTCTCACGTCTTCGGCCGTGCCGCTGCGCACGACACAGCAGCCCAAGCTCGTCACCCCGGCCAAAGGCGTATGACACAGACCCGTTTTTGCGCGATTTTCGCGCTGGAAACTTGGTCATCAAACCATTATGTGGCGCCAAAATCGGCAAGCAGGACTTGTTCCCTTGGACTATAGCAAGATATTCAACGCAGCGATCGACCGACTTCATGAGGAAGGTCGCTATCGCGTCTTTATCGATATTCTGCGGAATAAGGGCGCTTTTCCGAACGCCCGCTGCTTTGCCGGCCATAATGGGCCAAAGCCGATCACGGTCTGGTGCTCCAATGATTATCTCGGCATGGGCCAGCATCCCAAGGTCATCACCGCGATGGAAGAGGCGCTGCACGATGTTGGCGCGGGCTCTGGCGGGACGCGCAATATTGGCGGCAACACCCATTATCATGTCGATCTGGAAGATGAACTGGCCGATCTGCATGGCAAGGAAGCCGCGCTGCTCTTTACCTCGGGCTACATCTCAAACGAAGCAACGCTTTCAACGCTGGGCAAGATTTTGCCCGGCTGCATCATCTTTTCCGATGAGCTGAACCATGCCTCGATGATTGCGGGCATCCGCAATTCGGGCTGTGAAAAGCGCGTGTGGCGCCATAATGACCTGGCACATCTGGAAGAATTGCTGCGCGCCGAAGACCCAGCCGTCCCCAAGCTGATTGCGTTTGAAAGCGTCTATTCAATGGACGGCGACATCGCCCCCATTGCCGAGATTTGCGATCTGGCCGACGCCTATAATGCGCTGACTTATTGCGATGAAGTGCATGCGGTTGGCATGTACGGCCCCCGCGGTGGCGGGATTACCGACCGTGATGAGGTTGCCAGCCGGGTGACGATTATCGAAGGCACGCTGGGCAAGGCGTTCGGCGTCATGGGCGGATACATCGCAGCGGATAAGGTGATCGTGGATGTCATCCGGTCTTATGCACCGGGCTTTATCTTCACGACGTCGCTCTCCCCCGTGCTGGTGGCAGGCGTACTGGCCAGCGTCCGCCATCTCAAGGGCTCGTCCGAAGAACGCGATGCCCAGCAGGCGGCGGCGGCATTTTTGAAGAAAAGCTTTGCCGATGCGGGTTTGCCCGTCATGCCCAGCGTCACGCACATCGTGCCGCTGATGATCGGCGATCCCATCAAGGCGAAGCGGATCAGCGATATCTTGCTGGCCGAATATGGCGTCTATGTTCAGCCGATCAATTTTCCAACCGTACCCCGTGGTACGGAACGGCTGCGCTTCACGCCCGGCCCGACGCATAGCGAAGCGATGATGACCGATCTGACAGCGGCGCTGTGTGAGATTTGGGAACGTCTGGACATGAAAAAGGCCGCATAACCGGCCTTTTCGGGCGGCTATTTTCGTCCAAACAGCTTTTCAATGTCGCCATGCGCCAGCTTGATCCAGGTTGGGCGACCATGATTGCATTGGCCGGAATGCGGCGTCACTTCCATTTCGCGCAACAGAGCATTCATTTCGGCAACCGACAGCACCCGCCCGGCCCGCACCGACCCGTGGCAGGCCATTGTGCCGGCCACGGCGTCCAGTTTTTCCTTCAAGGACAAGGCCTGATCAAACGCCGCCAGCTCATCCGCAAGGTCTGAGACCAGCCCTTTGACATCGCCATTGCCAAGCAAGGCCGGCATCGCCCGCACCAAGACGGCATTTGGGCCAAATCGCTCGAGATCAAGGCCCAATTCAGCCAGTTCCGCCAAACGCGCCTCCAGCCGATCGCAGGCAGGCTCATCAAGCTCCACGACTTCGGGCAACAGCAACGCCTGCGCCGCCACCCTGCCCCCATCCAGCGCGCGGCGCATCCGTTCCAGCACCAGCCGTTCATGCGCCGCGTGCTGATCCACGATCACCAGACCGTCCTCAGCCTCTGCCACGATATACGTCTTTGCAACCTGACCGCGCGCCACCCCCAAGGGATAGCTCTGCGTTTCAGGCGGAGGCGCATAGGCCATCTCTGCCCGCGCCATGGGTGGCGGGGTCACAAAGCCGGATCGCCGATCGGCAAAGGATGGGGCCGACCAAAGCCGCAGATCCTCGCCCGGTAAGGCGGCACCAGACATTGCGGCGCCGGGCACAGCCGCGGGCGAGGCCGCGGGATCCCGCTGCCACAGCGACAAAGCGTCGGTTGCGACCGGCTGGGCACTGCGATGGCCGGCAGCGTCCAACGCCCGCCTGAGGCCAGAAATAATCATGCCCCGGATCAACGCCGGATCCCGAAAGCGCACTTCTGTTTTGGCGGGGTGGACGTTCACATCCACCTCCGTCGGCGGCACATCCAGAAACAGGGCGACAACGGGATGGCGGTCTCGCGCCAGAAAATCGGCATAGGCCCCACGGACGGCGCCGATCAGCAGGCGATCCTTGACCGGTCGGCCATTGACGAAAAGATACTGATGATCGGCAACACCCCGATTGAAGGTCGGGATGCCCGCGACACCGCCCAGGACATAGGCATCGCGCACCAAATCAACCGCCACGCTGTTATCCGCCAGATCCCTGTCAGTCAGCGCGGCCACGCGTTCTGGCCGGGTTTGCCCGGGCGGCACAGACACGGCGCGACGCCCGTCATGATCCAGCGCAAAGCCGATGTCCGGGCGCGCCATGGCGAGCCGCTTCACCACATCAAGGGCTGCTGCATATTCCGAACGGGCGGACCGCAAAAACTTTCGCCGCGCCGGAACGCGCGCAAACAGCGCCTCCACCCGAACGCGCGTGCCCGGCGGAACGGCCGCCGGTCCTTCTTCGACAAGCCGACCATTATCGATGCGCCGCCGCCAGCCATCAGCCCCGCGCACCCGGCTTTCAAGCGTCAATTGCGCAACGCTGGCGATGCTGGGCAGCGCTTCGCCCCGAAAGCCCATGGTGGCGACATGTTCAATATCGTCATCAGGCAGCTTGGACGTGGCGTGACGTTCCAGCGCCAGCGCCATGTCAGCCGCGGTCATGCCACAGCCATCATCTGACACCTCGATCAGGTCGATGCCACCGCCGGCCAAACGAATCTCGATTCGGGACGACCCGGCATCGATGGAATTCTCCACCAACTCCTTGATCGCACTGGCTGGTCTTTCCACCACTTCGCCAGCCGCAATCCGGTTGACGAGGTGCTCTGGCAAACGGCGTATTGACATGAATTGCGCTCTACCCCATCGGACGCTATTCCGCGACCTGCCGGGTGGAAGATCAATCGACTTTCCTGTGGGTTGTCGGGTAAAGGCCCGATGCACAGCCAAGTGTCCGGCGCAGCTAACAGGATTCAGACGCCCATGTTGTTTTCCCGCCTGTTCAAGATGATGTCCCAAGACATGGCGATCGACCTCGGCACCGCGAACACGATTGTTTACGTGCGCGGCCGCGGGATCGTCCTGAATGAACCGTCCGTCGTTGCCATTGAAACGATCAATGGCGTGAAAAAGGTTAAGGCTGTCGGTGACGACGCCAAGCTGATGATGGGCAAGACGCCCGGCAATATCGAGGCGATCCGCCCGCTGCGTGACGGCGTGATTGCCGACATCGAAGTCGCCGAAGCGATGATCAAGCACTTCATTCATAAGGTGCATGGCCAGCGCAACTTCATGCGCTTCCCTGAAATCGTCATCTGCGTGCCCTCTGGGTCCACATCGGTCGAACGCCGCGCCATCCGCGACGCAGCCTCCAATGCCGGAGCCAGCCAGGTGCACCTGATTCTGGAACCCATGGCGGCTGCGATTGGCGCGGATATGCCGGTGACAGAGCCGGTTGGCTCGATGGTCGTTGATATTGGGGGCGGCACGACCGAGGTCGCCGTGCTCTCGCTGCGCGGTCTGGCCTATACCACATCAGTGCGCGTTGGTGGTGACAAGATGGACGAAGCCATCGTCTCTTATGTGCGCCGCAACCATAATCTGCTGATCGGCGAAGCCACAGCGGAACGGATCAAGCAGGAAGTGGGCGTTGCGCGCCCGCCGGCCGACGGCATTGGCAAGACGATCCACATCAAGGGTCGCGATCTTGTGAACGGCGTGCCCAAGGAAATCACGATCAATCAAGGCCAGATTGCTGAGGCCCTGTCTGAACCGGTCGGCACAATTGTGGAAGGCGTGCGTATCGCGCTTGAAAACACAGCACCTGAACTGGCCGCAGATATTGTGGATCAGGGGATTGTGCTGACAGGCGGCGGCGCGCTTTTGCAGGCGCTTGACGAAGTCTTGCGCGATGAAACCGGCCTGCCTGTGACGGTGGCTGAAGATCCGCTGACCTGCGTGGCCCTTGGTACTGGCCGTGCACTGGAAGACCCCGCTTTCCGCGGCGTCCTGCTCACGGCCTGACGGAGGACCGCCAAGCATGGCGCCGCCTTCCCCCCGGCGCCCCGGATTTTCGCGCCGGGCCCAATATGGCATCTTCGCTTCATATGTGATCGCTGTCGTGGGCGCAGCGGCGGCGCTGTTGCTTGTCTTGACCGCTCGGTTCGACCCAGAAGGCCATTCGGCACTGCAAGCCCTGGCCGCGGACGCAACCGCGCCTGTTTCTGACGCCGCGCGGTCGATGCTCGCGGGATTTGGCGGCATTGGCACAACCGTGTCAGATTACATCGCCGCCGGTTCAAAAAACCGGGCCATGGCGCAGGACATCGCCGCCTTGCGCCGCACCGAGATTGAGGCCAATCGCCTGCGCGTTGAAAATGCCCGTCTTAAGGCGCTGATCGGCATTCAAGACGCCAAGATCCGCCCGATCGCAGCGGCAGCGCTGATCAGTTCAACGGGGGCCAGCAGCCGTCGCTATGCCACGCTGGCAGCAGGGGCGGATGCAGGCATTGGCAATGGGCAGCCTGTGGTCGGCCCGGAAGGGTTGGTTGGCCGCATCGTGGCCACGGGCCGACGCAGTGCCCGCGTTTTGTTGATCGTGGATGCCGCCAATGTCACCCCGGTAAAGCGGGTCAGCGATGGCGCCCCGGCCTTGGCAATTGGCAATGGCGACGGTCGCCTTACCCTGCGCCCCTTGTCGAGCGTTGCCCGCCAGATCCAGTCCGGCGATGTTTTTGTGACATCCGGATCCGGCGGCATTTATCGGCCCGGCATTCCGGTCGCCAAGGCGATCGACAATGGCCGCGAAGGCACTTTGGCCCGGCCAATGGCAGATCCGGACGGCTTTGATTATGCGCTGGTCGAACCGATTTATCAGGCGCCGCCGCCCGCCGCGCCGGCTGCACTCCCCGATGGGGAGAAAAAATAATGGCGCGCGGCTATGAGCCTCGCCTCAACCGACAGGCCTCAGCCTGGGCCTTGATTGGCATTCCCGCAGCCTCGGTGATGCTGGGATCGTTGACCGTGCTGATCCCGAATATCGCCGTCTACCCCATGTTGCCGCCGGTTGGATTATTGCTGTTGCTGGCCTGGCGCATGCTGGTGCGCGATCTCTGGCCAACATGGGTTGCCCTGCCCCTTGGGTTTTTCGATGATTTGTTCAGCGGCCAGCCCATGGGGTCGGCCATGCTGTTGTGGACGCTTGTTTTCTTGATCCTTGATATTCTCGATCGCTGGATGATGTGGCGCGATTATCGGCAGGACTGGATCATCGCGAGCGTTTTGATCGCCATTGTGCTGGCGCTGAGCCTTGCCATTTCCAATTCTGCGGGCGGCGCGACCAGCGGCTGGCTGTTGCTGCCCCAGATGCTGGCCTCTGCCCTCGCCTTTCCCATGGCAGTCCGCATCTGCGCCCGGCTGGACCGGCTGCGGTGGCAGTTATGAGCAAACTTCTTGGCGGTGACCGCCATGTCACCGAAGCGCAACAACAATTCACCTTTTCACGCCGCGCCTTCTTCCTTGGTGCAACCCAAATTGGCATCGGAACATTGCTGGCGGGGCGCATGGCCTGGCTGTCGGTCGCTGAAAATGAAAAATACGCCCTTTTGGCCGAAAGCAACCGCGTTAACCTTCAGATCCTGCCGCCCCGCCGGGGCTGGATCGTGGATCGCAAAGGGCGCCCCATTGCGCTCAATAAAACCGCGTTTCGCGTCGACCTGATCCCCGATCGGCTG
>JBJOJQ010000058.1:0-7871 GCA_046046525.1 Pseudomonadota bacterium
CCCCAAGGTGACGCTGCATGATTATGTCGGTCTGGACCATGGCTTTGCCGCTGAAATGGGCAATCGCCGCCATGACGAGGGCGCGCAGCTGGCCGATGGCCGGACGGCCGCCTTTTTTGCCACGCATCTCGGCTAGGACGCGACGGACAGATCGGATCGGGGAGCCTGTGGCATATGTCCAAGGCGGGAACGCCCAAAGGCCATGGGAACCGTTTTCAGTGCGGTTTGCTAACTCCCCGATCACCCGTTTTTGAACCAGAGGCCCAGCTATTCGGATCGGGGAGCTTGTGGCGCATGTCCAAGGCCAACCAGCCCAAAGGTCACAGGAACCGCTCTAGGACGGTTTGCTAACTCCCCGATCACCCAGGCTGACGCCGCGCCCCGCGGTGCGGATCAAAGTTTTCTTGCGTCCATCGCGCGGCTGACGGATAGTCATGCCGAAGCCGCCACGCACGGCTTTCCGGGGTGTAGCAACCCCGTTCCTAGACGGTTGGGCCGCCCGTCTGTGGCCCTGCATCCCAGACCCTATGGTCGGGGAGCCTGTGGCGTATGTCCAAGGCTGTCCAGCCCAAAGGTCGCAGGAGCCGCTCTAGGTCGGTTTGCTAACTCCCCGATCACCAGGGTTTTGGGTGAAGTCCAGCGCGGGGGCGTACCGCCGCGGACTTTGGAAAAGGCAGCGCCATGGGCACTGACAAATGCCTTAATCTCCAAGGATTTTTCGGGTGGGAACAGACGCTGGGCATCGCCTTGCTGTTGATGGATGATGGCCATTTCTGCATGCTGCATATGGACGATATTCCATCCCGGCTGCTGGGCCGGCGCGTGCAGGTTGCCGGCCATAGCGTCGGCTTTAACCTGATCGCGGTAGAGGCGATCTCACCCGCCGATGGCCAGCCTTATCCCGGAAGCAAGGACTGATCTGGGGGGATTAAATCCCCGCCAGCGCCATCATATGCGGCTGCACCTCGTGAAAGCCTTCCCAGATCATCTTCACCGCCACATAAACGATGACGGCCAGACCAACCCAGGCAATCCAGCGATACCGCTCAATATATTGGGCGATGATATTGGCGGCGATGCCCATCAGCGCGACGGCAAAGATCAGCCCGACGATAAGGATGCCGGGATGGTCGCGGGCCGCACCGGCGACAGCCAGCACATTATCAAGGCTCATCGACACGTCAGCAATCGCCACCGACCAGGCCGCCGCGGCAAAGCTTTTGGCGGCGGGAATGCCTGAGTCTTCATCGCCCACAATTTCGGGCGATCCGGGCGATTCTGTGCCATGGCCCTGATGAATGTCACGATACATGCGCCAGGCGACCCAAAGCAGCAGCAGGCCGCCCGCCAGCACCAGCCCGACAATGCCGAGCAGCCAGCTGACCGTCAGTGCAAAGATGATCCGCAGGACAAGCGCTGCGACCACGCCAATGATGATGACCTTGCGCCGCTGCTCCGCCGGTAAGCCGGCGGCCAAAGCACCCACGACAATCGCATTGTCGCCCGCCAGCACCAGATCGATCAGCAACACCTGCACAAAGGCGGCAAAGGCCGCTGGCTGAGTGATATTGGAGAAATCGGCAACAATATGCCCCCAAATATCCCCAAAGCCACCCAAGGCCGGCGCGCTGGCCGCGGCAAATTGCATCACATCCAAGATCACATCATCTCTCCGCGCTGGGCCGCGTTCATCATCGCCTGTTACTGGTTCATGCTGTCGAAGAAGTCGTCATTGGTCTTGGAATCCTTCATCTTGTCGAGGAGGAATTCCATCGCATCGACGGTACCCATCTGCATCAGGATCCGGCGCAGCACCCACATTTTGGTGAGCTTATCCTTTTCGACCAGCAGTTCTTCCTTACGCGTGCCGGATTTGCCGACATCCAGCGCCGGGAAGATGCGCTTATCCGCAACCTTGCGATCCAGGACGATTTCTGAGTTGCCGGTGCCCTTGAACTCTTCAAAGATCACTTCGTCCATGCGGCTGCCGGTATCGATAAGCGCGGTTGCAATGATTGACAGCGAGCCACCCTCTTCAATGTTGCGCGCCGCGCCAAAGAAGCGCTTGGGGCGTTGCAGGGCATTGGCATCCACACCGCCTGTCAGCACCTTGCCCGATGACGGCACAACGGTGTTGTAGGCGCGGCCCAGACGGGTGATGGAATCAAGCAGGATGACCACATCCTTTTTGTGCTCCACCAGACGCTTGGCCTTTTCGATCACCATTTCGGCAACCTGCACATGGCGCGACGCCGGTTCATCAAAGGTGGATGAAATGACTTCACCTTTGACCGAACGTTGCATGTCGGTGACTTCTTCCGGGCGTTCATCGACCAGCAGAACCAACAGGAACACCTCTGGGTGATTGTCGGTGATCGCCTTGGCGATATTCTGAAGAAGCACCGTCTTGCCGGTGCGTGGCGGCGCAACGATCAGGGCGCGCTGGCCCTTGCCCTGCGGTGAGATGATGTCGATGACGCGCGCCGATTTGTCCTTGACGGTCGGGTCCAGCGTATCGAGCTTCAACCGCTCATCGGGATAAAGCGGCGTCAGATTGTCGAAATTGACGCGATGGCGGACCACATCTGGATCATCAAAATTGATCGACTTGATGGTGGTCAGCGCGAAATAGCGTTCGCCGTCCTTGGGCCCGCGAATTTCGCCTTCGACCGTATCGCCGGTGCGCAGCCCGAATTTGCGGACCATATTGGGCGACACATAAATGTCGTCTGGCCCGGCCAGATAATTGGATTCCGGCGCGCGCAAAAAGCCAAAGCCATCGGACAGCACTTCAATCGTGCCTTCGCCGATAATCTCTTCGCCATTTTCAGCCTCAACCTTGAGGATCGCGAACATCAGATCCTGTTTGCGGAGGGTCGATGCGCCCTCAACGCCCAGTTCTTCGGCCATGGTGACCAATTCGGCGGGGGTTTTCTTTTTGAGTTGTTTGAGGTGCATCATGGACGACATCCGCAGAAACGAGGTTGGAGGACCGCAACAGCATCAAACAAAACGGAAAGAGCTGCTCTACATGGCACGACTGGCCGAGCGGTCCCATGGCGTTAGGCCCAGCACCCCGCCAAGTCAACCCAAGCGGGGGCAAATTGCGCGATCTTTGGCCGGATTAAAATGGTTTGACGATCGCCATGATGACGATGATCGCCGCTGCAATGCCCGGCACCTCATTCACGATACGCAGCGTGCGCCCCGACAAGGACCGATCACCCGCGCGCAATTTGCGGGCATAGCCGACCATCCAGCCATGATAGCCCGACAGCAGCAGGACGGCCAGGAATTTCAGATGAAACCAGCCCTGCGCAAAGGCGCCGGTATCCAGCGCGAGCGCCAGTCCAAACACCCAGACAATGATCAGCGCGGGTTTCAGGATGATGCGCAACAACCGGTCTTCGCGATCAATCCAGCGGCGTTCTTCCTCGCTGCCCGGTGCGGCTTCCTGATGATAGACAAAGAAACGCGGCAACATGAACAGGCCCGCCATCCAGAAGATGACAAAGATGATATGCCCGGCCTTCACCCAGAGATAGGCATTGCCCAAAAGTCCGATCATGGCCGTGATCATGTTGTTTATCCCCTGATCCGCGCGACAAGCGCCTCCACATGGGCCACGGGCGTGTCCGGCAGGATGCCATGGCCGAGATTGAAGACATGGGGTCTGTCGGCAAATGCGTCAATAATCCGCGTCACCGCCGCGTCGAGCGTTTCGCCGCCGGTGATCAGCGCCAATGGGTCCAGATTGCCCTGGACGGGCAGATCCTTGGGCAGGCTCTGATGCGCCCAAATGGGGTCCACCGTTTCATCAAGGCCAATCGCATCAGCGCCCGTTTCCCGCGCATAAGCGGGCAGTTTGCCGCCCGCCCCTTTGGGAAAGCCGATGACAACCGCATCGGGATGACGCGCCTTAAGCTGCGTGATGATGTGCACGGTGGGTGCAATCACCCAGCGTTCAAACTGGGCCGGGCTCAGGCTGCCGGACCAGCTGTCAAACAGCTGCACCGCCTCAACACCGGCGCTGATCTGATCCGACAAATAGCTGACGGTCAGATCGGCAATCGCCATGATGATCTCTTCAAAGGCCTTGGGGTCCCGATAGGCAAAGCGCCGCGTTTCGGCCTGTTCCCGGCTGCCTTGTCCGGCGACCATATAGGTCGCAACCGTCCAGGGGCTGCCGGCAAAGCCCAAAAAGGTCGTCTGGGCGGGCAAAGCTGCCTTAACCTGCCGCACGGTTTCCAGCACCGGGGCAAGCCGATCTGGCTTGGCCGACAATTGGGCCAGCGTTGCATCGACAAGTTTCGGGGCCAGCCGCGGGCCTTCCCCCGCCTCAAACCATAAATCCTGGCCCAAAGCGTGCGGAATGACGAGAATGTCGGAAAACAGGATCGCGCCGTCAAAGCCAAAGCGGCGAATGGGCTGCAACGTCACTTCGGCCGCCGCTGCGCTGTCATGCACCAATTCCAGAAAGCCGCCTTTTTCCGCCCGCAAGGCGCGATATTCGGGCAGATAACGGCCCGCCTGACGCATCAGCCACAAGGGCAGGCGATCCGTTCGCTGACCTTTCAGCGTGGCGAGCAAGGCTTTGGGTTCGGGCATTTTGGGATCCATCTGGGTTATCGTGCCTTCCCCCTATTCAATAATAAGAGACTCTGAAAGGATGTTGATGATTGTTGGCGGGCGCGAAGCGGGAATTCGGCCGTTTCGGGGTTTTTGCCCACAGTTTGACTCTGGCGGGCGAACGGCTTTCCAAAGAGTCGCTCTTTGCCATCCCCGTTATCCACATCCGGGGATGAAAAGAGAGATCTGTTGGTGAAGCTGTGGACAAGCCAAGGTGACGCCCGCCGATTTGCCGCGCTTGCTCTTGTCCACGCCTTTCCGCTAGCCCTATCCTCAGGCTTTTCCACAGCAGGCGCCCCGCATTGTCCAGACTGCATCTCCACCTGGTTTCTGACTCCACCGGCGAGACACTGGAAACAGTCGTCAAGGCCGCGCTGGCGCAGTTCGACGATGTTGAACCGATCCGCCATTATTGGCCGATGGTCCGCACCCCCGGCCATGTCGAACGGATCATGACAGAGATTGCACAAAATCCCGGTCTTGTCCTCTTCACCATCGTCAATGCCGATATTCGCGCCAAGCTGGAACAGCGCTGCATCGCGCTGGGCCTGCCGCATGTCGGCGCGATTGACCCGGTGCTGGATGCGCTGTCGAACATCCTTGGCAAACAGGTCAAGGCCCGGCCCGGCCTGCAACATTTGCTCGACGATGCCTATTTCGCGCGGGTTGAGGCCATTCAGTTCACCATCGCGCATGATGATGGCCTGAACTGGGAAAATTGGGAGGAAGCCGACATCATTCTGGCCGGGGTGTCGCGCAGTTCCAAAACGCCGACGTCCATCTATCTTGCCAATCGCGGTTATAAGACCGCCAATATCCCGATTGTGGTCGAAAGCCCGCCGCCAGAGCTTTTGTTCCGGCTGAAAAAACCGCTGGTCGTTGGCCTTATCACCAACCCGGAACGGCTGATCCAGATCCGCCGCAACCGCCTGTTGGCGCTCAATCAGGCGCCGGACACCGATTATGTCGATCATGACGCAGTGGCGCGCGAAACATCCTATGCGCGGCGGATGTTTGCCGACAATGACTGGCCCGTCATTGATATGACCCGCCGGTCGATCGAAGAGGCGGCGGCGGCCATCATCAACATCTATGGTGAACGCCGCGGGGTCGCATCATGACGCTGATCCTGGCATCGCAAAGCGCCGGGCGGCGCGCGTTGCTGGCGGCGGCGGGCATTGCCCATCAGGCGATGCCGGCGCTGTGCGATGAAGAGGTGGAAAAAGCCCGGCTGCGCGCGGCCGGCGCCGATGCCCAAAGCCTGGCGCAGGGTCTGGCCGATGCTAAGGCCATGTCGGTTTCGGTCAACGCGCCGGATGCCTTTGTGCTTGGTTGTGATCAGACGCTTGCGCTCGACAGCGGAGAGATGTTTGACAAGGCACCCAGCCTGACCGCGCTGGCCGATCAATTGGCCCGCCTGTCCGGGCGGACGCACAGCCTGTATGCCGCATTGTCCATCGCCCATCAGGGCAAGGTGATCTGGCGCCATCACGAGGCGGCCCATATGACGATGCGGGCCCTGTCGCCCGATTTTATCGCCGCTTATCTTGCCGCTGAAGGCGAGGCGCTGTTGTCGGGCGTTGGCGGCTATCGCATTGAAGGCCGTGGCATCCAGCTGTTTGACCGGATAGAGGGCAGCCACTTTACGATTATCGGCCTGCCGCTTTTGCCGCTGCTGGCCTTTTTGCGCGCCAAAGGAGTGATCGCCTGATGAACCGTCCCTATGCCGAGGTCATTGGTGATCCCATCAAACACAGTAAATCGCCGCTGATCCATGGCTTTTGGCTGGAGGCACTGGGCATAGAGGCCGCCTATCATGCCTGCCATGTCCGCCCCGAAGACCTGGCGGATTATATCGCCAAGCGGCGTGATGACCCGTTGTGGCGCGGCTGCAATGTTACCTTGCCGCACAAGATTGCGGTGATGGACCATGTGGCCGATCCGGGGCAGGTCCGCGCCAGCATTGGGGCGATGAACACGCTTGCCTGGGATGATGCGGGCAGCCTTTTTGGCACGAATACGGATGCCGGCGGCTTTTACGGCCCGATTGCGGACCTGCCATTGACCGACGCGCCGGTGGTTGTCGCTGGCACAGGCGGGGCGGCCCATGCGGTGCTGTTCGCCCTGTCCCGGCTGGATGTTGGCCCGGTGACGATCCTGGCCCGATCGCCGTTGAAAGGCGCCGCGTTGCTGGCCCGCTTTGGCCTGAAGGGTGATGTGCGTGCGATCGACGCCGCCCTGCCACCCGCGCAGCTTTTTGTGAACACAACCTCGCTTGGCATGACGGGCCAGCCGCCGCTCAGCCCGGATTTGTCGCCTCTGCCCGATGACGCGGTTGTCTATGACATTGTTTACGCCCCGCTGGTGACACCGCTTTTGGCGGCGGCTGAAGCCCGCGGCTTGCAGACAGTGGATGGCCTTGAAATGCTCGTTGGGCAGGCTGCGATCGCGTTTGAACTGTTCTTTGGCGCCGCCCCACCGCGGGATCAGGACGCCGCCTTGCGGGAAAGGTTGCTGGCGTGATCCGTATCGGGCTGACCGGATCGATCGGCATGGGCAAATCAGCCGTGTCGGCGATGTTTCGCCAATTGGGCGTGCCCGTTTTTGATGCCGATGCCGAGGTGCATAAATTACAGGGTCCGGGCGGTGCGCTGGTCGCGCGGATCGAGGCCCGCTTTCCCGGCACAACGGGGCCGCATGGCGTGGACCGGCAAAAGCTGGGCGCCGCGGTGCTGGGCCGGCCCGATGAACTGCGCGCGCTGGAACATATTGTGCACCCCGCCGTCTATCATGCCCGTCAGCGATTCTTGCTGAAGAATCGTGCGCGGCCTCTGGTCGTTCTTGATATCCCGTTATTGTTTGAAAAAGGCGGGGCAAAACAGGTTGATGTGACGGTTGTGGTGTCCGCCCATGGCTTTTTGCAGCGGCGCCGGGTGTTGCGGCGGCCCGGCATGACACATGCCAAATTGCGCCATATTCGCCGCTTGCAGGTCCCGGATCATGTCAAACGCCAGAAAGCCGACCATGTCATTGAAACCGGAACCGCGCGAATTAACACACGTGCAGCGGTTCGTCGTCTCGTCGCTTGCCTTCGGGCGCGAAAGCGCCGATAGTCCTGCCGATGCGTGAAGTCGTTTTTGATACCGAAACGACAGGGCTCAACGCCGCTTCCGGCGATCGGCTTGTTGAAATCGGCTGTGTGGAACTGGTCAACCGGGTTGAGACCGGGCGGACATTCCATG
>JBJOJQ010000067.1:0-5768 GCA_046046525.1 Pseudomonadota bacterium
ACAACGCCCTATCAGGACCGCTTTACCTTTCAGATTGATGCGTTTCGCAAGCATTGCCTGCTGAACGGTCTGGACGAAGTGGGCCTGACCATGGCGATGGATGACAAGATTTCAGCCTATGAACGCCAGGCCGCTGCAAATTGGCCCTGGCAAGCAGGAGCGGTAACATGAAGGCATTGCTATCAAAACAGGCCGGCGGACCGGAAACGCTTGTTCTGGAAGAGGTCGCAGATCCGGTTCCGGGTGCGGGCCAGATCCTCGTCGCGGTCAAGGCCTGTTCGGTCAACTATCCCGATGTGCTGGTGATTGAGGACAAATATCAGTTCAAGCCACCACGTCCCTTTGCGCCGGGCAGCGAAGTCTCTGGCGTTGTCGAAGCCGTGGGGGAGGGCGTGACCCAGTTTAAGCCCGGCGACCGCGTTCTGGGCGCCACTGGCAATAATGGCGGCATGGCGGAAAAAACGCTGCTCAACGCCGCCACTGCCTATGCGCTGCCCGATGAACGCAGCTTTGCCGAAGGCGCTGCGTTGATCCTGACTTATGGCACCTCCATCCACGCGCTGGTGGATCGCGGGCATTTAAAGGCGGGTGAAACCTTGCTGGTGCTGGGCGCTGCGGGCGGCGTCGGTCTGGCTGCGGTGGAATTGGGCGTGGCCTATGGCGCCCGGGTGATCGCCGCCGTGTCGTCGGAGGACAAGGCGGCTGCCGCGCGCGCCGCCGGGGCGCATGATGTGGTGATTTATGGCCGCGCGCCTTTTGATAAGGATCAGTCCAAGGCACTGGCCGATGCGTTCAAGGCGGCGGTCGGGCCCAATGGGGCGGATGTCATTTATGACGCGGTTGGCGGCGATTATGCCGATCCCGCCATTCGCTGCATCGCCTGGGAAGGCCGATATCTTGTGGTTGGCTTCCCCGCCGGGATTCCGCGCCTGCCGCTCAACCTGACCTTGCTGAAAAGCTGCGATGTCTGCGGCGTCTTTTGGGGCGCGTTTACGATGCGCGATCCAGAGGCCAATCGCGCGCATATCGCAGAGCTGTTCCGCCTTTGGAAAGATGGCAAGATCAGCCCGCGGGTCACCGAAACCTTTCCGCTGGCCAAGGGCGGCGATGCGATTGCCAAAATGGCGCGCCGCGAAGCCATCGGGAAACTTGTTGTCACGGTTGACTAATCTTCATCGCCGCCGCCCCGTTGAAGCGGGCGCGGCGGCACCTTATTTCTGTTGAGCCGTATCAAGCACAAGGGATGCCTCATGACGACTTTTGACGATCGGGAAACCGCTTTTGAAAACAAATTTGCGCATGATCAGGACATGGCGTTCCGCATCACGGCGCGGCGCAACAAGCTGGTTGGCCAATGGGCGGCGGAAAAAATGGGCCTGACTGCGGCTGAAACCGATGCTTATGCGAAATCGGTCGTGCAGGCTGATTTTGAAGAGGCTGGCGATGAGGACGTGATCCGCAAGCTGTTGGGCGATCTGATCGCCGCGGGTGTTGAAACCAGCGATGAAGAGGTCCGCAAGGCGCTGTCGGATCAGGCCGTTGAGGCGCGCCGTCAGCTGCTGGAGGCCAAGTAACCCATGGCAATGGCCGCTGCCGATATAGAAGCGATGATCCGCGCTGCATTTCCTGATGCGGTGATCGAGATTACGGACCTTGCCGGCGATGGCGATCATTATGCCGCGCGCGTGGTGAGCACGGCCTTTCGCGGTTTGCCGCGGGTGCGCCAGCATCAGGCCGTTTATGCGGCCCTTGGCGGGCGCATGGGCGGCGAACTTCATGCCCTGCAACTCACCACCGCCGTCCCCGATTGAGGAGTTTTGAAATGACCGATACCCAAAGCCGGATCAGCGAGATCGTGAACGGCAATGATGTTGTGCTGTTCATGAAAGGGACGCCATTGTTCCCGCAATGCGGCTTTTCCAGCCGGGCGGTGGCCATTCTGGAACGCCTGGGCGTGGAATATGCCAGCGTCGATGTGCTGCAAGATCCTGAAGTCCGCACCGGCATTAAGGAATTTTCGGATTGGCCAACCATTCCGCAGCTGTACGTGAAGGGTGAATTTGTCGGCGGGTCTGACATCATGATGGAAATGTACGAAGCGGGTGAGCTTGGGGAATTGATGGTGGATATGGGCGTCGCCGCTGCAAATTGAGCCGATTATTCACCTTTGGTTCAGCGCGGTTTGATTAGCCCTGTCTGTGAAGCTGCTGCCTTATTTACCCCGTTGGCAGCGCAGCTCCCGATCCGGCACCACCCCCGAGGTGCCGGCAGATGCCCGGGAGGCGCACGGACATAATCCCACCACGCGCCTTCCGGGCGCCCCCTTGCCGATTGAAACATCGCACTGTGTCGGCCACATGGGAAAGCAATGAACGCGCCAGACCTCTCTCAAGAGCCTTATGCCATTGCCGAGCAGGTCAGCCCGCTGATCCGTCGGGTGCTGGCGCATAACCCATCGCCGTTCAGCTATACCGGCACGCAGACCTATATTGTCGGGCATGGCGATGTGGCGGTGATTGATCCCGGCCCGCTGGGCGATGATCCGGGCCATGTTGACGCGCTGATCCGCATTTTGGCGCAAGAGCGGGTGACCGCCATCATGTGCACGCACACACATCGGGACCATTCGCCCGCAGCGGCGCCCTTGGCGGCAGCGACCGGCGCACCGATTATTGGCTGCGCACCGCTGGTGCTGGAAGATCATGGGCCACGGGCCGATGCCAGTTTTGATGCCACCTATGTCCCCAACCGCGTGCTGGACGATGGGGACAGCCTGTCCGGGCCGGGCTGGACCTTAACCGCCATTGCCACGCCCGGTCATACATCAAATCATTTGTGCTTTGCGCTGGCGGAAGAAAAGGCGCTGTTCACCGGCGATCATGTCATGGGCTGGTCAACCAGCGTTGTGTCACCGCCAGATGGCGATATGGCCGCCTATATGCGCAGCCTGGCCAAGCTGATGAGCCGGGATGACGTGGTTTATTATGCCGCACATGGTGCCCCGATTGACAATCCCCAGCGGCTGGTGCGCGGCATGATGGGCCATCGCAAGCAGCGCGAAGGGCAGATTTTGCGCCTTTTGGAGGCAGGCGTCGGCCATATCCCGGATATGGTGGCGCACATGTATAAGGGCGTCGATAAACGGCTTTACCCTGCCGCCGGGCGATCGGTGCTGGCGCATCTCATCGACCTGCAGGACAGGGGCATGGTATCTGGCGCGGGTGAGGATTGGCATCGGCGGGACGCGGCCGATTTGCAAAAAGGGACTGTGGAATGACGGCACTTCAGGGCAATTTTTCGGGCGTGGACATCCGCGCAGAGATTGAACGCCTACGCAAGGACCGCAACGCGATTATCCTTGCCCATTATTATCAGCGGCCGGAAATTCAGGATCTGGCGGATTATGTCGGCGACAGTCTGGAATTAAGCCGCAAGGCCCAGCAAACCGATGCGGATGTCATTGCCTTTTGTGGCGTGCGCTTCATGGCGGAAACCGCCAAAATCTTGTCGCCGGAAAAAACCGTGATCCTGCCCGATATGGATGCCGGGTGCAGCCTGGAAGACAGCTGCCCGCCAGATCAGTTCGCGGCCTTTCGCGCCCAGCATCCTGATCATATTGCGCTGACCTATATCAACTGTTCGACCGAAGTTAAGGCGCTGTCTGATATTATCGTTACAAGCTCTTCTGCTGAAAAGATTTTGTCGCAGATTCCGCCCGAACAAAAAATCATCTTTGGCCCCGATAAACATCTTGGCGGCTATCTGAAGCGCAAGCTGGGGCGCGATATGCTGCTCTGGCCCGGCGTGTGTATTGTCCATGAAGCCTTTTCCGAGACAGAGCTGATCAAGCTGAAGGCCCAGCATCCCGGTGCCCCGGTCGCGGCGCACCCCGAATGCCCGGCGCATATTGTGGATCATGCCGATTATGTCGGGTCGACCAGCGGCATTCTGGACTATGCCAAGCATATGCCGGGCGACACGCTGATTGTCGCGACAGAGCCGCACATCATCCACCAGATGGAACTGGCGATGCCGCACAAGACCTTTATCGGCGCGCCCGGGGCGGATGGGAACTGCAACTGCAATATCTGCCCCTATATGGCGCTCAACACGCTGGAAAAGCTGTATGTCGCGCTGCGGGATCTGACGCCGCAGGTCCATATTGAGGAAAGCCTGCGCCTGAAGGCCAAGCAAAGCCTGGATCGCATGCTTGACATGGCCAGCAGCACCGTGGGGCAGGGGGATCTCGGCGCGCGGTGACGTCCATCAGGTGGGATGCCGCCGCACAATGAGGCGGCGTGTCACAGGAATGAGGGGCTGGTCCGCAAAGCGCTGCCTGCATCTTGTTGTGGTGCATGAAATGCACTATCATGCGCATCCATGGTCACGCTTACCCGAGGCCCGAACTGGAAAATTGCCGTCTATGGGCGGGACCATGGCGTGCCGCATTACCATATCGAAGGGCCGGGCTTTCGCTGCACGGTTTCGATTGCGACCGGAGAGGTTGTTATCGGCCACGCACCCGCCGGCGTTTTGCGGCAGGCGCGGGCTTGGGCAGAGGCCAATAGGGCGGCCTTGGCCACCATCTGGCAGGAGTTGAATGGATGAGCATGGATAAAATGCGGACCATCACCGCCATCGACGCACGTGAGGCTGGCAGGTTCTGGATCCGTTGGTCGGACGGGACGGAGGCGATGTTGAGCCTTGATGCCCTTGTTCCTGCCAAGATTGAAATCGGTGCTGTATCATTGGGGGATTGGGGGCACAGCCTTGTCTGGCCCAATGGTTTTGAACTGGGGGCGGACCGGCTCTGGCTCGAAACCTTGTCCGCCAATGGCCATGACGATGCCCGTCAATTCCTCGAATGGCGGCTCCGCCATGGCCTGTCTTTGTCCAAAGCGGCGGATGCCCTTGGCCTGGCGCGGCGGACGGTCGCCTATTACTCCAATGGGGATCGGCCCGTGCCCAAGGCCATTTTGCTGGCCTGTCGCGGGTGGGAAGCGGCAAAAGGCTTGCCACGTGCGGCGTGATCCGGCCCGCCAGCGTCCTGGCGACAGGGGCGCCACAAAAGCCTTTCCTACCCACCCCTGATGCGCCTAGCTGGCAGGCATGATGATCGACCGGGCGACAGCGTGTGATTTCAGCAATGGCGATTTTCCGTCACAGGGCGGATTTTCGGGCGTTGCGGCCCTCAACTTCCTCCACTTTCACCTCTGCGAAAGTCCCTTTCATGTCCTTTGCGCTTGACCATTTTGATCTTGATGCCTTTGTCCGGGCAACGCTGGCGGAGGATCTGGGGCCGACCGGCCGTGACGTGACGTCGGACAGCGTTATCCCGGCGGATCTGCGCTTTGCCGGTGTGATGGACAGCCGCGATGCCATTGTCGTGGCCGGGTTGCCGATTGCAGCGGCGTTTTTCCGCTATCTGGATCCGGATATGGCGGTTGAGATTTTGGTGGACGAAGGCGCGCATGTTGCGCCGGGCACGCATTTGATGGCCGTTTCAGGCAAGGCACGGGCCTTGTTGACGGCCGAACGGTCCGCCCTGAACGTGGTGCAGCATCTGTCCGGCATCGCCACGCTGACGCGCGCTTATGTCGATGCCATTGCCGGCACCGGCTGCACTCTGCTGGATACGCGCAAAACGATACCGGGCCTGCGTGTCTTGGAAAAATACGCAACCCGCATGGGCGGCGCGACCAATCACCGCATGGGCCTGTGGGATGCCGCCATGATTAAGGACAATCATGTCGCTGTGGCAGGTGGCG
>JBJOJQ010000185.1:0-12926 GCA_046046525.1 Pseudomonadota bacterium
AGTGGCGATTGCTAAGGCAAACGGGCGTTGTCACAAACAGTTGGCCAAACTAGTGGAGCGGTCGTGTGTACCCCCGGCGCAGATTATAGAGGCCCTGGCGTACTCCTAGTCTGAGTGCCAAAATTATATCTTTGAAAGCATGGGTCTCCGCGTGTCTGCAGACCACGGCTGGAGACGGGTAGATTAATAGCGCCCCATAGGCATTATAGCGGTGATCTCCGCGTCCCCTCTCGCCCAAGGCCAAGAGCCAAAAAACCCGCCGGAAACTTGGCTTTTCAGCCTCGCTTCCAGCGGTTTTTTGAGTGTCCGGGAGAGGACCCCGGACTAAATGGTGCGGTCGAGAAGACTCGAACTTCCACGGGCTTTCGCCCACAACGACCTCAACGTTGCGCGTCTACCAGTTCCGCCACGACCGCACAATTTTATCGATTTGCCGGGACGTGAAAGCGCCCGGGCAAGTGATAGGGCGCGCCTCTAGCAGAGCCTTGGGGGTTGGGCAATGGCTTTCGCCGCTTCTGTCCAGAGGGGTCGTGCAGCGCCGTTTACTCTGCCCGGCAAGCGGCTATGCAAGGGCAATGGACAGCGTGAAGCCCCCGCCCGGACCCGATCTGATGGGCCAAGAAGCCCGTCGCATTTTGCGTCTGGCCTGGCCCGTCATCTTCACCAGCTTTAACTGGACATTGTTGCAGCTGACCGATGTTGTCGTTGTCGGGATGACGGGCACGCATGAAGTGTCGGGCTTTGGCGGCAGCCGCGCGGTCACCTTTATCACCCTGATGACCGCCATTGGCTGGCTTTCGGGCGTTCTGGTCCATGCCGCGCGGGCCGATGGTGCGGCAGATAAGGCCGCAACGGGCGATGTCTATCGGCAGGGCCTGGTATTGGGCGCGATGGTTGGCCTTGTTGGCGCGGCTGTGCTGTTTTTTGGGGCCGCACCATTGCTGCGGCTGATGGGCGTTTCTGACGCCGTTTTGCCGATTTCGACAATGGTCGTCCGCGTTATGGCGCTGGCCTTTCCGGCGCAGCTGATTTTGATTGCCGCCAGCAATTTCCTGGAAGGGATCAGCCACCCCCGGCGGGTGATGGTCGTCAATCTGGCGATGCTGCCGATCAACGGCCTGCTCGCCTGGATCTGGGCGACGGGGCAATTTGGTTTTCCGGCCATGGGCGCTGTGGGGGCGGGGCTGGCGACGGCCGTTTCGCTTTGGCTGGGGGCGGCCGGGATGGTCGCCACGGTTTGGCTGGTGCCCGATCATGCGGCGCGGGGTGTGCGGGATATGTCGATGGCCGCCTTTGCCAGGGCGTGGCCGGGCGCGATGGCGCTTGCGCGCTTTGGCGCGGTGCCGGCCCTGGCCTCTGGGCTGGAGCTTGCGGGCTTCTCCTGGCTGATCGCACTCTCAACGCAAATTGGCGATGTCACAAGCCATGCCTTTCAGATCGTGTTTGCGATGCACAATGTGACATTTGGCTTTGCCCTGGGCTTTGGATCGGCGGCGGGTGTGCGCGTTGGCAATGCGGTGGGCGAAGGCCGACCCTATGCGGCGCGGCGGCGCACGCTGGTTGCGGTTGCGCTGACGCTTGGCGTCATGACATGTCTGATGCTGGCGCTGATCGGTGGCGGGGCAGCTGTGTCGCGCGCCTTTCCGGCAGAGGCTGCGGTGCATGTGCTGGCGGCGGCCATGCTCGCTTATTGGGCGCCCTTCATCCTGTTCGATGGGCTGCAGGTTGTTTTCATGTTCGCCCTGCGCTCACTGGGTGATCAGGTGGCTGCCGGGTTCAACGGCATTCTGGCCTTTTTCCTGGTGACCGGGGGACTGGGCTGGTGGCTGGTTCAATCGGGTGCCGGGGCCTTTGCTCTGGTCTGGGCCTCGGGTGCAGGCATGGTGACAGCGGCGCTGCTCAATGGCGGACGGTTTTTATGGGTGATGCGCCGACGCCCTGCCGTTTAGAAGCTGAGGTTCAATTCCTTGGCGCCGCGCGGCACATTGACCTCGGCAGAATTGAATTCCAGCGTCCCCTTGGCCTCAATCCGGCGCTTGGGCGGCGTGATCGTCCAGCCATAGACAATCTTTCCACGGGCATCGCGCAGTTCGGCGCGGATGTCGGGCACGGCCTGTTCGTCCCGCGTCGGGTTCACGATCTTGCCCGACACGGCAAAGAGTTCATTCCCGCTTTCCAGAATGCGTCGTTCCGGACGGCGGGGCACCTCCAGCAGCAGGGGGATTTTTGAGGCCTTATTCTGGCTGCTCAGGACGTTGAGTTCGTCTGGGATGCCGAAATACTGGATCGCGCCGATTGCACCGATCAATGCGGCCGCCACAAGGGCGGCGGCCAGCGTCAGCCGCGTGGTCGGGTTGCGCCACAGACGCTGCAACACGGGGTCGCGCGCCTCAACATAGGACTCAACCATAGGGCCCGGCGGCACGGGCGCCTCGGTCAAGGGCGGCGCGGCCCAGGCCTGTGCCATGGGCGGTTCAGCCGATGTCGGTGGTGCGGGCGGCACAAGCGGTAGCTCTGCCGGCGGGGGCGGCGGGGCCTCTGGTCCCGGCTGGAACCAGCTGTGCCGGCACGAGGCGCAGCGCACCTGCCGGCCAGGCCCTGAAATCGCGGTATCCGGGACAAGATAGCGCGTATGACAGGCGGGACAGGACAGGATCATCGTGCTTGGGAGCCCTTGGTAGAAAGATGGTCAAACGCCTCTAAGCACCCTTTGCCCTCTGCTTGCAAGAGTGTGTCAGAGCAAACAACGCTGGATCGTCAGCCCGGGCTGCTCTAGAAAGGCAGGGTTGGTCGGGTAGCGGGGCGGGCCGGGCACATGGGGCATATTATCCAGTTTGAACATGTTGGCCTGCGTTATGGCCACAGCCCGGAAACGCTGTCCGACATCAGCTTTGCCCTGGCAAAAGGCGGCTTTTATTTTCTGACCGGACCATCTGGCGCGGGAAAGACTTCTCTCCTCAAGCTCTTATACCTGGCCCAGCGGCCAAGCCGGGGCGTCATCCGCCTGTTCGGGGACGATATGGTCACCATGGCGCGGGATCGGCTGCCGGCCTATCGGCGGCGCATCGGGGTGGTCTTTCAGGATTTTCGGCTGGTCCCGCATTTGTCCATTTCGGACAATATCGCGTTGCCCCTGCGCGTTGGCGGCATGGCCGACGCGGATATTGCCCAGCCGGTCGATGAAATTTTGCACTGGGTTGGCCTGGGTGACAGGGCCGATGCCTTGCCGGCCACATTGTCGGGCGGCGAACAGCAGCGCGTGGCGATTGCACGGGCGGTCATTTCCCGGCCTGATCTTCTGGTGGCCGATGAACCAACGGGCAATGTCGATCCGGACATGGCGGCGCGCCTGCTGCGCCTTTTCGATGCGTTGAACCAATTGGGAACAACGGTCATCGTCGCCACGCATGATCTGCAGCTTTTGGCGGGCATCCCCCATGCCCAGATCATGCGTCTCGCCAATGGCCGATTGCCGGACCCAACCGGGCTGTTGCGCCACCCGCCTGTGGCTGCGGGGCGGGCGTGATGATCCCGTCTCTGCGCCTGCCCGGCCTGTCTGCTGCACAGGCCCGCCTGTTGCCCGAAGGACGGATGGCAGGCCCCATGCCCTGGGTGATTGCGATCATGATCTTCCTGACGGCATTGGCGGCGGCGACGGGGCTGGCGCTGTCGCGATCAGCGGTCAGCCTTCAGGCGGATCTAGCCGGGCGGGTGACGGTGCAGGTGATGGAGGCAAACCCCGTGCGCCGGGCGCAAGAGGCCGCAGCGCTGGAGGCCGGGCTGGCCCGGCTGGCGGGCGTTGCCGCCTTTCGCCGTGTCCCCGAGGCAGAGGTGGCAGCCCTCCTTGCCCCCTGGTTTGGTGCGGATGGGCTGGACCGGGACCTGCCCGTACCGCTGCTCATTGATGTGACACTCAATCCCAAGCTACAGGGGGCCATGCCTGCGCTGACGCATCTTGTGGACGATCTGGCCCCCGCGGCGCGGGTGCAGCCGCATGGCCAATGGCTTGGCCCCCTGGTGGGGCTGATGCAGGCACTGACATGGCTTGCCGGGGTGCTCGTGCTGATGATGGCAGGGGCGGCGACAGCGATTGTCGGGCTGGCCGCGCGCAGCGCGCTCAATACGCATCGCACCACGATAGAGGTCATGCATCTTCTGGGCGCGACCGACGCCCAGATCGCGCGCCTGTTTCAGCGGCGAATTGGCCTGGATGCCTTGTTTGGCGCAACGATCGGCCTGGTCGCGGCGCTGATGGCGCTGGCGCTGATCGGGCAGCGTGTGGCCGCTCTGGGGTCAGAGCTTTTGGGCACGGCGACCTTGGGCGCCACGGGCTGGCTCACCCTTCTGGCCCTGCCGCTGGTGACCGCGCTTGTCGCGGTTCTGACCGCGCGGCTGACCATCCTTTTGACTTTGCGGCGGTGGCTATGATCCACCGTCTGATCGCTTTTGCCTTTGTGATCTGGTTCTTGGGGCTTGTTGCCTTTGCCGTTTTCTTGCCGCGGCCGGCCCCGGATGATCTGCGCACCGATGCCATTGTTGTGTTGACCGGCGCGCCGGGCCGGTTTCAGCGAGGATTGACGCTGATGCAGGCCAACCGGGCCGATCGTATGCTTGTGTCCGGCGTGGATCCCAGCGTCCGGCGGCCTGAGCTGGAAGCAGCGCTGGGCGTGCCCCGCCGCCTGTCGCGCTGCTGCATTGATCTCGACAAGGCGTCGGTTGATACGATTTCGAACGCGCGGGAAACGGCCCGTTGGTTGACCGGGCACCGCTATCGCTCGGTCCGTCTGGTGACCAGCGACTGGCATTTGCGCCGGGCGCAGCTGGAACTGGAACACAGCCTGTCCGATGATATCCGGATCGTCGGCGATGCCGTGCCCAGCCAGGTCAGCCTAACCCAGTTGTTCAAGGAATATAATAAGCTGGTGGCGCGAACGATCGCGCTTGAGCTAGGGGCACGGATGTGATGTCTTTTCTGCGCTCAATTTTATTCGCCCTGATTTTCTATACGGGCAGCATCGTCATCGTCGGGCTGGCCTGGATCATGGTCGCCTTTGGGGAACGGGCAACCATCCGCGGCGCACGCAACTGGGCCTTGTGGCATCGTGCGTGCGCGCGCACGATTTTGGGCATCCGCACACGGGTGATCGGCACGCTGGATGACCGCCAGGCGCTGTATATTTTCAAGCATGAATCCATGTACGAAACGGTTGAGACTTTGGCCCTGTTTCGCCGCCCGGTCGTTGTGATGAAACAGGAACTTCTGGATATTTTCGGCTGGGGCCATGCCGCGCGCGCCCATGGCTCGATCGGGGTGGATCGGGATGCCGGTGCCGCCGCGATGCGGCGCATGATTGCCGAGGCCAAAAGGGCCAAGGCGTCGGGCCGGCCGATTGTTCTTTTCCCGGAAGGCACGCGGGTGCCGCATGGCGAAAAGCCACCGCTGCGGGCCGGCATGGCCGGGCTGTACAAGATCCTTGGCCTGCCGGTCATCCCGGTTGCGCTGGACAGCGGCAAGGTCTGGCCCCGCGGCTTTGTCAAACATCCCGGCGTCGTCACGATGAAGGTGGGCGACGAAATCCCCGCCGGCCTTGCCCGTGAAGAGCTGGAGGCACGGGTCCACGCCGCGATCAACGCCCTCAACGATTAACGGCGGCGTGGCTTAGTGATCTGACCGGCCAAAATCAGGCCGGGCATCATCCTGACCTTCTTCAATGATGCTGCGCCGTATCGCACGGGTGCGGCTGAACAGATCAAAAAGGGCATCCCCATCGCCCCAGCGGATGGCGCGTTGCAACGCGGTCAAATCCTCTGAAAACCGCTGCAGCATTTCCAGAACCGCGTCCTTATTGGACAGGAAAACATCGCGCCACATCGTCGGGTCTGAGGCAGCGATGCGGGTAAAGTCCCGAAAGCCGCCGGCGGAATATTTGATCACTTCAGATCGCGTGACCGATTCCAGATCAGACGCGGTGCCGACGATCGTATAGGCAATCAGGTGCGGCAAATGGCTGGTCACCGCAAGGACAAGGTCGTGATGCTGGGCGTCCATCCGCTCCACATTCGCGCCCATGGCTTCCCAAAAGGCCGATAGCTGCATCACCTTGGCCTCATCGGCGCCCTCTGGCGGGGTGATGATGCACCAGCGATTGTGGAATAACGCGGCAAAGCCCGCCTCTGGCCCGCTGCGTTCGGTGCCGGCCACGGGATGGGCGGGGATGACGTGATGATGCGGCAAGGCCGCTTGCAGCGCGGTAAGCACACTGGCCTTGGAGGACCCAACGTCAGAAATCACGGCATCGGCGCGGATATGGCCGGCCAGATCCTGCGCCACTGGGCCCATGGCGCCCACGGGCACGCACAAGATGATCAGATCGGCATCCGCGACGGCCGCCGCCATCTGGTCGGGAATGTCATGGGCAATCGCCAGACGACGGGCCGTCGCACGCGTTGCCGCATCGCTATCAAAACCCGTCACCCGGATGTCGGGCATCCGATCGCGCACGGCGCGGGCAATCGACGATCCGATCAGGCCCAGCCCCAAAATGGCGACCTGGCGAAAGGCAGCAGGGCTCGTCATCCGTTATCGGCACCCACAATCTGGCGGAGCGCCGCAATCACGCCCCGGGTTTCTGCCTCGGTCCCGATGGTGATGCGCAGGCCGTTGCCCAGCCCCTGACCGGGCAACCAGCGCACGATATAGCCGTGATCCATCAGGGCTTTATATGCCGTTTCTGCGGTCACGGCGCCATCAAACAGGACCAGCTGGAAATTTGCCTTGCTTGGCACGGCGCGCAGCCCGGCATTGCCAAGCTTGGCAATTTCATCGGCAAACCAGGCCAGCCAGCGCTGATTATGGCTGCGGCTGTGCGCCACAAAGCCTGTGTCGGCAACGGCCGCAATCGCCGCATCCTGGGCCGCGATTGAAAAGCCAAAGGGCGCGCGGATCCGGTGCATCGCATCGATAATGGCAGCCGAGGCATAGCCCCAGCCGACGCGCTCTGCGGCCAGCCCATAGATTTTGGAAAAGGTCCGCGTCACCAGCACATTGGGCGCCGTCTTGGCCAAATCCATGCCGCCATCATCATCTTCGGGTGCCAGATATTCGGCATAGGCATGGTCCAGCACCAACAGCACATGTCCCGGCAAGGCTGCGTGCAACCGGGCAATGTCGGCGCGCGGTGTATAGGTGCCCGTGGGGTTGTTCGGGTTGGCGACAAAGATAACGCGGGTCCGCTCTGTCACGCAGGCCAGAATGGCGTCGACATCCGTCGCATAATCGGTGTCCGGGGCGATCACGGGGGTGGCGCCAACCCGGCGCGCGGCGATTTCATAGACCGCAAAGCCATAGCGGACGAAAATAATCTCATCGCCCGGCCCGGCAAAGGCGCCCGCGGCCAGGTGCAACACCTCATCAGAGCCGGTGCCATAGATGATCCGTGCCGCATCCAGCCCATGGGCGGCGGCCAAGGCTTCGCGCAGCGCCGCGGCGCTGGCATCGGGATAGCGTTCCAGATCACCGGCATGACGCAAAAAGGCGGCCCGCGCCGCTTCGCTTGTGCCCAGCGGATTTTCATTGGACGACAGCTTGGCGACCTGACGGCCGTCATCGGTTTTCGACTTGCCCGGCACATAAGGGGCAATATCCATGATCCAGGGCTTGGGTTGCGGTGCAGTCATGCCTCGCGCCTTAGACGGGCAGGAAAGGCCGGTCAAACCGGGGCATCCCCTTCGCCCGGTTGACAATCCCGCCCTGCGGCCCCTAGCCCGGAGGCATGTCTGATGCGCGCTTTGGCCTTGATCGCAAAATTGCTCTGCCCGGGCCTTTGACGCTCGATGGGGGCGGCGTGCTGGCGCCCGTTGAAATCGCCTATGAAACCTATGGCACGCTCAATGCCGATGGCTCCAATGCGATCTTGCTGTGCCACGCGCTGACCGGGGATCAATTTGTGGCCTCCACCCACCCGATTACGGGCAAGCCCGGCTGGTGGACGCGCATGGTTGGGCCGGGCAAGCCCATCGATACGGATCGTTATTTCGTGGTCTGCCCGAATGTGATTGGCAGCTGCATGGGATCCTCGGGCCCCGAATCGCTGGCATCGGATGGCCAGCCTTATGCGATGCGCTTTCCCGTCATCACCATCCGCGACATGGTGCGCGCGCAGGCGCTGTTGCTCGATCATCTGGGCATTGCGCGGCTCTATGCCGTTGTTGGCGGATCGATGGGGGGCATGCAGGCGCTGACCTGGGCCGCCACCTACCCCACGCGCGTTGCCGCTGCCTTGATCATTGCCTCAACGGCGCGGCATTCGGCGCAGAACATCGCCTTTCACGAAGTGGGACGGCAGGCCATTATGGCTGATCCCAATTGGCGGGGCGGGGATTATTATCATGATGGCAAGGCGCCGGATGCCGGCCTGGCGGTCGCCCGGATGGCCGCGCACATCACCTATTTGTCCGAACTGGGCCTGACGGAAAAATTCGGCCGCCGTTTGCAGGATCGCGCTGCCAAGACCTTTGGTTTTGATGCCGATTTTCAGGTGGAAAGCTATTTGCGGCATCAGGGGCTGGCCTTTACCGGCCGTTTTGATGCGAACAGCTATCTCTACATCACGCGGGCGATGGATTATTTTGATCTGGCTGAGGATCATGGCGGGCATCTTGCCAATGCGTTTCGGGGGTCTGCGACGCGGTTTTGCCTCGTCAGCTTTGATACGGACTGGCTTTACCCCACATCGGAATCGCGCAGCATTGTCCACGCGCTCAATGCCGGGGGCGCGCCTGTGAGTTTCATGGAATTATCGGCGCCCTTTGGCCATGACAGTTTCTTGCTGGACGTGCCCGATCTGGACCGGGTGGTGCATGGCTTTTTGTCGGCAGGGGGTGTGTGATGCTGCTGCGTCCCGATCTCGCCATTATCGCGCGTGAAATCGCACCTGGCAGCCGTGTGCTTGATGTTGGCTGCGGCGATGGGGCGTTGTTATCGGTGTTGCGCCGGGACAAGCAGGTCGATGCCCGCGGCATGGAGCTGGATCGCGATAATGTGACCGCCTGTGTCGCGCAGGGTCTGTCGGTTATTCAGGGCAATGCCGATACCGATCTGGCCGATTATCCCGAAGCCGCCTTTGATTATGCGATCCTGTCGCAAACGCTGCAAACGACGATGCGCCCCGATTTGGTGATGGAGGAATTGTTGCGCATCGGCCGGATGGCCTTTGTCTCCTTCCCGAATTTTGCCCAATGGCGCATTCGTTTGGCGCTGATGTTTGGCGGCACCATGCCCGTGACCAAGCAATTGCCGGCGCGCTGGTACGACACGCCCAATATTCACCATGTCACCATCGATGATTTTCGCCGCTACATCGCGGAACGGGGCATCCGCATTGAGGGGCAATGGTTTTTGCGCGGGGAAAAGCTGATCAGCGCCGGCGCGGCCAATTTGCGCGCCCAACATGCGGTCTTTTTGTTGACGCGCTGATCCGCTGTTATCGACCTTGCAGCTTGTCCTTCAGCGCGGCCAGTGCGCTAAAAGGGCCGGCTTGTTCTTCTGACAAAACACCGGCTTCGCGCAACCGCGCCTCGGCATCGGGGCTGCGGGGATAGGGATCAAGCGCCAGGCCAAAGCTTTGCGCCACGGCCTCTCCGATATCGATGGCCTGCCCGTCATGGTCCATGATGTCGCAATCCTCGGCCGATAACTCAACCTCCTCGGCATCGGGCATGGCCTCAGGGCCCACAAAGCGAACGGCAAAATCCTGATCCATGGCAAACGGCACCGGATCACCCGTCACCACGCAGCTTTGCACGGCTGTCGCCCGGATATGGCCCGTCACCTCAATGCCCGCCGTCCCCGGGGTGATGTGTGCCGTCGCCTCAAGGGCCGCAATCGAGGCCAGGCCAAAGCGCCGGGCAAGGGCGGCGCATTCATCGGCATCTGCGGTGAGCGTGATCTGTTTCAGCCCGCCCAAGGCATCCAGGCGGTAGGGCCGCGAAAATTCTGGCGTCATGCGATCGTCCCGGCCATCAGGGCATCCAGCGGCTGGCGGCAAAGCCCCGCCCAAACAGTGCGCAGCCGATCCGCGGTAAAGCGCAGCGCCGCATCGGCCGGCGGTTCGGTGCGATACAGATTGCGGATCAGGGCGCCATCAAGGTCCCCACCCGTAAGTCCCGTGCGATAGGCCTCTATCCGGCCCCCCAGCGCCGCCATCATGCGGCCGATATGTTTGCCAACAACAATGTCGCCAATGCCTTCCTGACGCAGCTGTCCGTCCATATCGTCGACAAAAATCTCGGTCAGCATCACGGCCGGGACACGCCCAGCCTCGCCCTCGGCATCCAGCCGGGCAATGGCCAGCGCGGTCAGCGCGGCCACCATTTCAAAGCGGCCATCCATCGTATCGGCCACCTGCCCGTCGCGGTACCAGGCCGGGTTGCGGGCTTCGGCCACCAGGGCGGCATAAAATGCCGACAGGGCATCGCGGCCATCATCGCGCGCAAAAAGTTTCTTGATCAGCTTCAACGCCATCCATTTATCCCAACTGGCTTGTTGTTCACGGGCTCCCGGCATATTGGGGGTCTGGGCCTGTTCAGCAAGGGGCAAGGTCGCGTCAAGGAAAGGTCGTCGTGCATGAACCGCAAATTCACCATCGCAGTCGCGCTTGCCGCTGTTGCGCTGTCATCTTCGGCGTGCACGCGCATCACCGGCCATCAGGGCTATATCGCGGATGATACGCTGGTGGCGGCGATTCAGCCGGGCGTCGACAATCGCGAATCGGTGGAACGGACGCTGGGTCGCCCGACATGGGTCAGCCAATTCGGCACCAAGGATTATTATTATTTCGCGCGCAATACGCGCCAATATGCGTTCAACACGCCGCGCGCCTCGGAACAAATGGTGCTGCGCGTGCAATTTGATGCGGCAGACAATGTGATTGCCGTGGATCGCCGTGGGACCGAAGATATTGCCAAGATCAACCCCACCGGCAGCAAAACGAAGACGCTGGGCCGTGACCGCAGCTTCCTGGAAGAATTGTTCGGCAATATTGGTCAGGTTGGTGCCGTCGGCGCATCGGGCGGCACGGCCGACAACCCCAATTAATCCCGGCGACGCGCCGCATGTGACGCGGCTTGCCGCGCGCGGATCGACCTTAACGGGCGATTCCGCTTGCGGCGAGCACAGCCAGTGTCACCAGATCAGACGCGGTGGACACCATCGGCGCGACCTGAACCGGCTTTTCCATGCCGACCAGAAATGGTCCGATCATCGAATCGCCGCCCAATTCGCGCAGCAGCTTGGCTGACAAATTGGCCGATTGCAGGCCGGGCATGACCAGAATATTGGCCGGGCCAGACAGGCGGCTGAACGGATAGGCTGCCGCCAAACGTGGGTTCAGGGCCACGTCAGGGGACATTTCCCCTTCATATTCAAAGCTGACGCCACGCTCATCGAGAATCGTCACCGCCTGGCGAATCGGCTCCAGCCAGTCGCCGCGCGGATTGCCAAAGGTGGAATAGGACAAAAAGGCGACGCGCGGTTCATGGCCCATGCGCCGGGCAACGGCTGCGCTCGCCTCTGCAATATCCGCCAGTTCAACGGCATTGGGCCGTTCATTGACGGTCGTATCGGCCATGAACACCGTATGATGCTGGCCGACCAGAATGTGCATGCCAAAGGGGGTCATCCCTTCGGCCGGATCCAGAACGCGCCGCACTTCGCGCAATGTCTGGCCAAAGCTGCGCGTCACGCCCGTAATTACGGCATCGGCTTCGCCCATTTTCAGCAGCAAGGACGAAAAGACGTTGCGGTCCTGATTGACCAAACGCTCGCAATCGCGCCGCAAATAGCCGCGCCGCTGCAACCGTTCATACAGAAGATCGACCATCTTGGGGACCAGCGGCGAATTGCGGCTGTTATAAATTTCAAAGCTGTCCGGATTTTCCACGCCCAGCGCGACCAGCTTGTCGCGCACGCTGTCGCGGCCGACCAGGATGGGCGTGCCGCAGCCGCCATCGCGAAAGGCGATCGCGGCCCGCAACACAACTTCTTCTTCCGCCTCGGCAAACACCACGCGCTTGGGATGGGCGCGGGCATTTTCATAGGCCATGGTGAGCACCGATGTTGTCGGGTTCATCCGGGCACGCAGCGCGTTGCGATAATCCTGCATGTCGAGGATCGGGCGCGTCGCAACGCCCGATTCCATTGCCGCTTGCGCGACGGCGGCGGGCACCACTTCCATCAGGCGCGGGTCAAATGGGGCCGGGATGATATAGTCGGGCCCAAAGCTGGGCGTGGCCCCGCCATAGGCGGCGGCGACCTCTTCGGGCACCTGCTGGCGCGCCAATTCTGCCAGCGCGCGGGCCGCAGCAATCTTCATCTCTTCATTGATCGCGGTCGCCCGCACATCGAGCGCGCCGCGAAAGATAAAGGGAAAGCCCAGCACATTGTTGACCTGGTTCGGATAATCCGAACGGCCCGTGGCAACGATGGCATCGGGGCGCACCGCTTTGGCAGCCGGCGGCGTGATTTCCGGATCCGGGTTCGCCATGGCAAAGATGATCGGATGATCGGCCATGGCGGTCACCATGTCGGGTGTCACTGCACCCTTGACGGACAGGCCCAGAAACACATCCGCGCCCGCCATGGCTTCGGCCAATGTGCGCCGATCTGTGATGACGGCATGGGCGGACTTCCACTGGTTCATGCCTTCGGTGCGACCCTGATAGATCACGCCTTTGGAATCGCACATGATGACATGGTCATGCGGCACGCCAACGGCCTTGATCAACTCTGTGCAGGCAATGGCCGACGCGCCCGCGCCGTTCACGACCACGCGGACCTGCTTGATATCCTTGCCGGTCAGATGCAGCGCGTTGATAAGGCCCGCCGCTGCGATGATTGCGGTGCCATGCTGGTCATCATGCATGACCGG
>JBJOJQ010000031.1:0-4915 GCA_046046525.1 Pseudomonadota bacterium
GCCCGGATGATGGAAGAGGCGGGCCAATCTAAATCCCGCTATGTCCGCATCGCAGACCGGGCCGCGCGGATTTACGCGCCGGCGGTCCATTTGCTCGCCGCGCTTAGCTTTGCGGGCTGGATGATCGCTGGCGCCGGCTGGCATGAGGCGCTGTTGATCGCGGTGGCGGTGTTGATCATCACCTGCCCCTGTGCACTGGGGCTGGCGGTGCCAGCGGCCCAGATCGTGTCGGCCGGGGCGTTGATGCGCAAAGGTATTCTTGTGAAGGATGGGTCCGCGCTGGAGCGGCTGTCCGAAGTCAACCGCGCCTTTTTCGACAAGACAGGGACGCTCACCCTTGGGCGGCCAGATCCGACCAATATCGATGTGCTGGATGCAGATCAGGCCGGGGTTGCGCTGGCACTGGCGCGGGCCAGCCGCCATCCGCTCAGCCAGTCCTTGCGGGCGGCACTGGATGCGCGTGCTGTGGTTGCGGCACGCGTCAATGACATACAGGAAATGCCGGGCTTTGGGGTGCAGGGGCTGTGGCAGGGCCAGCCGGTGTCGCTTGGCCGGCCGGATCAGCCGGTGTCCGGATCAGCGCTGATGGTTGAGCTGAAATTGCCGGCAGCGCGCGTGGTGTTGACGTTTGAAGATGCGCTGCGGCCAGATGCCGCCCCCACAATTCGGGCGCTTGCCGCACTTGGCATTGACAGCGCGATTTTGTCGGGCGACCGGGCGGCCGCCGTTGCCCCGGTCGCACGGCGCCTTGGCCTGATGGCGCAAACCGGCCTGCATCCCGAAGATAAACTGGCCGCTTTGGCGCGAGCGACGGCGCAGGGCGCCAAGGTGCTGATGGTCGGTGATGGCCTGAATGATGGCCCGGCGCTTGCCGCCGGTCATGCCTCTTTGGCGCCAGCCTCAGCCAGCGATGCGGGCCAGAATGCGGCCGACGCCGTGTTTCTGGGCGATAGCCTCAGCCCGGTTGTCACCGCCATTCAGGTGGCGCGGGCAACACAGCGGATTGTGCGCCAGAATTTCGTGATCGCCATTGGCTATAATGCCATTGCAGTGCCGCTGGCCATTGCGGGTCTGGTGACGCCGTTGATTGCCGCCCTGGCCATGTCGGGCAGTTCCTTGATCGTGGTTGCCAATGCCCTGCGCTTGAAAGGGGCGGCCAAATGACCGGCATTCTTGTCCTCATCCCGATTGCACTGGGCCTTGGCCTTTTGGGTCTGGGCGCGTTTTTCTGGTCGCTGAAATCGGGCCAGTTTGATGATCTGGATGGCGCGGCCCTGCGCATCCTGATTGAGGATGACAACAGGGCGGATGGCGACGCATGATCATTCCCATGCGCCCGCTTGCCCCATTGTGGCTGATCGCGCTGACATTGCCCGTCCCGGCCGTGCAGGCCCAAGCGCTGAAGATCCCGATGTGCAATGGCGGCACACAGCGCATTGACCTGCCCCTGGATCAGGGGCCGGGCCAGCGGGATGATCATGATTGCTGCCGCAAGGCCTGCCATGCGGGCGCTGACCGGCGCAAGAAATCCGGCCTTCTTTCCGATAATTGCTGCTGATCTGTGGCTGGGCCAAGGCCCGGTGACCGGCCGGCGCAGACATAAAAAGGCGGGGCCGACGCATGTCGACCCCGCAGGGGAGGAGCCTTAAAAAAACAGGTTAGAGGCGAAAGCCGATGCCGACGCCAACCACGATCGGGTCAAGATTGACCTTCACGCTCTGCGTCGACAAATTCGTCGTCGCGAGCCGCGCCTTGGTGTTGATGTCGATATATTTGACATCAAGATTGAGGAACATGCGCTCATTAAGATCAATGTCGATGCCCGCCTGCGCGGCCCAGCCAAAGCTGCTCTTCAGATGGACCTTGGTGTCCCCGGCCGCCGCTTCAAAGCCGCTGCTGGCCTTTTCGGAATAGAACAGGGTGTAATTGACACCGGCACCAACATAGGGGCGGACCTTGCTGTTCGGGGCCAGGTGATATTGCGCCGTCAGCGTTGGCGGCAGAACCCAGGTAGAGGCCAGCTTGCCAATGCCGCCGGTCGTCCCGCTGACGCCAGACACATTATGCTTGCTGGTCGCGGCGATCAGTTCAAAGCCGATATTGTCGGTCACCATCTGGGTGATATCGACTTCCGGAGTCACTGCATCATCGACCTTCACCTTTTCGGCCGGCAATGCGGGCAGAATGCCGCCCGATTTTTCGTTCGGCGAAACCATGATGCCGCGCACGCGAATATAGGTATCGCCCGCAGCAGCCATGGCTGGCGTGGTCACGGCGCTGGCCATGATGGCGGCCAACAGCGCTGTCCCCTTTTGGATGCTCATATCATATCTCCTTTGATGAGCCGTGGAATGAATCTGCGCCCTGCCTCCAGGCTTAGCGGGCGAGCAGAACCGGAATGTCGCTGTGCGTCGCCAGCCGGCGGGTCACGCCGCCCAGCAGGGTTTGCCGCAGCCGCGAATGGCCATAGGCGCCGATCAGGATTGCCCCGGCACCCAGGCGCTTGGCGACCTGCGTCAACACCGCATCGGCAGGGCCGGCGCTGGCTGGAAAGCTTTCCAGATCGGTCTTGATGCCATGGTGCGACAAATATGCGGACGCATCGGTTTGCGGATAAACCTCATCCTCCTCCCCAATGGAGACCAGGGTGACGGCACGCGCAAGCCGCAGGGCCGGCAGGGCCTCGCGCACTGCCCGCGCCGCTTCTTCAGAGGCATTCCAGCCGATGACAATGGGGGCCGTGGCGTCAAAGCGCGTCACGCCCTTGGGAACAACAAGCACGGGGCAGCCGGCATGGACAGCGACATCGTCCACAATCGGCAAGGGGGCATCCGCCCCCAGCCGCGACCGGCCAGACTGGCTGAGCACGACAAGATCAGCGAGCGATGAAACAGAGATGATCGTTTGCGCCGGATCACCATCATAGGACTGCCAGTCCCAGCGAACATCCTCACGGTTCAGCCGCGCTTCCACCCGGTCACGCGTGCGGGCTTCGCTTTCGCGCAGGCCGTCAATCACCGCGCCGCTGGCAAAGACACCGCCCACCGGATCCAGCCCGACATAGGCGGAATAAGGCGTGATATAGACGCAGGACAGGTGCGCATCATGGGCGCGGCACAGGTCAAGCGCGACCGACAGGCGGTCATCAAGGCCATCATCTTCAAAAATATGGAGCAAGACTGATTTCATCGTCCGCGCCTTTCACATTGTTTCCAATGGGGATGTTATGCGCGCCTTTGCCCAGCCGCTCCTTGACCAATGACAAGAAGTTCGTTGATCGAGGTCAAAGCCATTCCCGGGCCAGGTCTTAGGTTTGCGACCATGTGGCCCTATTATCCCGATCTTATGGCGCGGCCGGTGCCACGCTATACGAGCTACCCGCCCGCAACCGCTTTTTCAGCGGATGTTGACGCCGCAGCGCAGGCCCGTGCGCTCAATGCCGTGGGTGCGGGAACGCCGCTCTCGCTTTATCTGCACATCCCTTATTGTCGGCAGATCTGCTGGTATTGCGGCTGCAATACCGGGGCCGCCGGGCGCACGCACCGGCTGGCCGCCTATCTTGCCGCGCTTGAGGGGGAGATTGCGATCATTGCCAAAATGCTGGGCGGGCGGGGCAAGCTCCACCGCATTGCCTTTGGCGGAGGCAGCCCCAACGCGATTGATCCGATCGCCTTTGTCCGTCTGGTCGACCGGCTTTTGACGATTTTTGGTGGCGGCCATCCGCCCGATGTGTCGGTGGAAATTGATCCGCGGGCCTTTACCCGCGATTGGGCGATGACGCTGGCCATTGCGCAGGTCTCACGCGTCAGCTTTGGCGTGCAGAGCTTTGATCCCCAGGTGCAGGCCGCCATTGGCCGGGTGCAGCCGGTTGATATGATCGAAACCTGCATGGCGGCTCTGCGATCGCGTGATATTCGGGCGATTAATTTCGATCTGATGTATGGCCTGCCGCATCAGACGACCACCATGCTTGATGCGACGCTGGATCATGTCGTGCGCCTGCGGCCCAGCCGGATTGCCTTGTTCGGCTATGCCCATGTCCCCCAGATGTTTCCGCGCCAGCGCCGGATTGATGCCAGCGCGCTGCCCGGGCCCGCCGAACGCTTTGCGCAGGCAGCGCATGGTCATGAACGCCTGGTGCGCGAAGGCTATGTCGCCATTGGCTTTGATCATTTTGCGCTCCCCGATGATCCCTTGGCGCAGGCCGCCGCGCATGGCCGGGTGCGCCGCAATTTTCAGGGCTTTACCGAGGATCAGGCAGAGGTGATGATCGGCCTTGGCGCAAGCGCCATCAGCCTGTTTCCGGATGTCATCATTCAGAATGAGAAGAACCCGGGCGCCTATCGGGACCGGATCGCAACCGGGCAGCTTGTGGGCGCGCGCGGCGTGATGCGCGGGCCAGAGGATCGGGCGCGCGGCGCGATTATCGAACAGCTGCTCTGCCAGCTTTATGCCGAAGCAGATGCCCGGCTGATCGATGCTGAACTGGATGCCGATTTGTCGCGCTTTGCCGCGCTTGGCCTGATTGAACGCCAGGGCGATGTGCTGCGCATTACCGAAAAGGGGCGGCCTTATGCGCGCAATGTCGCCGCCGCCTTTGACCGGCATCAGCCCCCGGTGGCGCGCGTCAGCTGACCGCCAACTGGATCAGGGCCGCAGCGAGTGCCAGCGCCAGCGCCACGGTGACGCGCGGGCTTGCGTAAAAGGCCAAAACTTTCTGCGTCGGGAAGGAAAAGGTCATGTCGATGCCCAGCAGCTTATTGGGGTGCGCATCCTTGAACATCGGCGCGCGGACCATCTCCACCAGATCGCGGCGGCTGCGGTATCGCATCGTGCTTGTCATCGTCCAGTCAGGGTCTGCCGCCACATTCCAGGCGTCGATATAACCGCCCACCTTGCGCCCGACATATAATGG
>JBJOJQ010000137.1:0-9671 GCA_046046525.1 Pseudomonadota bacterium
CGGCGGCGCAGATGGGGTGATAGGCGCAATGGTATTGGTTGACACGACCGGCGAAGTTACAACCGGCGGTGGTACCGTCACCTTAGGCGGCGGAGGCAAGTCAACCTTCGGCGGTGGTGGCGGCGGTTCCTCGGGCTTTTCGGGCTCCTCGGGGGCCACATCGAACGTCTTAAGATCTTCATAAACCTGCTTGGCAGCATTGTATGCAAGACCGGTGACGAGCGCATAGCCCACCCCAGCGTGCAACAAGGCCACCGCGCCGATCGCGAAGATCCGCCGGCCGCTCATTTCTTGGTCAGCATAGGCCATTAAAAAACGACACTCCCTCCAAAAAAACGACAACAGGGGGCACTGGTTGGCCTCGACCAAATGGCGCCCCCCCTGCTCCCGTCTGCAACTTGGAATCTATTCAGACAGACAGGCTTCGTCTATCGCGTGGTGCGGAGCGACGCAATCGCTTTTGTCCAGTCAAACAGGGATAATAGAACCGCCAGGACCTGCCAGCCTGGCATGATTTGTTGAAACGGAGATGATTTGTGCGTTTTGCCCTTGTCTATATTGCCCTGATGACATCGGGCAGCGTTTATGCTGCACCGCAACAATCGAAGCCCAATATCCCGGTCGAAGCCGTTTCATATCCGGTCCTCGCTGACTTCGCACTTGCATCAAAAGTAACGGCCCATGTGCGCATCCGCAGCGTGCGCGCCCTGAAGGCTGAGTTGGCCGTGGGCACGCGCCCGGGATTTCAGCGTCAGCTCGTCACGGCCGATGTAATCTCTTTGATCCGCGCGCCAGAGGGCCAGCCAGCGCAACTTCGCTATATCGTTGATCTACCGCTTGATTCGCGTGGGCGTGTGCCAAAGCTGCGCGGCACCGAATCATTGGTCTTCGCAACCCCGGCACGACCGGGTGAACTGCGGCTGATTTCCCCCGAATCCTGGGTGACATGGACACCGGATGCCGATGCAACGGTGCGCGCCATCCTGACCGAAGCCATGCAGCCTGATGCGCCGCCGCTGGTCCGCGGCATCAATTCGGCCTTCCACTCACCGGGCAGCTTGCCGGGCGAAGGTGAAACCCAGATCTTCCTGGATGCAGCGGATAATCGCCCTGCATCGCTCACGGTTCAGCGTCGCCCGGATGAAGCGCCCCGATGGTTCGTTTCACTAGGTGAAGTTGTTGACGAAGGGGTCAGCCAGCCCGCCGTGAACAGCCTGTTATGGTATCGGCTCGCCTGTTTCCTGCCCCAGCAGATGCCCGATCGGATTGTTGAGGGGCAGGATCCCGCCGATGCGCAGCAGGTGCGCAGCGATTATGCGATGATCATGCAGGCGCTGGGCCCGTGCAACCGATCCAGAGGTCCTGCGACGCGCTAGGCGTCGCGGCCAATGAACAGAAAATCCCGGTCAAAGGATTTCATCGCGGCCCCGCCATCAACGAAAATCGTCTGGCCCGTCACCACATCCGCGGTGGCGAGCCAGCTGACGGCATCGGCGACATCTTCAGGTTCGGGCAAGCGCCCCAAAGGCATGGCAGCGCGCAGCGCCTCCATCTGGCTGGGCAGATAATCGTCCGTTGGGATGACAAGGCCCGGCGCCACGGCGTTGACGCGTATTTTGGGCGCCAAGGCTCGTGCCAGCGTTTCCGTGGCACCGGATAAGGCCAGCTTTGAAATTGTATAGCTCAGCTGGTCCCCGCCCGGATGGCGAATGCGCTGATCCAGAATATTGACGACAGACGCGCTGCCCTGATCGGGCACCGCCGCCGCCAGCGCCGTTGCCAGCGCGACCGGTGCTGCGGCATTGACCGCAAAATGGGTGGCCAGCGCCGCCTGCGTCACGCTGTGCGGATCATCCCATTCAAATCGCGACGCATTATTGACCAGCAATTGCGGCGCGCAGCCGAAATGGGCAATCACATCCGGCATCAGCGCATCGACAGCATCGGCCTGTGCCAGGTCCGCCACAAAGCCATGCCATGCCGTGCCAAGGCGGGCGAGCGTTGCGGCCAAAGCGGGATCGGGCAGATCGGGCTTGCGGCTATGCAGTGCCAGCGCCCAGCCATCTTCTGCAAGGCGCGTCGCAATGGCGGCGCCAAGGCGGTGAAACCCCGCCGTAATCAGCGCCAGCTTCAAGCGCGGCTCCGGGCCAGCGTCACGCCAATTTCTTCATTATCATCGGCAATGGCCAGCTTCACGATCTTCACCTCGACAGATTGAACGCGCGGGTCCTGCACCATCAGCGTTTCGATGATATGATCTGCCACAGCCTCGATCAGCACGAAATGGACACCTTCGGGCAGGTGCGTCATCGCCCGTTTCAGGTCCATATAGTTTTTGGACGCGGTTAACGGCGTGTCGGGGGCATAATGGTCAGCGCAGTCGAGCTCCACCTTCACCGACATGCGCAACGGCTGCGGCAGGTGCGTTTCCTCTGAATAAATGCCGGTCAACACCGGCACTTCGAGGTTGGCGACTTCAAGAACAAGGCGATCAGATCGGGCAGTCATGCCGCGCCCCATAGAGATATTTCCGGCAACAGCAACCGATCATGCTTCCATTTCGCGCCAAGACCCCTAAAGCGCGCCCTTTCAATGCCGATTCAGAGGTGCCTGTTGAATTGATCAGACTGCTGCCCTTGTCCACCGTCGCGCCAGAGCGTGTCGAGCATCTTTTGGATGCCGCCTTTGGGGCGGATCGCCATGGCCGGACCGCCTATCGTATCCGCACGGGCATGCCAGTTGTTGCTGAGATGAGTTTTGCGGCACTGGATGGCGATAATCTTGTTGGCACAATTCAGGCCTGGCCCGCGCAGGTCCGCAATGCAGAGGGCGCTGATCCCATCATTCTGGTTGGCCCCGTGGCCGTTCTGCCCGACGCGCAAGGCAAGGGCATTGGCAAGATGTTGATGATGCAGCTGTTGCAAGCCGCCGATGCCGGGGCCGCCGACGCCATGGTGATGATTGGCGATCCAGATTATTATGGCCGCTTCTTTGGCTTTACCGCCGATGCCACGGCTGGCTGGGACGTTCCGGGGCCTGTGGAGCGCCACCGGCTTCTCGCGCGGATCCGCCGTCCGGGCGGTCTGCGCGCGCAGGGGGAGCTTGGCCCCGATCCCACCTTTGCAAGTCGCGCCGCTGCCGCCTAGATAAGGGGCATGCCCATGCCCGACCTTCCCGGCGATCTGTCCCGCCTGTCGCTTGCCGATATTGCCCAGATGGTCGCTGACAAGCGCTTGCCGCCCGTTGATCAATGGACCCCGCATAAAACCGGCCATAGTGCGATGCGCATCGCGCGCGACGGCACCTGGTATCATGAAGGGGCGCCAATCCGCCGCGAAACCATGGTCCGGCTTTTTTCGTCCATCCTCCGGCGCGACCCGGATGGGCGGCATTATCTGGTGACGCCGGTGGAAAAGCTGGAAATCGACATTGACGACACCCCGTTTCTGGCCGTGGAGGTCAAAAGCGAGGGCACAGGCCGCAACCGGACTTTGGCCTTTCGACTCAACACCGGGGATTTGGTGATCGCCGGGCCCCAGCATCGCCTGCGCTTTGACGAACAGGCGGGCGCCCCGCACCCCTTGCTGCATGTCCGGGGCGGCATGGATGCGCTTGTCAACCGCGCGGCCTTTTATGCTTTGGCCGAATGGGCGCTGGATGAAGGCCATGATCCGCCCGGACTGTGGAGCGACGGCGTGTTTTTTGCCATGGGGCCGGCATGACATTGACGGCACAACTGCGCGCGCGCCTGATGGCCGGCCATGCGCGCGAGATGGATCTGCTGGATGGCGATGGGCTGCATCATGAACGGCCAGCGGCCAGCGTGGATGCAGCGGTGCTGGTGGCGATTACAGATCGGCCGCGCCCCGGCGTTATCCTGACGCAACGCCCAGAAACCATGCGCAAACATCCCGGGCAGGTCGCCTTTCCCGGCGGGCGTGTTGATCCGGACGATGCCGATCTTGTCGCCGCGGCCCTACGCGAAGCCGAAGAGGAAGTGGCCCTTCCGGGGTCTGTTGTTGATCTTGTTGGCCTTACAGACCCATATCGGACGATCACGGGCTATAAGGTCACGCCCGTTCTGGGGGTGATCCCGCCGGATATTGCCTTGTCGCCCAATGCCGGCGAAGTCGACGCGATCTTTGAGGCGCCACTGGACTTTCTGCTCGATCCCGCCAATCACGGCAGCAACACGCTGGATTATAACGGGCGCACCCGGACCTATTATGAGATTTTCTGGGATGGCCGCCGCATTTGGGGGGCGACAGCCGCGATGATCGTCAATCTGTCAAAGCGCCTGGCATGACCCGCATCAACCTTCCGCACGCCGACGGGTTGGCAGAGGTTGTCGCCGCGCTCGATGGTGCCGTGCGGCTGGTCGGCGGTGTCGTGCGCGATACGCTGGCGGGCGTGCCGACCAAGGATATTGATTTGGCTACCCCGCTCTTGCCCGACGCGGTGATCGATCGGCTGACCAAGGCGGGCTTAAAGGCCGTCCCCACCGGGCTTCAGCACGGCACGGTCACGGCCGTTGCCAAAGGCCATCCGTTTGAAATCACCACGCTGCGCCGTGATGTTGCGACCGATGGCCGTCATGCGACGGTCGCCTTTACCCAAGATTGGCAGGAAGACGCCGCCCGGCGCGATTTCACCATCAATGCGCTCTATGCTGATCCCGTAAGCGGGGAACTGTTCGATTATTTTGGCGGGGCGGAGGATCTGGCCGCCGGGCGCGTCCGCTTTATTGGCGCACCGCTGTGTCGGATTGCTGAGGATCATCTGCGCATTTTGCGCTTCTTTCGCTTTACCGCGCGCTTTGGATCAGGCGGACCAGATCCGGCCAGTCTGGACGCCTGCCGCGCGCGCGCCAATGACCTGATGGCGCTCTCACGCGAACGCATCGCCATGGAATTGCTGGCGATCTTGGCGCTGCCCCATCCGGCCCCCATCATTGCACTGATGATCGACACCGGGATTTTTAAGCCCGTCCTGCCCGAAATTGCCGATAGCACCGGGTTGGCACGGCTGCATGTTCGCGAAGATGACGCAGGCATTGCGCCGGATTCGATCCGCCGGTTATCGGCCTTGTTACCCGCCGACCCGGCCCTTGCCGAAGATATCGCCAATCGGCTGAAACTGTCCAACGCCCAGCGCAAGCGGATGATGGCCGCAGCCGCGCGGTCCCCGGCCGATGCCGATGATCCCCGCGCTCTGGCCTATTGGCAGGGTATGGAAGGGGCGCTCGACCGTCTGTTGATCGGCAACGGGGATGTCGCGCCGCTCAAGGACTGGGCGCCGCCGCCGTGTCCCGTGTCCGGGGGCCAGATTGTTGCACGTGGCATTCAGGCCGGGCCAGAGGTCGCGCGCCTGTTGCAAGCGGTGGAACGCCAATGGGTCGCCGAAGGCTTTCCTGACGCCGCCCGGGCCCAGGCCATTGCCGATACGCTGTGCGCAGCGGCGCAGGCCTAGCTTTTCGATCAGCCGAATTTATTGTCGCGCGGGAAGCCCAAAGGCGGCATCCGGCCAGCCGCCCCGCGCGCCACGCGCCACGGTGTCAGATCGGTTTCGGTCCGCGTGCGCCCTGTGTCGCCCCCCATGGCCCAGCTTAATCCTTCGTCCAGCCGGAAGGTCGTGGCGTCCGACAGGCCGCCATCCTTGTATTTCTGCAGCGTCACGCCCTGACCACGGCCCATTTCTGGCAATTCGTTGAGCGGGAAGACCACCAGCTTGCGATTATCGCCCACGGCCGCCACATAATCATGTGCCGCCGCAATCAGGCGGGCGACCGCCAATTTGGCGCCCGTCCGGACATTGACGACCTGCCGGCCTTTGCGCGTTTCCGCAACGACATCGGCACTTTTGGCGATAAAGCCCTTGCCGTCCGACGCCGCGAGCAAAATGCGTTCATCCGCACGCGCCGGGAACATGTTGACGATCCCCGTGCCATCGGGAAGATCAATCATCAGCCGGACCGGTTCACCAAAGCCCCGACCGCCGGGCAACTTATCGCCTGCCAGCGTAAAGAACCGGCCGTCCTCGGCAACCAGCAACAGCTTGTCCGTGGTCTGCGCATGGAATGCAAAGGCCGGGCCATCGCCCTCCTTGAATTTCAAGGCTTCGGCCGCATCCAGCGCGACATGCCCCTTCATCGCGCGCACCCAGCCGCGTTGCGACATGATGACGGTGATCGGTTCCCGCTCAATCATCGCTTCCAGGGGAATGTCACGCGCGGGCGCTGCCTCTTCGACCAGCGTCCGGCGGCGGCCCAGCGGGGTTTCCGGCCCATAGCGATCCCGCAATGCCGACAGATCTTTCTTCAGCCGCGTCCGCTGGCGCTGTGGGCTTTCAAGCAGCTGAACCAAGCCTTCGCGCTCCGCCATCAACTTGTCGCGTTCGCCCTTGATCTCCATTTCCTCAAGCCGCCTGAGGCTGCGCAACCGCATGTTGAGAATGGCTTCGGCCTGACGGTCGGTCAGGTTGAACTCTGCCATCATCACGGGCTTGGGCTCATCTTCGGTGCGGATGATCTCAATCACCCGGTCAAGGTTGAGATAGGCGACAAGATAGCCGTCCAAAAGCTCAACGCGATCATCAATCTTGTTCAGGCGATGCCGGGACCGGCGGACCAGCACCTCAATCTGATGATCAAGCCAGGCCGCCAAAACATCCCGCAGCCCCATCACCCGCGGGGTGCGGTCAGCGCCAAGAACATTCAGGTTGAGCGGGAACTTGCTTTCAAGCTCTGTCAGCTTGAACAGGCTTTCCATCAGCACATCGGGATCAACCGTCCGGCTTTTCGGTTCGATCACCAGCCGAATTTCGTCTGACGATTCATCGCGCACATCCGCCAGGATCGGCAATTTCTTATCGTTGACGATCTGCGCAATCGCCTCGATCAGCTTACCCTTTTGGACCTGATACGGAATTTCGGTGACCACGGCGACCCAGGTACCGCGCCCCTGATCCTCCACCGTCCAGCGCGCACGCACGCGAAACGAACCGCGGCCCGTGGCATAGGCCTCTGCAATCGATGCGGCGGTATCAACCAATTGCCCACCGGTCGGAAAGTCCGGCCCTTTGACAAACTGCATCAATTCCATCGGCGCACAGCGGGGATTGTCGATCAAATAGGTCGCAGCATCAATAACTTCGGCCACATTATGCGGCGGAATGCTGGTCGCCATGCCAACGGCAATGCCCGACGCGCCATTGGCCAGCAAATTGGGAAACAGGCCCGGAAAAACCTCTGGCTCTTCATCTTCGCCATTATAGGTCGGGCGGAAATCAACCGTCCCGTCGTCCAGCCCGGCCATAAGCTCAATGGCGGGCGGTGCCATGCGAGCTTCGGTGTAGCGATAGGCCGCCGCATTATCGCCATCGATATTGCCGAAATTGCCCTGGCCATCGACCAGCGGATAGCGCAGCGAAAAATCCTGCGCGAGTCGGACCATCGCGTCATAAACGCTCGCATCGCCATGCGGGTGATATTTACCAATGACATCGCCAACAACACGGGCCGATTTTTTATAAGCGCCCGTCGGGTCCAGTTTCAGCTGCCGCATCGCCCATAACAGGCGACGATGGACGGGCTTCAGGCCGTCCCGCAGATCCGGCAGCGATCGCGCCGTAATCGTTGACAGCGCATAAACAAGATAACGTTCCGACAGCGCAGCATCGAACGGCGCATCGACAATCGCGTCAAAAGGATCGTCAGGCGTTGCGGGCGGATCGATCAAATCGGACATAGACAGGGCCTAGCCGATTGAAGTTCGCTTGAAAATCGGATCAGGCGGATTTGGGCCGCCGGATCAAACCTTCCTGTGCACAAGTCGCCACCAGTCGCCCATCCCGGGTATAGATCGACCCGCGATTAAAGCCGCGTCCCCGCGCCGCCCAGGGGCTGTCGCAATGATAAAGCAGCCAATCATTGACGTTCACATCGTCATGGATCCACACCGCATGATCAAGGCTGGCCGACATAAAGCCCGGCGTCACCCATGTCACACCATGGGGCAGCGTTGATGTCCCCAGCAGATAACTGTCGCTGGCATAGGCCAGAATGGCGCGGTGCATGGCCGGTTCTGCCGCAATCGGGGCGGCAAGCCGGAACCAGATGTCTTGCACAGCCGGATCCCGACATTCAGTCCCCAGCCAATCGCGCGGATCAACCGGCCGATATTCAATCGGGCGCGGCTGGGTAAAGCGCTCCCGCATCTCTTGCGGGATTTTCTCGGCAAATTTCAGCCGCAGCTCAGTTTCATTGGCCAGCCCATCCGGCCCCGGCACATCGGGCATGGGCTGTTGATGCTCATAGCTGGCTTCCAGCTTCTGGAACGAACAGGCAAGGTTCAGGATCGGCTTATCCTGTTGCAGCGCAATGACGCGCCGGGTGGAAAAGCTGCCCCCGTCAAAATCGCGTTCAACACGATAGGTGATTTCGAAATCTTCGCTGCCGGCACGCATGAAATAGGCATGGAGCGAATGGGCAATCCGGTCCGGTGCAACAGTGTCCTGCGCCGACATGAGCGCCTGGGCAATCACCTGCCCACCAAAGACGCGCCCCACCCCGCCGGGTTTGCGGCGCCCCAGATACCAGCCATCCCCCATGCGCTGCACGGAAAGAAGCGTTGTCAAATCGGTCACAAGTGTGCGTGCATCAGTCATAGGTCTGCGTTAGCGTTGCTGTGCCGGCAAATGCAATGCCGCATTGCACAACAAGGCTTTAGTTCGGCTGGTTGGGGGGCGGCGCGCGGCGCGCAGACAGGATTTTAATCACCGGGGCCAACATCTGCCCCTTCATATGCCCTTCGCCCAATGTCGGTGAGGTTGGCGACTCATGGATTTTGCGGACCACCTCCATCCCCGCCACGACATAGCCGAAAACGGCATAGCCTGCCGGATCGTCCGTGCGGGCCGGGTCCGCATCCAGCGCTGGCAAAGGGCTGACCAGAATGGAAAAATCACCCGTGGCCGTGCCCGGTGCCCAGCGCGCCATGGATAAGGCCCCGGCGAGATGTTTCAGGCCAGTCTGCGTCGTCGGTTCATGCGCAATGGGTTTGAGCACGCGCTTGGGATCATTTTGCGTCCCGCCCTGGATCAAGCCCTGCGGCCGCCCCTCCTCATCGGGCCACAATGTCATGGCACGGTAAAACGCCGTGCCGTCAAACCGTTTCTGATCCACATAGCGCAGGAAATTGCCTGCCGAAATCGGCGCATGCGCGCGATCCACCTCAACGGTAATCGCACCCAGCGTCGTTTGCAGCACGACCTGCACCCGCGGTGCTGTATCGGGCGGTGGGGGCGGCGCCATCCGCACAGGCTTGGCGGGGGCCTTGCGCGGGGCCGCAGCACCTGCCGGCGTCATCATGGTGACCAAAGCGACGATCACCGCCAGCTTGATCGCCAGCAACAGGGCAAGGAACACGCCCTTGGCAGGGCCGGATGACAGGGAAAGGGCACGGCGCGTCATCGGACCATCATGCCCGGCCCGGCGTCGATCGGGAAGCCAGAATTTGCAGGGCGCGGCTTGACGATTTGCGACCCGCCACCCAAAGCCTAGGCATGTCCCAATCCCCGGATCAGCCAGCCAATGGGCTGCCCTTTGCGCTTGGCGCCTATCTCATCTGGGGCGCGATGCCGCTCTATATCAAGCTGCTCTCTGGCATTTCAGC
>JBJOJQ010000145.1:0-5936 GCA_046046525.1 Pseudomonadota bacterium
ACCGCGCAGCCAAAGCCGTCGCGGACGCCAATGCCCGCCGCTGATCCTCTATGGATTGCCCGGATAACGGGGCTGCCATCCAAAAACACGCGGCAAGCCCCACAAAACCGGCGGAAATACGCCCGCACACCATGACAGCGAATTAAGACATGGCAGCGTCAAGCTTGCCATATTTCGCTTCAAAGCCGGCGATATCACCAGCCGCAAGCAAACGGGCCTGATCCACAAAATTGTCGCGCGCAATCCGGCCAGCAAATGCACCAAGCTGCGCATCGATGGCGGCGATATCGTCGGCAGTCCAGCCTGCGATTTGGTCAAAGCGCGTCACGCCAAGATCATTCAACATGGTGTTCAGCTTTGGCCCCAACCCTTTGATCAGCCGCAGATTATCGGGGCCTGTCGCGGCCGCAGGCTTTGGCGCGGCTTTCGGTTTGGCTGCGGCCTTGGGTTTGGCTTCAGCCTTGGGTTTAGCCTCAGCCTTGGGTTTAGCCTCAGCCTTGGGTTTAACCTCAGCTTTTGGCTTGGCGTCTGCTTTTGGCTTGGCGGCCGGGGGCGCCACGGCCTTGGTCACACTGGGCTTTGCCTCTGCCTTTTTGGGCTCCGCTTTCTTTGCAGGGGCCTTTTTGGCCGGTGCCTTCGCTGGTGCCTTGGCCTCAACCTTGGCGGGCGCAGCGGCTGGTGCCGCCTCAACCTTGGGCTTAGCTGCAGCTTTGGGCTTGGCCGCCGCTTTGGGCTTTGCGGCAGGCTTTGTCTTGGCCGGGGCCTTGGCTGCTGGTTCGGACTTTGGTGCCGGCGCGGGCTCTGGCTCTGGCGGCGCGATCACCTCTGCTGCCGCGTCCGATGCAACGGGCTTCGCCTTGGATGGCGACATCAGTATCCACAGCGCCAGAATGACAATCCCAACGCCAGCGACAATGAACGGAAGAAATTCAGATAGTTGAGCGGACACTCCACCCTCCCCTAGATCAAGATGGCCCCAGATTAATCGGTCTGCTGCGTCTGTCCAGCGACACAATAGCGACTGGCCAGCACCCTCCTGACACGCCATGATAGGGGAATCAAATCAACAGAAGGAAACTCGGATGCGAAAAGCGTTTTTGATCATGGCCGGAACAGCGCTGCTTTCGGCGCCAGCCATGGCCGCCCCGGATTATGCAGCGGCGATCAAGGCCGATTATGACAAATCGCTGGGCGCGCTATGGGATCATTTTCACCGCAATCCCGAATTGTCGTTCAAGGAAGTGAACACCGCGGCCCGCATGGCAAAGGAACTGCACGCCGTGCCGGGCATGGTTGTGACTGAAAAAGTGGGTGGCACAGGCGTTGTCGGCCTGCTCAAAAATGGGGACGGGCCTGTTGTTCTGATCCGCGCGGATATGGATGGCCTGCCGCTTGAGGAACGCTCTGGCCTGCCCAATGCATCCAAGGTCCGCCAGGTCGGCATTGACGGGCTTGAAATGCCCGTGATGCACGCATGCGGCCATGATGTGCACATCACCTCGCTGGTCGGGACAGCGCGACAAATGGCGGCACTGAAAGATCGGTGGAAAGGGACGATCCTGTTTGTCGTCCAGCCTGCCGAGGAACGTGTTGGCGGCGCGGCAGCCATGATCAAGGATGGCCTGTACACGCGTTTCCCCAAGCCGGATTATGCGCTTGCCCTTCATGTGGCGGCCCAGATGCCCACGGGTAAAATTGCCGCAGCTGAGGGCATTCAATATTCCTCAGCCGACAGCGTCGACATCAAGGTTTTTGGCGTCGGGACCCATGGCGCCTCCCCCAATTTAGGGCGGGACCCCATTTACATCGCATCCGAAATTGTGGTTGGCCTGCAATCCATCATCAGCCGCGAAAAAGGCCCGCTGGATCCTGGTGTCATCACCGTGGGCGCCTTCCATGGCGGGACAAAGCACAACATCATTCCGGAACAGGTGAACCTGCAGGTCACCGTGCGCGCCAATAGCCGCGAAACGCGCAACATGTTTATCGATGCCATCAAGCGTGTGGCGGTCAACACGGCGCGGGCGCATGGTGTAGCGGAAGACAAGTTGCCTGAAGTGGTTGTCAGCGAAACCACGCCGGTCACAATCAATGATGCCGCCCTTGCCCGCCGGTTGAATAGCGCATTGGCGGCAAAGCTGGGGCCGGACGTGGTTGTTCCATTTGAACAATCCAATATGGGCGCTGAAGATTTCAGCTACTTCATTGATCCGGCGTTCAACATCCCCGGCTATTATTTTGCCGTTGGCGGATCAAACCCCGCCTGGATTGAGGCGGCCAAACGCGGTGGCCCGCCCGTTGCCGGGCACCATAGCCCGTTGTTCAAGATTGATCCGGAACCTTCGGTCCGCACCGGGACCGAGGCGATGGTGACGGCCGCGCTTGAACTGATGAAGCGGTAACGGCCGCCAGACGCAACATAGGGTGACGCCCCCTCCTGGGCACATTGGAGGGGGCGTCGGTTGTTAACGCGCAGGGGCAACCTCACGCGTTTTCCAGAGCGACCAGAAGATGCCGCCCAGGATCAGGGCAAAGGTTACGCCAAGGCTGAGCAAGGGCGGGAATTTCGACCCGTCCATCAGGAAATCGGATACAAAGATCTTCGATCCGATAAACACCAGAACCAGCGCCAGCGCATATTTCAGATAGTGGAAGCGGTGGACCATGGCGGCGAGCGCGAAATACAAGGCGCGCAAGCCCAAAATGGCCATGATGTTCGATGTGTAGACGATGAACGTATCGGTGGTGATCGCAAAGATCGCCGGCACGCTGTCCACAGCAAAGACCAGATCCGCCAGATTGATGACGACCAGCGCCAGGAACAAGGGCGTCGCCGCCCGCACCATTTTGCCCGTCTTGTCATCCGCCACACGGACAAAGAACTTCTGGCCGTGCAGTTCCTTCGTCACCCGCATGTGCGTTGAAATCCAGCGCACCACAGGGTTTTTCGAAATATCCGGCTCATGATCGGTGACCCAAAGCATCCGGACACCGGTCGCGATCAGGAAGGCGGCGAAGACGTAGAGGATCCAATAGAATTCCTGGACCAGCGCCGCGCCTGCTGCGATCATGATACCACGCAGGACGATCACCGCCAAAATGCCCCACAGCAAGGCGCGATATTGATAGGCCCGCGGGATGGCAAAGAAGGTGAAGATGAGGCTGATCACGAAGACATTGTCGATCGACAAGGCCTTTTCGATGAAGAAGCCGGTATAATATTTCATGCCCAGATCAGCGCCCTTTTCGGCCCAGATCCAAGCACCAAAAATCAACGCGATGCCGATGTAGAAGGCCGATAGCTTCAGGCTTTCGGCAATCCCCATTTCGCGGTCCTCTTTGTGGAGGACGCCCAGGTCAAATGCGGTCAAGGCGGCGACAATGCCCAGAAACGCCAACCAAAACCAAACTGGCGTGCCCAGCCAGTCCATGAAGAAGAATTCCATTTTGTGCCCCTGTTATGTTTATGAATTTATGTGTGGGTAACGGCTGGCGGCGGCCAGTTGAGGGGAGGGGGGTGAATTCCGCCGCCAGCCGACCCCGTCAGGTCGTCACCTTAGAACGACGACCTGCCGAAAGCTTGTGCAGACGATCCTTGACGATGAGCTTTAGTTTTTTCAGCCGCTGGATACGGAAAACATCCGGCATCCGGCGATGCTGCTCATTCCGCAGGGCCTCGTCGAGGCGCTGGTGTTTCAACAACAGGTTGAAAACTCTCAGACTCATTTTGCCACTCCATTGAACAATCAGGTTGCTCAATCGGGTGCGTCAAGTGCGTGTGAAGAATGGGCTTGTGGCCTGTCTACATCGCACCGGATTTACCCGATGCGGTCCGACATCACGACTGCATTTGCGCAATCGTCAGAGGGGCCCGGCCCGCAGGTTTTTAATTAGATCGATTCGATCTGAATTTCAAGCCCCTGCCCCATTTATTTAAATCGATCGATATTCGACTGCGCAAGACACGCGGCCTGCGGGGGTCTCCGGGCGGAGGCCGGCTGCAGAGCTGGCACATCGATCATCCGGCCTATGTCCTGCGGTGCAAAAACCTCTGGCCGGGCATGGCCAGCGCAGCGCATAACTTCAGCCAATATGCCGGTCGGCGTATCGCGCGCCTCATTTGACAATTGGAACGTGCCCCAATGGATGGGAATGGCAAAGGACGCCCGCAACCGATGAAAAACCTCTTCGGCCTCAATCGGGCCAATATGGCTTCCCGTGCGCATCATGCCGGGTTCAAAGCGGAATGCCCCTATCGGGATCAGCGCCAGACGTACCGGGCCATAGGCCAGCGCCTCGCGCGGCCAATTGCCATCGCCATAACCGGTATCGCCTGCGAAATAGATGTTCCCGCCCGGTAACTGGACCACAAAGCTTGACCATAAGGCGCGCCGTTCATCGCTGAACCAGCGGCTGGACCAATGATGGTTGCGTGTGACCGCCACCCGGACGCCCGGACGCACATCAATGCCCTGCCCCCAATCCAGCGCAACCGATCTGGCACCCGTCTTTGCAATCAACGTGTCATTGCCAAGGCTCGTCACAATTAAGGGCCGATCCCGCCGCCACAACCGGCCAATCGTGTCGAGATCCATATGGTCGTAATGATTGTGGCTTACGAGGATCAGGTCGATCTTGGGCAAATCTGCAAAGGCGATGCCCGGCTGTGTCACGCGCTTGGGGCCAATGCCAAAAGGCCCTGCCCGTTCGGCCCAGATCGGATCGGTCAGGATGTTCAGACCCTGTGTCTGGATCAGCACCGTGGCATGGCCAACCCAGATGGCGGTCATCCGATCCCCCATGACGCGGGGTGCAGGCTTGGATGGCCGTACCGCAACCGCAGAGGGCCAGGGCTGGCGACCACTTTCCCCGGATAGAAATTTCCAGAGAAACCCGCCCCGGCTTTTGCCCGTTGGCGGTGCCATCGTGTCATCAAGGCCCGGATTGAAAAAGCGCTGGCCGTTATAATGATCGCTTAACGGTCCATCATAATAACGCCGATCGAGGAAATGCGGCACAATCAAAATCGTCAGGCACAACGCGATCAGGATTGCGGCAAGTGCCTTTAAGATACGGGCAAATACGCCACCCATTGCACAGGCTCCCCCAAGGCTTATGGTTCGGCCATGGGCATATTCAACCGGACCAGATTGGCAATAGGCCTTTATGCCATGATCAGCGCCGTTGCGGTCCGCGCAGAGCCTGCGCCGCACCGTGCAGGCGTGGTTGTGACATTTGATGCCCAAAAGATCGTGGTGCGCGACGCGACAGGCATGGCGGATGCCCGCGCACAGCGACCGGTGACCGCCGATGATCCAGTGCGGATCGCCTCTGTCTCAAAACTGGTCGTTGCCCTGGCTGTCATGCGGCTAGTGGAACGGGGCCAGCTTGATCTTGATCACGACATTTCCGCCTATCTGGGATGGTCCGTCCGCAATCCGGCCTTTCCTGACCGACCGATTACACTGCGTCTGTTGTTGTCGCACCAATCCAGCCTGCGCGATGGCGATGACCTGTATCTGATCCCGCTGGGTGACACGCTGCAAGCACGCCTATCGGATCAGCGTGTTTGGGATGATGCGGCACCGCCCGGCACGTTTTTCAGATATGCCAATCTTAACTTCCCCGTCATCGCCAGCATTGTAGAACGGGTGACCCAGATGCGCTTTGATGCCGCGATGCAGACGCTGGTTATGACACCGCTGGGTCTGGATGCCTGTTTCAACTGGACGCTGTGCAGCGATACCGCAATTGGCCGGGCGGTGACGCTTTATGATGCCCAGGGGGATGTGCGGCGCGACGATCTGGCGGGGCGACGCCCACCCTGCCCGGTTTACACAACGACGCCCGGCCCCTGCGATCTGTCGACCTATCGGCTGGGGGATAATGGGGCCTTATTCTCCCCCCAAGGCGGGCTGCGGATTTCGATGCGGGAT
>JBJOJQ010000157.1:0-3373 GCA_046046525.1 Pseudomonadota bacterium
TTACTCCGCAGCCTCCAGCATCTGACCGCCCTTATGCTCGGCGATGCGACGTTCCATTTCCGGACGGAAATGACGGATCAGGCCCTGAATGGGCCAGGCCGCGGCATCGCCCAGCGCACAAATGGTATGGCCTTCAACCTGCTTGGTAACTTCAAACAGCGTGTCGATTTCAGATATGTCGGCCTTGCCTTCGCGCATCCGTTCCATCACGCGCCACATCCAGCCCGTGCCTTCGCGGCACGGCGTACATTGGCCGCAGCTTTCATGCTTGTAGAAATAGCTGAGGCGCGAAATGGCGCGGACGATATCGGTTGATTTGTCCATGACAATCACCGCCGCCGTGCCGAGGCCAGAGCCAAGGGCGCGCAGACCGTCAAAGTCCATGGGCGCGTCCATAATCTCCTTGGCCGGAACCAAAGGCACCGAGGAGCCGCCGGGGATGACCGCAAGCAGATTGTCCCACCCGCCACGAATACCGCCCGCGTGCTTTTCAATCAGTTCACGGAAGGGAATGCTCATCGCTTCCTCAACCGTGCACGGCTTGTTCACATGACCGGAAATCTGGAACAGCTTGGTGCCCGCGTTATTTTCACGGCCAAAGCTTTTGAACCAGTCCGCCCCGCGCCGCAGGATCGTTGGCGTCACCGCAATCGATTCAACATTGTTGACCGTTGTAGGGCAGCCATACAGGCCAGCGCCAGCCGGGAATGGCGGCTTCAGGCGCGGCTGGCCTTTCTTGCCCTCCAGGCTTTCAATCATCGCGGTTTCTTCACCGCAGATATAGGCGCCCGCCCCACGGTGGACGAACACGTCAAAGTCATAGCCCGACTTGGCAGCATTTTTGCCCAGCAGGCCGGCGGCATATGCCTCTTCAACAGCGGCTTGCAGCACCTTGGCTTCGTAGATGAACTCGCCGCGGATATAGATATAGGCGGCCCGCGCCCGCATCGCGAAGCCAGCGATCAACGCGCCTTCCAGCAGGCGGTGCGGATCATGGCGAATGATTTCGCGGTCCTTGCAAGACCCCGGCTCTGACTCATCGGCATTGATGACGAGGAAATTCGGACGCTCTGGCGTCGGGTTTTTGGGCATGAAGCTCCACTTCATCCCCGTCGGGAAGCCCGCGCCCCCGCGTCCGCGCAGGCCAGAGGCCTTGACGATCTCGATGATCTCATCCGCGCCGGTTTGCAGCAGCTTCTTGGTGTTGTCCCAGCAGCCGCGCGCCTTGGCCGCGTCCAAGTTCCACGGCTGGAAGCCGTAGAGGTTGGTGAAAATGCGATCTTTATCCGCGAGCATTAGTTCTGCCCTCCGATTGCGTCCGGGCTGCGTTTGTTCAAGCCCTGCCCCTTCTGGGTCGCAACGGCGTCACCAAAGGGACGGCCCTTCGACCGGCCAAGGGCAAACGGGAAGACATCCATCACTTCCATTCCCCCCGGTAATCATGATTTTCTTTGACCATCTTTTTCAGGGTGGTCGGGCCGCCTTCGGGGCAGCTTGTCTGGCGCTTGATCTGCGGACCAACCTTCACCGGCTTGCCAGCCGCGAGAGCGTCGAGCAGCGCAACCGTGCTGTCAAAGGTCAGGTCTTCGAAATTATCGTCGTTGATCTGGACCATCGGCGCATTGGCGCACGCGCCCAGGCATTCAACTTCGTTGAGCGTAAACAGGCCATCGGCGGTCGTCCCGCCCTTAATCAGCCCCTTGGACTTGCAGGCCGCCAGAACATCATCCGACCCGCGCAGCATGCACGGCGTCGTGCCGCAGACCTGGACATGGAATTTACCCACGGGCGCCAGGTTGTACATGGTGTAGAAGGTCGCGACTTCATAGGCGCGCATATAGGGCATATCGAGCTGTGCTGCGACATACTCAATCACCGGCACAGGCAGCCAGCCCTGCGTCTGGGTTTCTTCCCCCACCTGACGCTGCGCCAGATCGAGCAGGCCCATCACCGCAGAGGCCTGACGCCCCGCCGGATAGCGCGCGATAATCGCCTGCGCCTTTGCCATGGTGGCCGGTGTAAAGGCAAAATTGCCCCAGCGAGCGCGCACGTCTGCCTCGTCGGGAATTTGAACTGCATCAGCCATTAGCGGATGAACTCCACGCGCGACACTTTGTCGCCTTCAAAACTATAAACAGCGACCACGTCGAACGGCTCAACCAACGGCGAGCCATCGGTTGCCGGGCCGCGCGTCACATGTTCGCGGAACAGGACATAGTTGCCCACTTCCTGGGCATCGCGGATCTCGGCCTTGTTCTGCGGCCATTTGGCAAAAGCGGCGGCGAGACCGCTGCGCGTGCCTTCGCGGCCATCACGAACAACATCGCCGCGATAATTGGCCTCGCACGCATCCTCAGTCATGAACGACACATAGGTGTCGACATCCTGCGCATTATAGGCGGCAATCATCTGCCGGGCGATGGCGGTGCGATCGATGCTCACCGGTCACACTCCCCAAACACGATGTCGAGCGCGCCCAAAATGGCCGTTGTGTCGGCCAGCATATGGCCACGCGACATGAAATCCATGGCCTGCAAATGCGAAAAGGCGGTCGGGCGGATCTTGCAGCGATAGGGCTTGTTCGTCCCATCCGACACCAGATAGACGCCAAATTCACCCTTGGGGCTTTCCGTGGCGACGTAAACGCTGCCCTCTGGCACCTTAAAGCCTTCTGTATAAAGCTTGAAATGGTGGATCAGCGCTTCCATCGACTGCTTCATCTCGCCCCGCTTAGGCGGCGCGACCTTGCGGTCTTCGGTCAGCACGGGACCATCCGGCATATCGCGCAGACATTGTTTCATGATGCGGATCGACTGGCGCACCTCTTCCACGCGCACCATGAACCGGTCATAGCAATCGCCCTTGGTGCCAACGGGCACGTCAAACTCGACGCGGTCATAGACATCATAGGGCTGCGACTTGCGGATATCCCAGGGAATGCCAGCGGCGCGGATCATGGGGCCGGAAAAGCCCCACTTGATCGCATCATCCTTCGACACGATAGCGATATCGACGTTGCGCTGCTTGAAGATGCGGTTGTCGGCCACAAGGCTGATCGCGTCTTCGAACAGGGTCGGCATCCGCTTGTCGAGCCAGTCACCAATGTCGGTGAGCAGCTTCAGCGGCACATCCTGATGGACGCCACCGGGGCGGAACCAGGCGGCGTGCATTCGGGCACCGGAGGCGCGTTCGAAGAAGTTGAGGCAATCCTCGCGGATTTCGAACAGCCACAGGTTCGGCGTCATCGCGCCGACATCCATCACATGGCTGCCGAGGTTGAGCATGTGGTTCTTGATGCGGGTGAGCTCGGCCATCATCACCCGCAGATACTGCGCGCGGATCGGCACCTCGATGTTGAGCAGCTTCTCGATCG
>JBJOJQ010000053.1:0-27437 GCA_046046525.1 Pseudomonadota bacterium
CTGGTCATCATGCATGACCGGAATATTCATCCGCTCTTTCAGGGCCTGTTCAATGATAAAGCATTCCGGCGCGGCGATATCTTCCAGATTAATGCCGCCAAAGCTGGGCTCCATCAGGGCCACGGCATTGATAAAGGCGTCGGGGTCTTCGGTCGCCAGTTCAATGTCGATCGAATCAACATCGGCAAAGCGTTTGAACAGAACGGCCTTGCCTTCCATCACGGGTTTAGAGGCCAGAGCCCCCAGATTGCCCATGCCCAAAATGGCCGTGCCATTGGAAATCACCGCCACCAAATTGCCTTTGGCCGTATAGTCATAGGCGGTCGCGGGATCATCCGCGATGGCCTGAACCGGCACGGCAACGCCGGGCGAATAGGCCAGGCTCAGGTCGCGCTGCGTCGCCATCGGCTTTGAGGCGACGATTTCGATTTTACCGGGACGGCCGGTCGAATGATAATAAAGCGCCTCACGGTCAGAAAATTGTACCTTGGAGTCGCTCATCGGCCCGAAATCCCTGTTTTTCAGTTGTTCCAACAAGCGCGCTTAGAGGCTTATCGCCGTTACGGGAAGCAGGGATTGCACGCGACGCCAAAACCGCTATCGCTTCGGGCCATGACACAGGCCGGCGCAGGGGGCGCCACACCCATGATGGCGCAATATCTTGCGCTGAAGGAGGAGGCGGGGGACTGCCTGCTCTTTTACCGCATGGGTGATTTTTTTGAGCTGTTCTTTGACGATGCCAAAGCGGCCTCACAGGCGCTTGATATCGCGCTGACGGCGCGGGGGGAGCATCAGGGACAGCCCGTGCCGATGTGCGGCGTTCCGGTCCATGCAGCCGAGGCGTATCTGGCCCGGCTGATCAAGGCGGGTTTTCGCGTCGCCATTGCCGAACAGATAGAAACCCCGGCCGAGGCCAAGGCCCGTGGATCAAAGGCGCTGGTTGCGCGCGGCATTGTCCGGGTGGTCACCGCCGGGACGCTGACCGAAGAGGCGCTGCTGGAAGCGCGCAGCGCCAATTGGCTGGTCGCCATCGCCCCAATGGGGGAGCGTTTTGGCTTTGCCGCGGCGGATATTTCAACGGGCCGATTTGAAACCGGGGACGCCCCGGCCGAAGCGATTGGGGCAGAACTGGCGCGGCTTGGGCCGTCCGAAGTCATCGCGCCAGAGGCGTCTGATTTCGCGACCACGCTGCGCAGCCGTGCGGACTTTGCGCCAGCCGATGGCGCCGCACGGCTCAAGGCGCTTTTTGGTGTGGCGACGCTGGACGGTTTTGGCGCCTTGACCAAGGCAGAACTGTCGGCCTGCGCGGGCTTGCTCGCTTATCTTGATCATGTCGGCAAAGGCAGCCTGCCCTTTCTGGCCCCGCCCGTGCGGTTGCAGCCAAGCGACCATATGCTCATCGACGCCGCAACGCGCGAAAGCCTGGAACTGGTGCGCACCCAAGCGGGCAGCCGCGCGGGCAGTCTGCTCGACAGCATAGACCGGACGGTGACGGGCGCTGGTGCACGCTTGCTGGCGGCGGATCTATCGGCGCCGTTGATGGATCTGCGCGCGATTGAGGATCGGCTGGATCTGGTGTCCTGGTTTTGCACTTATGGGGCTGTGCGGGACACGATCCGGGCCAATTTGCGCGCCTTGCCCGATATTGGCCGCGCCTTGGGCCGGCTGGCCGCCGGCCGGGGCGGTCCGCGCGATCTGGGGATGTTGCGCGATGGCCTGAATGAGGCACGGATGCTGCGCGAACGGCTTGCCCGGTCGGACGATGTGCCGCCCTTAATGGCTGCGCTTTTGCCCGCGCTCGATGGCCATGGTGCGCTGGTCGATCATTTGACGCGCGCGCTGGTGGCCAGCCCGCCGATCGATGCCGCCCAAGGCGGCTATATTGCGGAAGGATTTGACCCGGCCCTTGATGAATTGCGCGCCATGGGCGGCGATGGGCGGCGCGCCATGGCGCTGCTCGAGGCGCGCTATCGCGACCAGACGGGCATTTCGGGCCTGAAGATTAAGCATAACAATGTGCTTGGCTATCATATCGAGGTGTCGGCCAAAAATGCTGACCCGCTGATGGCGGCCGACTCTGGCTTTACCCATCGCCAGACGCTGGCCGGTGTTGTCCGCTTCAACGCGCCCGAACTGCACGATCTGGCGCTGAAGGTGAATGAGGCGGGCGCCCATGCGCTCGCGGCAGAGGCGGCGCATCTTGAAACGCTGGTCGCGCAGGCGCTGGCGCGCGCGCATGACATTGCGACAACCGCCGATGCGCTGGCCCGGTTTGACGTTGCAGCGGCGCTGGCAGAACGCGCCATTGAGGGCGGCTGGTGTCGTCCCGGCTTTGCTCCGGATGCCCGCTTTGATGTCACCGGCGGACGCCATCCGGTTGTTGAGGCGGCGCTGGCGAAAGAGGGCGCCCGTTTTGTCGCCAATGATTGCACACTTGTCCCGGCGTCACGGCTTTGGCTCGTCACCGGGCCGAACATGGGCGGTAAATCCACCTTTTTGCGGCAGAATGCCCTCATCGCAGTGCTGGCCCAGGCGGGCAGCTTTGTGCCCGCTCAGGCGGCGACTTTGGGCCTTGTCGATCGTTTGTTCAGCCGGGTCGGCGCGTCGGACAATCTGGCGCGGGGCCAATCGACCTTCATGGTTGAAATGGTCGAAACCGCGGCCATTTTGTCGCAAGCCACAGACCGCAGTTTCATCATCCTGGATGAGGTTGGCCGTGGCACATCGACCTATGATGGTCTGGCCATCGCCTGGGCGGTGGTGGAGGCCGTGCATGAGGTGAACCGCTGCCGCTGCCTGTTCGCCACCCATTATCATGAACTGACACGGCTGGCCGAAAAACTGCCGGCCTTGTCGCTGCACCATGTCCGGGCGCGCGAATATCGCGGTGATCTTGTCTTGCTGCATGAACTGGCGACCGGGCCGGCGGATCGCAGCTATGGCATTGCGGTTGCGCGTCTCGCCGGATTGCCGCCCATGGTGCTCGCCCGCGCCAAGGCTGTGCTCGACAAGCTAGAGGCCGGGCGCGATGCCACGGGCGGGCTTGCGGCCGGTCTGGATGATTTGCCTTTGTTCGCCGCCACCAAGGTTGAAGAGGTGCGGGATCCCCTGCGCGATGCGCTCGCCACGCTGGATGTCGATGGTCTCAGCCCGCGCGATGCGCTTGACCAGCTTTATGCGCTTAAGCGTTTGATGATGGATAAAGGCTGACCGCTTCAAACAGACGGGTCAGGGCCGCCCGCTCAGCCGGGGTCAATTCGGGCCGCCAGATTTCGAACAACAGGATCACGCGCACCTCATCACTGTCATTCCAGGCTTCATGCTCGATGCTGTCATCAAAAATCAGCACCTCGCCCGCGACGACCGGCCGGGTGTGATTGCCAACGCGCAAGCGGCAGCCATCGGGCACGATCAGCGGCAAATGGCAGATCAACCGGGTGTTGAGCATGCCGTGATGCGGCGGGATGTGCGTGTGGGGCCGCAGGATTGAAAACAGCGCCATCGGTGATCGGCCCGTGATGTGCGGCATGGGGGCGGCATTGATCGCCGTCGCTGTTGCTGGGCAGCGCGCCTGATGTGCGGCGATAGGCACGCCATTTTCAAAGAAGTGATAGGCGCTCCAGCGCGCATCGTTGAGCAGGGCATGGCCCCGGTTCGGCCGGGTCGGATCCGCCTGAACATAAGGGGCAACCCCGGCTTCATCCGCCATCACCGCTTCAACCTCGGCACGAATATGCGGATAGGCGGCTTCCAGATCGCGCACCCAGCCAAAGTCCGCCGTGTCGTAAAAGGCAATTTGCGGCAGGCCGGGATAGTAAAAGCTTGTCGGCTGCTGCAGGTGTACCGGCTGACGGCCCGCCAATATGCCCAGCGCTTCGTCAAATCGGGGGGGCAATGGTGCCGCGGCCTCACCCGCCGTCACCATGTGCTGAAGATGGGCCTCAAAGCGCTGTGCAGCGGCCTGTGCGGCAAGCGCGGCCTGATCCAGGCGGCGGACCAGATCATCGGGCAGCGCCTCTGCCCCCGCGGCATGGTTCAGCGCATTGTTATACCAGCCGATGGCCGCGCGGTCGTCACCCGCCTTCAGGAACAGGTCGCCTTTCATCAGCAGCGCCATCAGATCGCGCGGATTTTCTGCCAATAGCGCATCGAGCGCCCGGTGCTGGGTGGCGGCATCGGCCAGGTGTTCGGCAAGCGTTGCGATCAAGGACCACAGCTTGGGCGTGGCGCGTCCGGCATCGGCAATCGCGACAAACGCCGCGCAGGCGCCGGCCACATCCCCGGCGTCGCGGGCAGCCATGCCCTGCCGGGCCAGGTCCTGAAGTTCGTCTTCGGTCACGTCATCCCCCTGACATGGACCATAGCGATAAGGCTGGGGTGCGCCAATCCGCCTTGAGACTTGGCGCGCAAACGCCCATATCCCAAGTCCATGCCCGAAATGTTCGACCTTGTAACCCAGCGACGCGCCATCATTGAACGGCGGACCCTGTCTGATGCGTTGATGGCGCTTGAGGGCAAGGACGCCGCGCAGCTGCGGCAGGCGTCGGTTCAGCTGTTGCGTCCGGCGCTGGAGGCGGGCCGGGCGGAAATTGCCCGGCGGCTGGCGCTGCGGCCCGGCCAGGGGCGGGAGGCGGCGGCCAGCTATGCCTTTTTGACCGACCAGATTCTGCGCCTCATTTACGATTTTACGGTGCAGCGGCTTTATCCGCTCAACAACCCCATCGCCTCGGAACGGCTGACGCTGCTTGCGGTTGGTGGCTATGGCCGGGGGGAAATGGCGCCGCAATCGGATATCGATATCGCCTTTTTGACGCCCTATAAACAGACCGGCTGGTCAGAGCAGGTGATTGAATCCATGCTCTACACACTGTGGGATCTGGGGCTGAAAGTGGGCCATTCCAGCCGGTCGCTGGATGAAATGGTCCGCATGGCGAAAGAGGATCTCACCATCCGGACGGCGTTGCTGGAAAGCCGCTATGTCTGGGGGGATCAGCAGATTTATGACGAAGCCTCCGCCCGTTTTGCGGCCGAAGTGGTGGCTGGCACGGCGCGCAGCTTTATCACCGACAAGCTGGCAGAGCGCGATGCCCGCCATAAGCGCATGGGGGACAGCCGCTATGTCGTTGAGCCCAATCTGAAAGAGGGCAAAGGCGGCCTGCGCGATCTGCACACGCTTTTTTGGATCGGCAAATATCTGTACCGCGTCACCACCGTGCCCGAACTCGTTGATAAGGGCCTGTTGACGGCGGGAGAGCTGCGCCAGTTTCAAAAGGCCGAAAACTTCTTATGGGCGGTGCGCTGCCACTTGCATCCGATTGCCAAGCGCCCCGAAGAGCGCCTGACCTTTGACGTTCAGCGCGAAATTGCCGGGCGCATGCGGTATAATGACCGGCCGGGCCGGTCGGCGGTCGAACGCTTCATGCAGCATTATTTCCTCAACGCGAAAACGGTGGGCAATCTGACGGCGTTGTTTCTGGCGCATCTCGATGACACCCATGCCTCGCGCGGGCGCCGCTTTACGCTGCCAAGCCTTGCCGGTTTTCGCCGGTCACCCAAGCAGTTGAATGGCTTTGTGCTGGATCGTGGCCGGCTTGCTTTGCCGGCCGACAATTTCTTTGCCGAAGATCCGGTCCGCCTGATTGAACTTTTTGCGCTGGCCGACACCCAGGGTCTGGAAATCCACCCCCAGGCCATGCGGGCCGCCGCGCGTGACGCGGGGTTGATTGACGCCAAGGTCCGCAATGATCCGCGGGCCAATGCGCTGTTCCTTGGCATCCTGACCTCTGCGCGGGATCCTGAAACGGTGCTGCGCTGGATGAACGAGGCGACGATCTTTGGCCGTTTCGTGCCTGATTTCGGCCGTGTCGTCGCGCAGATGCAGTTCGATATGTACCATCATTATACGGTGGATGAACATTCGATCCGCGCCATTGGCCTTTTGTCCCGCATTGAAAAGGGCGCGCTGGGCGATGACCACCCATTGGCCACAACCATTTTGCGGCAAGTCATCTCTCGCCGGGTGCTCTATGTGGCGGTGTTGCTGCATGATATTGCGAAGGGGCGGGGCGGCGACCACAGCGTTCTGGGGGCAGAGGTCGCGCAAAAGCTGTGCCCGCGGCTTGGCCTGACAGCTGCCGAAACCGAAACCGTCGCCTGGCTGGTGCGCCAGCATCTGTTGATGTCGGCCACCGCGTTCAAACGCGATCTGTCGGACTTTAAAACCGTGCTGGATTTTGCGGGCATTGTGCAATCGCCAGAGCGGTTGCGCCTGTTGCTGGTGTTGACCGTGGTGGATATCCGCGCCGTCGGACCCGGGGTCTGGAACAGCTGGAAGCGGCAATTGCTGTCCGAATTGTTCGAATCGGCAGAAGAGGTGCTGCGCCTTGGCCATAAGCAGCGGGGCCGGGCCGATCGCGTGCGGGTGAAGCAGGATTTGCTGCAAGAGGCGCTGGTCTGGCCGGCGGCTCAGTTTCAGGCCTATACCAAGCGGCTGGCAGAGCCTTATTGGGTGGCGGAGCCCGATGATGTGCTGGAAAGCAATGCCCGGCAAATCGCCGCGGCCGGACCATCGGGCCTGTCCGTTTCGGCAACGGTATATCCATCGCGCGGGGCGACGCTGGTCACCGTCTATGCGGCCGACCATCCCGGCCTTTTCTATCGCATTGCAGGCGGCATTCACCTCGCTGGGGGCAGCATCATCGATGCCCGGATTCACACCACGCGCGATGGCATGGCATTGGATAATTTTCTGGTGCAGGACCCCCTGGGCCGTCCCTTTGATGATCCGCACCAATTGCAGCGTATCGAACAGGCGATCCGTGAAGCGCTTGAAAATCGGGCCAAACTTGTGGAGCGGCTGGCGGCCCGTCCGCTCCCGCGCGCGCGCGCCGAGGCCTTTGACATTGCCCCCAATGTGCTGATCGATAACCGGGCGTCGAACCGCTATACGGTGATTGAGGCCAATGCCCGCGATCGGCCCGCCTTGCTCTATGATCTGGCCTATGCGCTGTTCGAAGCGAAGGTGACGATCCATTCCGCCCATATCGCCACTTATGGGGAGCGCGCGGTCGACACCTTTTATGTGACCGATCTCACCAATGACAAAATTGCCAGCGAAGCCCGGCTGGAGGAACTGGAACAACGGCTGCTGACCGCCGCCCGCGACCCTCGATCCAAAGCCAAGGCGGCGTGAACCCCACCTAAAAATGGGTGTGGCGACCGATTGACGTTAACGTAAACTCTTCCTATCCCTGATGGTAACAGAGCGTAACTGGAGTCTGACCCATGAACCTTGAATTCAGCCCTGAAGAAATCGCCTTTCGTGATGAAGTCCGGACCTTCATTGCAGAGAATTATCCTGCCGAACTCCGGGGCAAGCAGGACGAAGGCGATGAGCTTTCCAAGGAAGATTTTCTGAGCTGGCATCGCGTCCTGCACAAAAAGGGCTGGGTCGCACCGGCATGGCCGGTTGAATATGGCGGCACCGGCTGGACAGCCACGCAACGCTATATCTGGTCGGAAGAAACCGCGCGTGCCGATTGCATTCGCCTGATGCCTTTTGGCCTGACCATGGTTGGCCCGGTGATCTACACCTTTGGCACACCAGAGCAGAAGGCGAAGTTCCTGCCGCGCATCCTGTCGGGCGAAGATTGGTGGTGTCAGGGCTATTCAGAGCCGGGGTCCGGATCTGACCTGGCGTCGCTGCGCACCCGCGCCGTGCGCGAGGGTGATCATTATGTCGTCAACGGGCAAAAGACCTGGACGACGATGGCCCAATATGCCGATTGGGGCTTCTTCCTTGTGCGCACCGATCCCGATGCCAAGCAGCAGGAAGGCATCAGCTTCCTGTTGATCGACATGAAGACGCCGGGCGTGACCGTCCGTCCGATCATCACCCTGGGCGGTGAGCATGAAGTCAACGAAGTCTGGCTGGAGGATGTCCGCGTCCCGGTTGAAAATCGGGTTTACGAGGAAAATAAGGGCTGGACCTGCGCCAAGTTCCTGCTGGCGCATGAACGCACGGGCATTGCCGGTGTGGCCGCGTCAAAGCGTGGCGTGGAAAAGATCAAGTCGATCGCCATGAGCGAAAGCGATGGGGATCGTCCGCTGCTGGCCAACCCCTTCTTCCGCCGCAAGGTGGCTGAGCTGGAAATGGATCTGACGGCGCTGGAGTTTACCGAATTGCGGACGCTGGCCGGCGAAGCCCAAGGCAAGGGCCCGGGGCCCGAATCGAGCCTGTTGAAGATCAAGGGCTCTGAAATTCAGCAGCGGATCACCGAACTCGCCCTGGAAGCGGCTGGCCATTATGGCGCGCCTTATTTCCGAGGCTTTGGGGAGGGTGACAATGAACACCCGATCGGCCCGGATTTTGCCCACCGCACTGCGCCGGTGTATTTCAACACCCGCAAGACGACCATCTATGGCGGGTCGAACGAAATTCAGCGCAACATCATCGCCAAGATGGTGTTGGGGCTCTGATCCATTGAATGGGCGCGGGGGCTGCGCTGGCGCGGCGCCCGCTGCCTTTGTCTGAACGGGCCCGGCTTGACCGGGGAGAGGAACTATCATGGACTTCAACTATACGGACACGCAGGACATGCTGCGCGATACGCTCGCTCGCTTCCTTGCGGACACTTATGATTTTGAAACGCGCAAAAAAATGATCGCCAGCCCGGCCGGGCGCGATCCTGGTATCTGGCGCGCCTTGGCAACGGACCTGGGCATTTTGTCGGCGGCGTTTTCGGAAGAGCAGGGCGGCCTGGGTGGCGGCGCCATTGAAAACATGATCATGATGGAAGAACTGGGCAAGGTGATCGCGATTGAGCCCTATCTTCAGACCGTGGTCATTGGCGGCGGCGCCTTGAAGGCCGCTGGTGGGGCGCTGGCTGATGCCGTGATTCCAGAAATTATTGGCGGCAATGCGATCATCGGTTTTGCATATGCAGAGCCGCAGGGCCGTTATGACCTTGCCAATCTGACGACCACGGCGAAGAAGGACGGCGCCGGTTATGTCCTCAATGGGCATAAGGGCGTTGTCTATGCAGCACCCTGGGCGACGCATCTGCTCGTGACGGCGCGGACCGGCGGCGCACAGCGTGATCGCGCTGGGGTTGACCTCTTCCTGATCGACGCCAGCCTGCCGGGCATTACGCGCCGTGATTATCCGACGGTCGATGGCTATCGCGCGTCGGAAGTCTATTTTGAAAATGTGTCAATTCCGGCCGACGCGCATCTGCCCGGCGGTATCGACCTTTTGGAACGTGTCGTTGATGAAGCGGCCATGGCGGTCTGTGGGGAAGCCTGTGGCGTCACCCGCCGGCTGCATGATGGCACGCTGGATTATGCCAAGCAGCGGCAGCAATTTGGCCAGCCCATTGGCCGGTTCCAGGTCTTGCAGCACCGCATGGCCGATATGTTCCTGGAAGTTGAACAGATCATGTCGATGACACTGATGGGCACGCTGAAGCTTGACCTGCCGGCCGATGAGCGCAAGGCCGCCGTCAGCCTGGCCAAGGCCAAGGTCTCGCGGTCTGCCAAATTTGTCGGCCAGAACGCCATTCAAACGCATGGCGGCATCGGGATTACGCAGGAATTGGCCATCGGCCATTATTTCAAGCGGGCAACGATGATTGAGGGGCAGTTTGGATCGGCGGACTGGCATCTCGACCGCTTTGAACAGCTGACCTACCCCAAGGCCTGATCCCCGGCATGATCAGCTATCGGGCGCCGCGGCGCGATGAAGCGGCGGCGCTCGCCCTTTTGGGGCGGGAGACATTTGTGGAGACCTTCGGGCATTTATATCGCCCGGAGGATCTCAACGCCTTTCTCGCCAGCGTTTATGATCCGGCCGCCCTGGCAGAGCAGATCGCCAGCGATCGCTATGTGTTTCAACTGGCAGAGGTGGATGGCCGGCTGGTCGGCTATGCCAAGCTTGGCCTGGATGTGTCGCTGGATTATGATCCCGGCGATCAGCGCGTCCTTGAACTTAAGCAGCTTTATGTCTTTGCCGATCAGCATGGTGCCGGTGTTGGCCAGGCGCTGATGGACTGGACATTGGCTGAGGCTGCCGCGCGGCAGGTGGATGCCATTTTGTTATCGGTCTGGGCTGAAAATGTCCGCGCGCACCGATTCTATGCCCGCAACGGCTTTCGCTGGGTTGCGGACACCTATTTCATGGTCGGGTCCCACCGCGACGAGGAATTTCTGTTCCTGCGCCCAATGTCCTGAGGCGCAAGGCAAAAGGCGGCGCCTGACCGCAGCCATGTTGCACTGCACAAAATTTACTTGCAATCCACGTGTGCGCTCTATATTGTGCACTGCAACATGAATTTTGGAGCCCTGTTATGGCTGCAACGCAAAAGGCGCCGGCCAAGCGGAAAACTTCTTCCGCTGCGCCTCGAAAGGCCGGCCTTGTCGCGGCATCTGCCGCAACGAAAGGGACTGTGACGATGACCGAAGACACCGTGAAGGCCGCGACGGCCGCATATAGCGCCAAGGCTGCTGAAATGTTCAAGGACGTGACGACCAAGGCTAAGGCGGCTTTTGAAAAGTCGGGCGAAGTCTCGAAGGACGTGGCAGAATTCCACAAGGCCAATCTGGAAGCTGTGGTTGAATCCGGTAAGCTTGCGGCCAAGGGCCTGCAGGATGTTGCCCAGCACAGCGCCGAAATGGGCAAGAAGCATTGGGAAGCCGCATCGGCACATGCCAAGACATTGGCGGGTCTTAAGTCGCCGACGGATTTCATGGCGGCCCAGGGTGATTTCCTGCGCGGTCAGTTTGACAGCTTTGTCGCTGATTTTTCCAAGTCGACTGAGTTTTACATGAAGCTCGCAGGCGAAATCGCGCAGCCGGTGCAGAACCGCTATGCCGCCGCTGCAGAGCAGGTGAAGAGCCGCTTCGCCGCCTAATCCCGATTGAGGATATATGGAAAGGCCGTCCGGGCGCCCGGGCGGCCTTTTTCATGCCCGGCGGGCCATGGCCCTGTTCTTTCATATGGCTTGCCCTTGATCCCCCGATTCCTATATTCCGTTTCTATGTTCATCCACATGACAGACACCGACAAGGATGGAACCGGCACCGGCCCCGGTCTTGGCGTTGCGACCAAAACGCGCGACAAGACGAAAAAGCCGCAGCCCTATCGCGTGCTGATGCTGAATGACGATTATACGCCCATGGAATTCGTGGTGCACACGCTGCAGCGCTTCTTCAAAATGGATCTGGAACAGGCAACGCGCGTCATGCTGCACGTCCATCAAAAGGGCGTGGGCGTGTGCGGCACCTTCACCTATGAAGTTGCGGAAACAAAGGTGAATCAGGTCATTGATTATGCGCGGCAGAACCAGCATCCGCTGCAATGCACGCTGGAAAAGGCCTGATCCGCGGGCTTAGCGCAACGCCGCCTCCACCGCGGGCAGAATGTTGCGCACAATCACCGCCACGCCCTTGGCATTGGGGTGCATTTGATCCGCCAACAGCAGCCCCCGGTTCCCGGCGACGCCGTTCATGAAAAAGGGATAGAGCGCCACGCCATGTTTTTTGGCGAGTGCTGGGTAAATAGCGTCAAATTCGGCCCGATAGGTGCGATCCAGATTATAGGAGGCCTTCATCCCGGCGAGCAGAACGCGGATGTTCCGGCGTTTCAGTTCCACCAGCATGGCATCCAGATTGGCCCGCGCCTGTGCCGGCTTTTGCCCGCGCAACATATCATTGGCGCCCAGTTCCAGGATCACAAGATCGGGCTTGGCCTTCAGGCCCGCCAGAACCCAGCCCATGCGCGCGCGCCCAGCCGCGCTGGTATCGCCAGAAACGCCGGCATTATGCACCCGCACGGCGCGCCCCTTTTTGCGCAGCGCTGCCTGCAATTGGGCGGGGAACGCTTCTTGCGCCTTCAACCCATAGCCCGCCGACAGGCTGTCGCCAAAAGCGACGATCAATGTCTCTCGGGCCTGCGCTGGTGGCGCTATGACCAAAAGCAGTGCTTGGAATAGCAGCAGCGCCAACCCATATGGTGCGAAACGCTTCATCTGAAAGCTCCCTTGTGCCGACGCAAACCGACGCCGTTTCCGCCCATATTGTGATGAAAGCCCGCAATGTCACCCTCACCCTCGGGACGGGGGAGGCCAAGGTGGATATTCTCAAGGGCATTGATCTTGATGTTCGGGCCGGCGAAACCGTCGCCCTGCTGGGGCCATCCGGCTCTGGCAAATCATCGTTGATGGCCATTTTATCGGGGCTGGAACGGGCCACCAGCGGCCGGATTGAAACCGGTGGGGCCGATTTCGGCGCGCTGGATGAAGATGGTCTGGCCCGCGCGCGCCGGGGCCGGATTGGTATTATCTTGCAGGCTTTTCATCTGCTGCCGACGATGACTGCGCTTGAAAATGTGGCCGTCCCGCTGGAACTGGCCGGACAAGAAGATGCCTTTGCAACGGCACGGGCAGAGCTTGAAAAAGTGGGCCTGGGCGCGCGCACGGGCCATTATCCGGCGCAGTTATCGGGCGGGGAACAACAGCGCGTGGCGATTGCCAGAGCCTTGGCCCCGCGCCCGGAGCTGCTCTTTGCCGATGAACCGACGGGCAATCTGGATGCCGCCACCGGCGCCCAGATCATGGACCTGTTGTTCGCGCGTCAGGCCGAAAGCGGCGCCACCTTGTTCGTCATCACCCATGATGCCGGGCTGGCGGCCCGGTGTGGGCGGATTGTTGAAATGCGCGATGGCTGCATCGTCGATGACCGGGCGGGTGTTCGATGAGGGGGCGACCCGTTTCGACCAATGACAGACCCCGGGCCTTTGCCCCCATCAGGCTTTGCTAAAACGCTTTGATCATCTGAATTTAAAAGGAAAATTTATGCGCCGTCCGATCCTTGCCCTTACCATCGCCGCTCTGATGGGCAGTGCTGCGCCAGTGATGGCCGCGCCCGCCCCGGTCCAGCCCGCGCCTGCGACCGTCGATGCGACCCAAGAGGCGGCGCTGGCCAAATTCTTTGAGGATTATGATGCCGCCCAGCTCGCCCGTTCGCCCATCAGCAAGTCCTATCGCGGGATCATCGATGCTGATTATGGCAAATGGGATGATTTCTCGGACGCGGCCGAAGCCGCAGACTATGCCGCAGATCAGGCGGCACTGGCCGAGATGCGCCGCCGCTTTGACCCCGCCCGATTGAGCGCGCAGGGCCGCCTGTCCTTCCAGCTGTTTGAGAAAAAGGTTGAACGTGCGGCCGCCAGCTATCGGTACCGCGATTATGGCTATGTCTTTGACCAGATGAATGGGGCGCAAAGCCAGCTGCCGGCCTTTCTGATCAATATCCACCGGGTGACCAATGCGTCCGACGCCGACGCCTATGTCCGCCGCTTGCAAGGCCTGGGGCCGGCGCTGCGGCAGGCCATGGCCCAGTCCAAGGCGCGCGCGGATCAGGGTATCATGCCGCCCAAATGGGTCTATCCCTATGTGATCAATGACGCAAAGAATGTCGTGGCCGGTTTCCCCTTTACCAAGACGGGGGCCGATGCGCCGCTTTATGCCGACTTCAAGGCTAAGCTGGACCGGCTGAACCTGCCAGAGGCGGACAAGGCGGATCTGCTGAAGCGGGCCACCGATGCGCTGTTGACCTCTGTGCAACCGGCCTATGCCGATCTGGTGACAGAAATGACGCGCCAGGAAAAGCTGGCGGGCAGCGATGATGGCATTTGGCGGTTCAAGGATGGGGCCGGCTATTATGCGCAGCTGCTGAAAAACTATACGACAACCGATCTGAATGGCGATCAGGTGCATGCCCTGGGGCTGGCGCAGGTGGCGCGCATCCACAATGAAATGCGTGCCATCATGACGCAGACCGGCTTTACCGGCAGCTTGCAGGATTTCTTCCGCTTCATGCGCGAGGATAAGCGTTTCTACGCGCCCAATACGGCCGAGGGACGCGCGCTCTATCTCGCTGAAACGGAAAAGGCAAAGGTGGCGATCACCGGGCTGTTGCCGCAATATTTTGGCATCTTGCCTAAGGCCCCTTTGGTGGTGAAGCCGGTTGAGGCCTTCCGTGAAAAATCGGCCGGCAAAGCCTTTTATCAGGGCCCCTCGCCCGATGGGTCGCGCCCCGGCACCTATTATGCCAATCTTTATGACATGGCGGATATGCCGCTGACTGAGGTTGAGGCGCTATTCTATCATGAAGGGCTGCCGGGCCACCATTTGCAACGGACGATCCAGACCGAATTGACGAATGTGCCGCCCTTCCGCCGCTTTGGCGGCTTTACCGCCTATAGCGAGGGCTGGGGCCTTTATTCGGAAAAGCTCGCCAAGGATATGGGGCTGTACACAGACCCGTATCGCGATTTTGGCCGGCTGCAGCTGGAACTGCATCGCGCCATTCGTCTGGTCGTCGATTCGGGCCTTCATCACAAAAAATGGACGCGCGAACAGGCGATTAAATATGTCGAGGACAATTCGGCCGATGCGCCGGGCGGCATCGTTAAGGCCATTGAACGCTACATCGTCTATCCCGGTCAGGCGACGGCCTATATGGTCGGCCGCCTGAAGATCAGCGAACTGCGTGATCGGGCCCAGGCGGAATTGGGTCCCAAATTCGACTATCGGGCCTTTCATGACGTTGTCCTGAAGGATGGCCCCGTGCCGCTCGACATTCTGGAAAGCCAGGTCAACGCCTGGATTGCCGCGACCAAGTGACCCAGGTCTGGCGCCTTGCGCTTCGGGATTTGCGGGGCTCGCGCGCCGGGCTGCGGCTGATGGCGCTGTGCCTGTTCCTGGGCGTGGCGGCGCTGGCGGGCATTGGCAGCCTGTCCAGCGCGATCCTGTCGGGCCTGTCGGAACGTGGGCAGCTGCTGCTGGGCGGCGATGTGCAGTTTGAAGCGGCGCAACGCACCGCCAGCCCGCAAGAGCGGGATGCCTTTGCCAAGCTGGGGCAGGTGTCCGAAGTCATTCGGATGCGCGCAATGGCGGCCGTCCCGGATAACAGCCGGGCGGTGCTGGCTGAGTTAAAGGGCGTCGATGCCGCTTATCCGCTCTATGGCCAGTTGCGCATGGCGCCGGGGGCGCTTGCCCCCCGTCCCTCTGGCATGGAGGCCGCGATTGCCCCGGCCCTGGCCGACAAGCTTGGCCTGCGCGTGGGGGATCAGGTGCGCGTGGGCGAGGGGCAGTTCCGCGTGATCGGTATTTTGGCTGAAGAGCCGGATCGGGCCGGGGCCGGCTTTACCTTTGGCCCGGCAATCATGGTTGATCCCGCCGGCCTTGAAGCCACCGCCCTGGTGCAGCCGGGCAGCCTGTTTTCGGCAAGCTATCGCATCCGGCTGCCGGCCAATATCGCCCCCGAGGCGGCGGCAAAGCGGATCACGGGGCAGTTTCGGGACGCGGGCTGGGAAGTCCGTGACCGCAGCAATGGCGCACCGGGCACCCGGCGATTTGTGGAGCGGCTGGGCCAGTTTCTGGCTTTGGTCGGGCTGACGGCACTGGCCATTGCCGGCATTGGCGTGGGCAATGGCGTGTCGTCCTGGCTTGATGGCAAAAGGGGCAGCATCGCGACGCTCAAGGTGATTGGCGCGGATGCCGCGACCATTTTCCGGCTCTATTTCGTGCAGATCCTTGTTGTGGCGGGTCTTGCCATTCTGGCCGGCCTGGCGCTGGGCGCGGCGCTGCCTTTTGCGCTGGTGAGATTTGCGGGTGATGTTCTGCCGGTGCCCCCGCGGCTCGACATTTATCCCGCCGCTTTGGGTCTGGCGGCGCTCTATGGGCTGTTGGTGGCCATGCTCTTTGCCATTGCGCCCTTGGCGCGCGCGCGGGCCGTATCGTCGGCCAGTCTTTTTCGATCAGGCATTGAGGGCAATGGCCGGCCGTCACGGCCCGTTCTGGTGACCATGGCCGTGCTTCTGGCCATGATTTGCGCTTTGGCCATCCTGACCGCGCCAGAGCCGATTTTTGCCGCTGGATTTGTTGTCAGCGTTGCCGCCCTGCTGGTGCTGTTGAGCGGCCTTGCGCTTGGCATTGTCCGCCTGGCGGCGCGTCTGCCGCGACCGCAAGCCCCCTTGCTGCGTCTGGCGTTGACCAATTTGCACCGTCCCGGCGCCCAGACCAGCCGGCTGGTGGTTGCGCTTGGCCTGGGCCTGACGCTGTTCGCCACGCTGGCGGTGATCCAGACCAGCCTCAATGCCCAGATTGAAACAACCATTCCCAAACGGGCGCCCAGTTTCTTTGCGCTTGATATTCCCAAAGAGGATCGGGCCGGGTTTCAGGCGCGGGTCACGGGCCTGGCACCCGATGCGGAGGTGCAGATGGTCCCCGCGCTGCGCGGCCCCGTGGTGTCCATCGCAGGTCGGCGTGTGGCCGATATGAAGGAGATCCCCGAAGACGCCTGGTTCCTGCGGGGTGACCGGGGGCTGACCTTTGCAGCAGACCTGCCCGAAGGCAGTCGCCTGACCGCCGGGCGCTGGTGGCCCAAGGATTATCAGGGCCCGCCGTTGGTTTCGATGGACGAACGGGCTGCAAAGGCGGTTGGGCTGAAGGTGGGGGATAGCATCACCGTGTCGGTGCTGGGCGTTGAAATGGAAGCGCAAATTGCCTCTTTGCGCGAAGTGAACTGGGATACGCTGGGGTTCAACTATGTGCTGGTGTTCAATCCTGCCGCGCTTGAACCGGCGCCCTATACGCTGGCGGCGACAATTGCGGTTAAGCCGGCAGCCGAGCCTGCGATCAGCCGCGCCATCACCGGCGATTTCCCGACCGTAACCATGGTCCGTGTGAAGGATGTGATTTCCGAGGTGGGGCGGCTGCTCAATCAATTGGCGGCGGCAATTGCCGCATCGGCATCGGTTGCGGTTCTGGCGGGGATCGCGGTTCTGATCGGCGCGATCGCGGCGGCGCGCCGCACCCGCAGCTATGACGCTGTGCTGTTGAAGCTGCTGGGCGCAACGCGCGGTCAGGTGCTGCGCGTGCAGGCGATGGAATATGCGGTGCTGGCTGCCATTTTGTCGCTTGTGGCGCTGGCGCTGGGCAGTGTGGCGGGCTGGGTGGTGACCACGCGGATTTTTGATCTGGATTGGACGCCGGATTGGCCGATCGTGATTGGCACCGTGGCGCTGGGCGGCCTTGGGACGCTTTTCCTTGGGCTTTTGGGCGCGCTTCCGGTCTTGCGGGCACGTCCAGCAGAAGCGCTGCGAACGCTGTAAAACCGGCCCCGACCGCAGCCTGTGACACTCTTTCGCAACAGCTATGGCCGAATAACATCGCCCATTGGCTGTTTTTGCTTCCCGAAAGCCGCGATTCGCGATAGATCGCACGCGGTTTTGCGACCAGCTATGGAGACTTGCTTATCCCACCGATGACCCCCCGGCGCCCCATGGGCCCAGGCCCCGCGCCGATGAATGGACCCCGTTTCAACCAATTCATCACGTCGCCCAAGGTGCGCGTGATTGACGAAAATGGCGAGAATCTGGGTGTCATGTATACCCGCGAAGCCATTGAACAGGCGGCTGAAGTTGGCCTCGACCTTGTCGAGATTTCGCCCAATGCGGATCCGCCCGTCGCCAAGTTCCTGGATATCGGGAAGTTCAAATACGAGGCCCAGAAAAAGGCCAACGCCGCGCGTAAGTCGCAAAAGACGCAGGAGATCAAAGAGATCAAGATGCGTCCGAATATCGACGATCATGATTATGACGTGAAGATGCGCTCTATTCACAAGTTTATCGGCGAAGGTGACAAGGTGAAGGTGACGCTGCGTTTCCGCGGCCGCGAACTTGCCCATGGTCAGCTTGGCATGCGGCTGTTGCAGCGCGTGCAGGATGACATGGCCGAAGAGGCGAAGGTCGAACAATATCCGCGTATGGAAGGCCGCCAGATGCTGATGGTGCTGGCCCCGAAATAAGCAGTTTTTGGATATGACAAGGAAACGGCTCGGTCGCCCGGGCCGTTTTTTTGTGCGCACAATAATTTATGCTGCACTGCACGATGTTGCAAAAACGTCGCAATCCGGCAGGAAATCACAAGATCGGTCGGTCCCCCTCTGGAAGCGGGAATCGGCCACGCCTAGCTAGGCGGCACACAACATAACGCTAACCCCCTAACCCCATGAGGATGTCATTATGACACGAACGATTCTTATGGCGTCGGCTGCCCTGGCCGCGCTTGCGACCCCTGCTTTTGCACAGGAGGCTGCACCTCAAGATAATGTTTTTGAAGAGAGCGAGATCATTGTCACGGCCACCCGCCGTGAACAGCAGCTGTCGGATGTGCCGCTCGCCGTTTCGGCGGTGACGGCCGATACGCTCGCACGGTCGGGCGCGTCGGATATCCGCCAGCTCAACCAGCTTTCGCCCTCGCTTTTGGTCTCTTCCACCTCGTCAGAAGCCGCTGGTGGCGGCGCGCGTATTCGCGGGATCGGCACCGTTGGCGACAATCCGGGCCTTGAAAGCTCGGTCGCAACCTTTGTCGATGGCGTCTATCGCAACCGGGCCGGCGTTGGCCTGACCGAATTGGGCGCGATTGACCGGATTGAGGTGCTGCGCGGTCCGCAAGGCACGTTGTTCGGCCGCAATGCGTCCGCCGGTCTTGTCCATATCATCACGGCCAGCCCTGAGTCAGAACTCGGCGGCTCGCTGGAGGCGACCTATGGCAATTATGATGCTGTCCGCGTTGTCGGCGGGATCACAGGGCCGTTGTCGGATACCGTTTCGGCGCGGCTGGACGGCGTTTATTCCCGGCGCGATGGCTTCCTGAAGGATGTGATTTCTGGCCGCACGGTCAATAATCGGGATCGCTATTTGCTGCGTGGGCAGGTTCAGTTTGAACCGACCAGCGATCTCAAGGTTCGCCTGATTGCCGATTATTCGGACCGCAGCGAAGAATGCTGTGCCGCGCCTTATTATCCGGCCTCGCTGGTGACGGCGGGTGCAGGGGGCACCATCAATCGTTCGGCCAGCCCGATTGCGGCGCTGCAACGCGCCTTGGGCGGCGTCATCAACGACACGCCCTATGATCGCAAGGTGTCGATCACGCCGGGCCAGTCCTATCGTGGCGATGTCCGCGACTGGGGCCTGTCGGGCGAAGTCAATTATGATCTGGGCGGCGCCAAGCTGACCTCAATCACCGCCTATCGCGATTGGCGCTGGCTGCGTGGGCAGGATGCGGATTTCAACAATCTCGACATTCTGCATCGTGAGGATGATGGCACCGCCAATCAGCAGTTCAAAACCTTTACCCAGGAACTGCGGTTGCAGGGCAATGCGTTGGATGACAAACTTGACTGGCTCGTCGGCGGCTATTTCGCCAATGAAGTCCTGACGCTGAATGACAATCTGGCCTATGGCGCGGATTATGTGCGCTATGCCGATGCCCTGACGCGTCTCAGCAGCCCGTCTTTCCCCGGCTATGCCACGATTGGCACGCTGCTCAGCCCGGCTGCGCCGCTGACGTTGACCGGCGTTCAGGCGACCGACGCGTATAAGCAGACAAGCCGCAACTATGCGCTGTTCACGCATAACAGCTTCAACGTGACCGATCGCCTGACGCTGACGCTGGGTGCGCGCTACACCAATGAAAAGAAGACGCTGGATGCCAGCTTCAGCGACAATAACGTTCTGTGCCGGACCTTGTCCGCGCTGCCGAGCGATCATCCGCTGTACGCAACGGGCCAGTTGGCGTGCATCATCCCGTCCATTCCGGGCGGCAGCTTCACCCAGAATGATGTCGTGAAGCGGGAAGACAAGGTCACCGGCACGGCGGTTCTCAGCTTCAAGGCAACCGACGATCTGCTGACCTATGCCAGCTTCTCGCGCGGCTATAAGGCAGGCGGCTTCAACTTGGATCGCAACAGCCTGTATCGTCTGGGCCGGTCCTCGACCGCCAATGGCAATCGCGCGATTGACGCATCGGTCATCAATACGGCCGCATTGCAGTTCAAGCCGGAAACCGTGGATTCCTATGAAATCGGCCTGAAATATGATGGTCGCGGCATCGATGTGAATCTGGCGGCCTTTTACCAGACCTTCCAGAACTTCCAGCTGAACACCTTCAACGGCGTCAATTTCGTGGTTGAAAATGTGCAGGGCTGCACCGCGCTTTCGGGCGGGGATGCGTCGGATGTGGATGCCATTGCCGGCAACAGCGCCTGTGTTGGCAAGCAAAAGGGCGGTGTCATCTCCAAGGGGATTGAATTGGAAGCCGCCCTGCGTCCGGTGCGGGATGTGTCGGTCAATTTCGGCCTGACCTATGCCGATACGCGCTATGCCAAGAACCTGATCGGCAACACGACGCTGACCAACACCACGGGGTCCTTGTCGCCGGCCTTCTTCCAGCTGCCCGGTGCGCGTCTGTCCAACTCGGCGCAATATGTGGCGACTGGCGCGGTCAGCTGGACGCCCGATATCGGCACAAGCGGCCTGAAGGGCCTGGCCTATGTTGATTTCCGCTATACCAGCGATCTCAACACCGGTTCGGACCTGGACTTTGAAAAGGTTCAGGACGGTTATGCACTCGTCAATGCGCGCATTGGCCTGCACGGCCCGGACAAGCGCTGGGCCATCGAAGCCTGGGCACAGAACCTGTTCAACGTGAACTATCAGCAGATCGCCTTTGATGTGCCGTTGCAGGGCAGCGGTGCGACGAACAGCGTGCGTCAGGGCATGTCGGCCTCGTCCAGCCAGCTATACGGGCTGTTCCTGGGTGAACCGCGGACCTATGGCCTCACCGTTCGCCACAGCTTCTAAGGCACAGCTGGCCTGATAAAATCGCCCGCTCCGGCACAACCGGGGCGGGCTTTTTTATGGACTGCTTGAAATGTTGATCCGGCGCAGCCTTTTGGGGATCAGCGCCGCCGGGCGGCAAAGCGCGCGATGGTGACCATATCGGCCTCGGCCAGAATATCCCCGGCCGTGCCAGATCGTTTGAGGCTCCGTTCGGCCGCGATCAGTTTATCGGCAAGGGCGGCCAACCGGTCCGACGACCAGCGCCCGGCCTGATCGGTAATGGCGGGTTTTTCCTTAAAGAAAATGGCTTTGCCGCGGGCTTCGACGGCCGCTGCGGGTGATAGGCCGCCCTCAATCTCTTTGCGCAGCGATGCCAGCAGCATGACGCGACGGAACAGCGCCCGCAATAAGGGAATGCCGGTGATCCCGGCCTGGTCCAGCCGGGCAAGCTCTGGCCCGATACGCGCTGGATGGCCGCCCATCACGGCATCCACCAGCTTGTTGATTTCGCCTTCATTGCTGGCCGCGCCAATCGCGTCAAAGGCCTCTTGCGACACCTCGGCCGGGCGGTCGGGCGCGGCATCCAGATAAAGCGCCAGCTTCTCAAGCTCCTGCGCCATGACAGACCGGTCATTATTGCAGGCCGTTGCAATCGCCCGCCCCAGATCGCGGGGCAGCCGCAGCCCGGCTTCCTTGGCCAGCATATCGGCAATTTGCGCGGCATCGCGCGCATCAGGGACATAGCTGGGATGCGCCAGCGCCAGACCATGGTCGGTCGCCAGCTTCACCAGATCGGACGAGGGCTTGAGCGCCCCGGCAATCGCGACCACCGGATTGCCCGCCTGCTCCGCCGCTAGCAAACCGCGCACAGCCTCTGCAATTTCATCGCCGGCAGGTTGAATGCGGATCCAGCGCTGGGTGCCAAATAGCGACAGGCTGGCCGCTTCATCCGCCAGCCGGGCCGGGTCTGCCTTTAGCGTTGGCCCATCCAGATCGATGCGCTCTGCATCGGCGCCCATGGCGCGTTCGACACGCCGGCCAAGCGCAATCGATCCGGCTTCATCCGCGCCATATAATAAAAAGAACCGAAATTTCCCGTTGGCAGCTGCATCGAGCGCGCGGGCAATGTCGTTTTTATTCGCTTTCACTGGTCCGCAGGCGTCCGTGCCTGCTGGGCAAGCCGCGCCACAATCTGGTCCGCGATGATCGTGCTGAGATTTTCCAGCGCCGTGCTTTCCGCGGCAACGGTTGCATATTCAGATGATACGACATCAATCCCGGCATCAGACCCGGCGGTGGCATCAAGGATGACCGCATTTGTCGTCAGATCAATCAGCTTATACCGCGCGCGCAGCGTCCGCCGTTCCCGCGAGACGCCAGCATCGCGCCGAATGCCAAAGCCGGTGATCTGATCATCCAGTTCGACTTCCAACCGATAACGGGCATCGGCCTTGTCGGCAGCCGACAGGCGCCGCATCAGCGCATCGCGGACAAGCCAGCCGGCCTTGCCAGAAATAGGCGGGACCTCAATCGCGCCCAGCAATTGGCTCGCCGCCCCCTGGGTGCCGCCGCTGTACAAAGGGCGCAGGCCGCAGCCGGGCAAAGCGAGGATCAGCATCGCGGCAAGCGCACAGCGCACAGGGCCTGAGGCACGGGTCATGCGACGATGTTAACCAGCCGACCGGGGACGACAATCACTTTCTTTGGGACCGCGCCATCCAGCGTGCGGATAATCTTGTCCGACGCCAGCGCCAACGCCTCCAGACTGGCCTTGTCCATATCCTTGGCGACAGTCAGCGTATCACGCAGCTTGCCATTCACCTGCACGGCCACCGTCACTTCATCATCGACCAGCAAGGCCGGGTCATGCGCGGGCCAAGCCTGGGTCGCGACCAGGCCGGCGCCACCCATTTTGGCCCAGCCTTCCTCGGCCAGATGCGGCAACATGGGCGCAATCAGCCGCGCCAGACAGCGGATGGCGTTGGTGCGCGACGCCGAAGCCGGCGCCTTTTCAAGCGCATTGACGAGTTCATGAACCTTGGCGACCGCCTTGTTAAAGGTCAGCGCCTCGATATCGGTTGCGATGCCGGCAATTGCCCTGTGCAACAGCCGATCCAGGGCCTTGTCGCTGCCCTCGGCCGTGTCCAGCGTGTCGAACAGGCGCCAGATGCGATTGACGAACCGCCATGTGCCCTCAATTCCGCTTTCCGACCATTCCAGATCGCGTTCGGGCGGGCTGTCCGACAGCATGAACCAGCGCACGGCATCTGCGCCATATTGATCGAACATCGGATCGGGATCGACGACGTTCTTTTTGGATTTCGACATTTTTTCAATGCGGCCGCGCACAACCGGCGCGCCATCCAGCGTGGTCACGACATCGCCGGCAATCTTCACCTGTTCGGGCGACAGCCACAGGCCGTCTTGCGATTTATAGGTTTCATGCGTGACCATGCCCTGGGTGAACAGCGCGGCAAAGGGTTCGGTTATGCTGATCTTGCCGATGCGTTCCAGTGCGCGGGTCCAGAACCGGGCGTAAAGCAGGTGCAAAATCGCATGTTCAATGCCGCCAATATATTGGCCAACCGGCAGCCAGGCCTCGGCTTCGGCCTGATCAAACGGCTTGTCCTTGGGTTGGCTGGCAAAGCGGATGAAATACCAGCTCGAATCCGCAAAGGTATCCAGCGTATCGGTTTCGCGCCGTGCGGGTTCCTTGCAATTCGGGCAGGTGACGTGCTTCCAGCTGGGGTGCCGGTCCAGCGGATTGCCCGGCACGTCAAACGTCACATCATCGGGCAGCGTCACCGGCAAGGCGCTGCGCGGAACCGGCAGGACGCCGCAGAAATCGCAATGGATGATGGGGATGGGTGTTCCCCAATAACGCTGGCGGGAAATGCCCCAGTCACGCAGGCGATATTGGGTCTGGCCTTCGCCCCAGCCTTCATGTTCGGCGCGCGCGATCATGGCGGCCTTGGCATCATCGACCGTCATGCCGTTCAGCCAATGTGAATTCACGATCCGGCCCGGCCCGGTATAGGCCGTGTCGCCGGTAAAGCTGGCGTCGTCCAGATCGCCATCGGCGACAACGCGGCGGACGGGCAGATCATATTTGCGGGCGAAATCCAGATCGCGCTGGTCATGCGCCGGGCAGCCAAAAACCGCACCGGTGCCATAATCCATCAGCACGAAATTCGCGACATAAACGGGCAGATGCCAGGCCGGATCCAGCGGGTGTTCCACCGACAGGCCGGTGTTAAAGCCCTTTTTTTCGGCCGTTTCAATTTCTGCGGCGGTCGTCCCGCCTTTTTTGCAATCTGCGATAAAGTCCTGCAAGCGCGGGGCGTTTTCCGCCAGCGCCTGGGCGAGGGGATGGTCGGCGGCAATCGCCACAAAACTTGCCCCGTAAATCGTATCGGGGCGGGTCGTGAACACATCAATCGCGTCATGTGTCCCGACAAGATTAAAGCTGATTTTCAGGCCCTTGGACTTGCCGATCCAGTTTTCCTGCATCAGCCGGACCTTTTCCGGCCATTGATCCAGCGTGTCCAAACCGGCGAGCAGATCATCGGCAAAATCGGTGATCTTCAGGAACCATTGGTTGAGCTTTTTCTTTTCAACCAGCGCGCCAGACCGCCAGCCGCGGCCATCGATCACCTGTTCATTGGCCAGCACGGTCATGTCGACCGGATCCCAGTTGACCGTTGATTCCTTGCGATAAACAAGGCCGGCCTTGTAAAAATCCAGGAACAGCGCCTGTTCTTGCCCATAATAATCGGGTTCACAGGTGGATAATTCCCGGCTCCAGTCAATCGCCAGGCCCAGCCGCTTCAGCTGTTTTTTCATCGCCTCGATATTGGATCGGGTCCAGTCGCCGGGATGGACCTTTTTTTCCATCGCGGCGTTTTCGGCGGGCATGCCAAAGCTGTCCCAGCCCATCGGATGCAACACGCCATGGCCGGTCATCGCCTTATAACGGGCCAGCACATCGCCCATCGTATAGTTGCGGACATGGCCCATATGGATGCGCCCGCTGGGATAAGGGAACATCTCCAGCACATAGGCCTTGGGGCGGGGATCATCCGCGGCGGGCGCGGTGAAGATGCCCTGCTCTTCCCAGACCTTTTGCCAGTGACCATCTGCCTTAAAGGGGTTGAACCGCGTCGTCATAGAATGTCCACGTCTGCACTGTCTGAAAGGGAAAAGGGCTGCTCCATAGCGGCCGCGGCCCGCGTGCAAATGGCTACACCGGGGTCCGTCACGTCACGCGTTGGGGGTCAGCCCGCGATGGCGGCGCGACGCAGGTCGCGCGCCTTGGTAAGGATGATTTCCTCAAGCTTCTGGACGGTGGCGGCCTGCACCGGCGCATCCACCCATGTGCCATCCTGATTGACCTGGCGGCTGGCGGCGACGCGCAGGGCATCGGCCCGCAGATCCTGATCCAGAATGCTGACCGTCAGCTTCATCCGTTCCCCCGGATTATTGGGGTTGGCGTACCAATCGGTCACGATCACGCCGCTATTCGCATCGGCCTGCATCAGCGGCATGAACGACAAAGTGTCGAGCGAGGCCCGCCACAAATACGCGTTCACGCCGATCGTTGTGACCCGCGATGCCGCGATGTCCGCGCTGGAACGGGTCTTGCCTTTGCCGCCGCCCAGCATGCCGCAGGCCGGAAGCGTCGCCAGAAGCGAAAGGGCGATCACGGCGGAAAGGGGACGGCGCATGCAATTCCTCATCGAAATCATGGAGAAGATGCGCTGCGTTATAGGCGGATTGCCAATGTCCGCAAGGTGCGGCCATGCGAGGTTGTTGAAGACATGCAACATGCCCTTAACTTTTTCACGTCAAGATCGTGAATCAACAACATAAGTGTGGGTCCGGCTTCGGCTTTGTGCCAAGGAACAGACTATGATGATTCGCGGGGCATATTTCGGGCATAAGGTGGCAGCGCTTGCTGTGGCCTTTGGCCTTGCATGTGCAACGCCGGCACTGGCTGCGTCGCGTTCTGCACCGACCGCCAAAGCGCCGATGATCAGCCGCAATTTTCCGGGCTTTACGCCGGCTGCTGCTGACCCGCGTCTGGCCGCCGCCTTTTCGCGCAGCACCACCTTGTCCTCGGGCTTCCGCTTTACGCCGGCATCGGCGGCCAAGGGCAGCCGCAAGGTCACCGTGGCCGTGCGTGCGCGCAGCACCACGGCATCACCTGCGGACCGGACAAGTGCAGCCAGCCTGGGCGTTGCCCCCGTCGCCTATAATCTGGGCGTTTCGGTGGGTTGGCGCCGTTTTGCGATTTCGGGTGATATTGGTGAGGCCGATCTGGGCCTGGCTGGTGGTCGGCGTCAGGCGACCGATGTGGGCCTGAGCTATTCTGTGAAGCGCTGGACAACGCGGGTGCAGCTGGCGGCTGAACGGCCCGTGGGCGTCGCGCCGCGCATTGCCGATTCGCGGCAGAGCGTTGCTGTGGATCTGGGCGGTTCGTACAGCCTGACCCGCAACCTCGCGGTCACCGCAGGCGTGCGGTACAAGTCTGAACGTGAAAAGTTTGAATCGCGCATCGATACGCGCCGCGACAGCCAGGCTGTCTATCTGGGAACGGCGTTCCGCTTCTGATCCCGCCCGGCGCCTACCGCCGTCACGGTCAATCCATCAATCGCCGCCCATCCATGACAATAAGACTGGTTGCCCGCCTTTGGCAGGCGCCTGAACCGGGCGTCTGTCATCCCCCCCAGGGCAATGACCGGGCGCCGGGCCTGATGGCATAAGGCGGCAAAGCGCACGCGGCCAAGCCCGCGGCCCCCAGGATGGCTGCGGGTCGCAAACAGGGGGGAAAGGAACAGCAGCTGCGCCCCCCGGCGTTCGGCCGCCCGCATTTCAACAAGATTATGGACAGGCGCCGTCATCGCGCCGGGATGCCGCCCATGGCTGCCCTGTGCCCCCCAGGCGCGCGCCTGTCCGGGGGACCCGGCGAGCACCAGCACCAGACGCTTTTTGCGCGCAATGGCCCGGACATGGTTGAACAGCGCCCGCCGTTCCGCCTTGGGCGTGGCATAATGGCGAAAGATGACGCCGGACCCAGCGGGCAAGGCGGCCAGCGTTGCGCACAGCGCCGACCCCAGACGCTCATCGGTCATCAACCAAAGGGGGGGCAGGGAGCAGTGGCGCTTTGACATCGCTGCTCTTATAGCGCCCGCATGACCGAAGACGCAAAATCCCGGCGCGCCGCGGTGCTGACCGCCATGGCGCAGGCCTGCAAGATTGCGGGCCGTGATCCTGACCAGGTGGCCCTGATTGCCATTTCCAAGACGCAGGATGCCGATGCCATTCGCCCGTTAATTGCCGCTGGACAGCGGATATTTGGCGAAAATCGGGTGCAGGAGGCGCAGTCAAAATGGCCGCAGCTGCGCGCCGAAACGCCGGATATTGAACTGCATCTTGTCGGCCAGTTGCAATCCAATAAGGCCGAAGATGCCGTCGCCTTGTTCGATGCCATTCATTCGGTGGACCGCCCATCGCTGATCACGGCCCTTGCCCGTGCGCAGGACAAGACGGGGCGGCACCCGCGCTGCTATCTGCAAGTGAATATTGGTGAGGAAGCGCAAAAGGGCGGCTGTGCCGCAAGCGATGTACCCGCCTTGCTGGCGCAGGCGCGGGCCGCCGGGCTTCAGATCGTCGGCCTGATGGCCGTGCCGCCTGCGGATACCGAAGCCGCGCCCTATTTTGCACTCTTGGCCAAAATGGCGCGCGAACAGGG
>JBJOJQ010000068.1:0-2977 GCA_046046525.1 Pseudomonadota bacterium
CCTATCGGCTGGGGGATAATGGGGCCTTATTCTCCCCCCAAGGCGGGCTGCGGATTTCGATGCGGGATCTTGCCCGGATTGGCCAGATGTTCCTGAACCAGGGGCAAGGCTTTCTGAAACCCGCATCGCTGCGGACGATGCAGCGGATCAGCTGGCGATTTGATGGCCGCAATGGCGCCACCGAAGGCGGGTTCTTCTGCGCTTTTGGGCTTGGGCTGCATGTCATCGGTACGGGCCGACAGGGCTGCAGCAGCGACGGTTTTGGCGATGGCCGCCGGCGCATTGGCCATGCCGGAGAAGCCTATGGCCTGCGCGGCGGCCTATGGCTTGACCCTGTGCGACGCCAGGGCGTTGCCTTTTTCGTTACAGCCGTGCCGGATGATGCCCCGAAAGGAGCGTCGGGCTTTTTTCAGGTTGAGGAGCAGGTGCTGCAAAGTCCATCTGTTCAACCCGGTAAGTGACCAAGTAAATATCCCGCGCCCGTTTCGCCGCCGCCCGTTGCCGCTGGGTGAAGGCCGAGGCGACCAGCACCGCACGACAGGGTGTGCCGGTTTCCTCTTCCAGATCGCTGGAATAGCCCAGCACCTGTTCCAGCGCGCCGGCGGGACATGGCCCAACCTTCAGTTCGATCACGACAAATTCGCCCTTTGCGTCGCGGGCGGTGATGTCGATTTTGCCCGAGGCCACTTCCCGTTCGCGCCCGCCATCATCGGCAACCAGCCCCGGTTCAACCTTGTCCAATTGCGCGCGCAGGAGCTTTTGCAGCTCTTTTTCATAACTCAGAATGCGTGTCCGTGTTTGCACACGCTTTGGCACTGGCGGCTCGTCCATAACCCCTCATCCGGACCATGTTTTCACGTCGCCTTTGTACAAAAGTGATGAACGCTTGGTATCCGGATATGGTGAATGCCGCCTGCCCGTTGCGGCTCAACCCTGGTCGAGCAGCTTTTCCTCGGCAATCTTTTTGCGCCAGACCAAGGGCGCGCTGATATGGACATTCTCGCCGCTGCTATCGACAGCCACGGTGACCGGGAAATCCTTCACATCAAATTCGTAGATGGCTTCCATGCCAAGATCGGCAAAGCCGACGACCTTGCTGCCCTTGATCGCCCGCGCCACCAGATAGGCGGCACCCCCCACGGCCATCAGATAGGCCGATTTATGCTTGGCAATTGCGGCCGTTGCCGCCGGACCGCGTTCCGCCTTGCCCACACAGCCCAGCAGCCCCTGATCGAGCATCATGTCCATGAACTTGTCCATACGGGTCGCCGTTGTCGGACCCGCCGGACCAACAATTTCGTCGCGCACCGGATCAACCGGGCCGACATAATAGATCATCCGCCCCTTAAAGCTGACGGGCAGGTCCTCACCCTTCGCCAGCATATCGGCGATGCGCTTATGCGCGGCATCCCGACCGGTGAGCATCTTGCCATTGAGCAGCAGGCGATCCCCGGCCTTCCAGCTTTGCACCTCTTCGGGCGTCAGATGATCAAGGTCAACGCGCTTGGCCGCGCTGTCGGGCGCCCATTCCACCTTGGGCCAATCATCCAGATTGGGCGTTTCAAGAAAGGTCGGGCCAGACCCGTCCAGCGTGAAATGGGCGTGGCGGGTGGCCGCGCAATTGGGGATCATCGCGACGGGCTTGGACGCCGCATGTGTCGGATAATCAAGGATCTTCACATCAAGAATGGTCGAAAGCCCGCCCAGCCCCTGGGCGCCCACGCCAAGCGCATTCACCTTATCGAAAATTTCGATGCGCAGGCGTTCAATGTCATTTTGCGGGCCACGCGCCTTCAGCTCTGCCATGTCGATGCTGCCCATCAGGCTTTCCTTGGCCAGCACCATCGCCTTTTCAGCCGTGCCGCCAATGCCAATGCCCAGCATGCCCGGCGGACACCAGCCCGCGCCCATTTGCGGGATCATCTCCAGCACCCAGTCCACAATGGAATCGCTGGGGTTCATCATCTTGAACTTGGTCTTGTTCTCCGAACCGCCCCCCTTGGCGGCAACATCAAAGCTCACCTTGTCGCCCGGCACCATTTCCAGATGCACGACCGAAGGCGTATTGTCCTTGGTATTGACGCGGGTGAAGGCCGGATCCGCCAGAATTGAGGCGCGCAGCTTATTATCCGGATGGAGATAGGCGCGGCGCACGCCATCATCGATCACCTCTTGCAGCGACCGGTGCGATTCCAGCACGCAATTTTGGCCCCATTTCACGATGACCGTGACGATGCCGGTATCCTGACAGATCGGGCGATGGCCCTCAGCGCACATGCGGCTGTTCGTCAAAATCTGCGCAATGGCATCCTTGGCGGCTGGCCCCTGTTCCTTCTTATACGCTTCCCCCAATGCGCGGATATAATCCATGGGGTGGAAATAGCTGATATATTGCAGCGCGTCGGCGACGCTTTCGATGATGTCGGTTTCACGGATGGTGACGGTCATGGAAAGCTCCTTCTGGGCCCGGAATTTGGGCCTGCCTTAGCGATGCGATCCCGCCGGGACAATGGGCGGCGCGCATCTTTGCAACGTTGCGAAAGTGGAGGAAGTTGAGGGCCTGACGCCGCAGACATCCATCGCCCCACAGGCAAAGGTGCGCCCGGAATGTCGAAAAACATCCCCTCTTCCCGCCTATTGAGGGTCAGATCCATCGCAAGCCCCTTTCCCATCCACGCCACCCCTGTGCCACAGCGCCCGTCCTGTAGGACAGCAAAATGCGCCACCAAGGTGGGAACGGAACCTGTACTCCGGGTTTATCCGGGAGATTGGGGAAGCTGGAGCCTGGGGAAGCTGTGCTCCGGGTTTATCCCGGAGCCTAGGCGGCTGGCCGCGCCTGGTGCGAACTGGGCTCCGGCACAAGGCCGGAGTACGCAAGTGCGGGGTGGTGCGACCCAAGCTGTGCTCCGGGCTTGACCCGGAGCCTAGGCGGCTGGCCGCACTCGGTGCGAATTGGGCTCCGGCACAAGGCCGGAGT
>JBJOJQ010000072.1:0-14253 GCA_046046525.1 Pseudomonadota bacterium
ATCATGGGGCTGGTCGCTGGCCTTGGTATGATCAGCTGGGGGCTGGCATCACTGGCCCCGGTGCAGGACTGGCTGGTCAGCAAGGGGGTTGATCGCATGGCCTCTCAAAAGGCCTTTGCCGCGCCCGCACAAGACCAGTTGCAGGTCGTGATCTGTGGCACCTCTCCGCCACCACCCAGCAAGACGCGCGCCAAGACCTGCACCCTCATCCTGGCCGGCGATCGCGCCTTTGTGGTCGATACCGGTCCGGGATCCGCGAATAATCTCAGCCGCTGGCGGTTCCCGATGAAGCGGCTGCGCGGCGTTCTCCTGACACATTTTCATTCAGACCATATTGGCGATCTGGGCGAAATCCGGATGCAAAGCTGGGTCGCCGGGCGGACTGCGCCTTTGCCGGTTTATGGGCCGGATGGGGTGGATCAGATCGTCGCTGGCGTGAACACCACTTATGCGCAGGATGACAGCTATCGCGGCCCGGAACATGACCTGCCTGTTGCTGCGGCCAATTTGGTCGCGCGGCCCTTTGGGCTGGCCGGGGCGGCTGACCGCGCAACACATATGGCGCAGCGCGTGATCCTGAACGAAGATGGTCTGAAGATCACCGCTTTTCAGGTGCTGCATGAACCCGTCTATCCCGCGGTTGGCTATCGCTTTGACTATCGCGGGCGATCGGTGCTGGTGTCCGGCGATACGGCCGCGAGCGCCAATCTGCTGCGGCAGGCCAAGGGCGTCGATCTGTTGATCCATGAAGGGCAAAGCGAGGCCGGGCGCAAGATCATGTCTGCAGCCCTGCTGCGCGCCGGCGATGCGAAACTGGCCAAGGTCATCAGCGAAGTCGGCAATTATCACGCAACGCCCGTGCAGGCCGCCGAAATTGCGCGCAAGGCCGGCGTCGGGATGCTGGTGTTCAACCATATGGGCCCGATCCCGCCCGATAATGTCATCACGAAAAAGCTGTTTGCCCGCGGGGTGGCGGCCGCATTGCCCGATACGCCGTGGCGGATGGCGGATGACGGGCTGGTGCTGACCCTGCCCATCGGCACGCGCCGCATCGATGAGCATCATCTCGACTAAGGCTGCCCCGGCCCACCCGGATGGGTGACCGGGGCGTAAGCCTCAGACGCGTTCGATGACCATGGCGATGCCCTGGCCGCCGCCAATGCACATGGTGATCAGGCCATAACGGCCGCCGGTGCGGTGCAGTTCGTACATCGTCTTGACCGTCAGGATCGCGCCCGTCGCCCCGATGGGGTGGCCCAGCGAAATGCCCGAGCCATTGGGATTGGTCTTGGCGGGATCAAAGCCCAGTTCCTTCGCGACGCCACAGGCCTGCGCGGCAAAGGCTTCGTTGCTTTCAATCACATCGATCTGGTCCAGCGTCAGGCCCGCACGGTCCAGCGCAATCGGCACGGCCTTGACCGGGCCCAGGCCCATGACATTGGGTTCGATACCCGCATGGCCCCAGGCCAGAATCTTGGCCATCGGCGTCAGGCCGTGTTTCGCCACCGCTGCACCAGAGGCCAGGATCACAGCGGCAGCGCCATCATTGATGCCGCTGGCATTGCCTGCGGTCACACTGCCATCCTTTTGAAACACCGGCCGCAGACCCGCCATGGTTTCCAGGCTGGCGTCCGCGCGGACATGTTCATCGGTGTCAAAGGCCACCACGCCCTTGCGCGTCTTGACCTCCACAGGGACGATCTGATCCTTGAAATAGCCTTGGGCAATGGCGTGCGCCGCGCGCTTATGGCTTTCCACCGCCAGCGCATCCTGATCTTCGCGGGTCACGGCACAGCGCGCCGCCACATTTTCCGCCGTCACGCCCATATGGATGTTTTCAAACGGATCATGAAGCGCGCCCAGCATCATGTCCTGCACCGTCAGATCGCCCATTTTCTGGCCGTTGCGTGTGCCTTCGATCACGCGCAATGCGCCCGACATGACTTCGGCCCCCGCGCCAATCGCAATCTGCTGTTCGCCCAGCGCAATGCCCTGCGCGGCAGAGACAATGGCCTGCAGGCCCGATCCGCACAGCCGGTTGACGTTCATCGCCGGTGCGCCGATCGGCACGCCCGCAGTGACAGCGGCAACCCGGCTGGCATACATATCCTTGGGCTGGGTCGGGACGACCGTGCCCAGCACAACCGCCTCGACATCGGCGCCGGACAGGCCCGCGCGCTCAATCGCAGCGCGCATCACAATCGCGCCAAGCTCTGCCGGACGAAAGCCTGCAAGGCTGCCGCCAAAGGTGCCGATGGCGGTACGGGCGCCTGAAACAATGAAAATGTCGGTCATAAATATCCCAGCCCTTGCGTTTCACAATGAAGATGCTTCGCCCCTAAACGGGAATTTTGCGGCGGTAAACTGCCGCAATTGGTGGGGCCCGCCATCGGCCGCGACGTATTTTTCCGCACCCTGTTCAGCTTCGGGAAAGGTTCATCCGAACAGGGCAGGCTGGCAGCTGCTGAATTAAGGAGTAACCCTATGATCTTCCGTGCCAAAAATCTGCGTATACGCGCGGTGCTGACCCTGCTTGCACTGCCTTTGGCAAGCGGCGTGGCGGCACAAAGCTATGAACCGCAGGACGGCAATATCACCGTCAATGGCACGCCAGATCCATCGCAGATGATCATGGGCCCGGATATCAAGGGGACGATCATTGGCCGCAAGGGCAACCGCATCAAGGTTTTGTCGGCCGACGGCACAAACCGCACCATCGCCTTTGATGCCACCACAACCATCAAGGCGGTTGGCGGCCTGTTTGGCGCCAATCAACGCCGCCTTGCCGAAGACTCCTTGCTCAATGGGCTGCCTGTCACAATCAAGACGCTGCAATCAGGTGATTATTTTTACGCAACCCAGATCAGCTTTCGCACCAATGACCTGAAGACCGCGGCGATGATCCGCAACGGCACGGCCCAGCGTTTTGAAGAACAGGAAGCCGCCACCGCGGCGCTGCGCGGCCGCATGGGCGACATTGATAAATATAATATCAAGAGCACCACCAACGTCTATTTTGAAAGCGGCAAGGCCAATTTGTCGTCGCAGGCGCGGTTTGAACTCTGCGCCGCCGCCACCGCCGCCGAAGCCATCGACAATGCGTTGATCCTGGTTGTCGGCTATACCGACTCGACGGGCAGCGCAGATCTGAACCAGCGGTTGAGCGAACGCCGCGCGGCAAGTGTCATCAACTATTTGCAGCAGGCCTGCCGCTGGAAGCCCTATCGCATGCTGACCCCGACCGGCATGGCCTCAGCCGACCCGCTGGCCAGCAACGACACCGATTATGGCAAGGCGCAGAACCGTCGTGTTTCGGTGAATGTGCTGGTGAGCAAGGGCCTGGACGGCCTTTGAGACGCCGGGGCCTAGCGCCCCTGCATCGTCCGCCGATCGGGGACGCATCCTTATGCAGTCTGGCCTGACGATCAGGTCAGCCCGCCCGTCAGCGCCGCTGCGGCCCAGGCCGCTGCCAGAATGACAAGCTGCGCCACGATCACCCGTCCGGCAAAATCACGCGGCCCGGCCGATGCCGCAAACAGGATTTTGGCCGCCGTGCTGGTTGTCCACGACACCAGCAAAGGCAGCAGCGCCGCCTGCGGGGGCAGGGCGCCGGAGGCGACCTGGGCGGCAATGGCAATGGCGGCGGCATGGACATCAAGCACCCCGCCAATCGCGGCGGCCATGATCATCCCCGGCGCGCCCAGCCCATCGCGCAAGCCCGCCACCAATATCAGCATTGCGCCCAGCGTCAGCGAAAAGACAAGGGCCATGACAATGCCAAAGCCCCGGCTGATATCGGGCATCGTCGTCAAGGGATGACGCCAGGATAACAGCGTCAACAGGCCGCCCGCCGCCCCTGCCGCAGCAATGGCGGCGAACAGCGGAGCAAGCGCGCTGGCAAAGGTCTGGCGGTCGGTCATCCAGATCACAACGCCCAGTTGCACAAAGGTCGCCACAGTGGACAGGACGGCCCCGGCGACCCCGGCGCGCATCGCCATGGGGGCGCCACGCACCCATGCGCCCATCGCCCCGATGGTCGCAGAGCTTGAGACAAAGCCCGAGGCCAGACCCAAAAGCGGGACGCCCAACCGCCCGCCTAGCCAGCGGGTAATAATCTGCCCGGCCGCATTGATGCCCAGAATCAGGATGGCCACGATCCACAGATCATGCGGGTTGATGGCCTGAAACGGCCCCATGGATCGATCGGGCAGCATCGGCAAAATGACAAGCGTGGCGCCCGCCAGGATCAACAGATCCGCCAATTCGCCTTCGGTCATGACAGCGCCGATAAAGCGATGCATGGGCTGGCGCGCCGCCAGCAGGATGGTGATGACGACGCCCAGCGCCAGCGCCAGCGCCGGCTGATCCAGCGCCTGCCCGCCCAGCAAACAGGTGGCGATCAGTGCAAATTCGGTTGTCAGGCCCAGATCTTCATCGTGCGACCGCCAATAGCTGATCGCGGTAAAGGCCGCGACACACAGCGTTGCAATCGCCAATAAGGTCACGCCGCCAACGGCCATGGCCAGCGCCCCCACAAGCGCCGTGACGGCAAAGGTGCGCACCCCGGCCGCCACGGGCACAGCGCGGCTGGCCTTGCGCCGTTCGCGCTCCACACCAATTAAAACGCCAATGCTCAACGCGATGATGAAGCTTTTGATCAGGTCGATGGGCAGCATCAATCGCTCTCTTCGTCATGCCCGGCGGGGGTCCACCTGTCTGGCATCAACCGGCGGCCAAGGTCCAGCAAAGTTTTGAACAGGCAGGCAAAGTCGCTGGCCCGCCATTCCGTCACAGCATTTTCGGCGCGGCCAAGATGACCAGCCTCAATCAAATGGCGGCGGCTGTCCACCCGGTTTTCTACCTATGCACATAACCGAATTTTCACCGCACTCCTTTGGCGAAAATAATGCCAATTCAAGGAACTAAAAACTGAACTTAGTTCTTTGAGTCAACGGGAAGATATTGAATTCATCAATGTTTTCAGCCCTTAGGAGTAGAAGTGATGACTAATCGTCTTATTTTCACTGCCCTTGTTATTTCTGGTATGACGGCATCATCGGCCTATGCGCAGGTGACGCCGCCGCTCTTTGCCCCCAATGCAGCGACGGCCGCGTCGTCAAGCGAGACTGGGTCAGGCGCTCATGCCGGCGTGTCGGGCCTTGGCACGGCACATGTCAGCACGATTTCAGGCAATGAATCCACCGCAGGATCAACCAGCCTCAACGGCGTCTACACCGCCAATCCCAACCTTCAGGTCAACAGCGTGGACACCTATAGCTCGACCCTGGGCGGCACGGCCACCATTGGTGGCTCAAGCGGCGCGGGCCTTGCCGAAGGCGGGGGCGGCCAGAACGGCTTTGGTGAGGCTTATGGCCAATCCTATGATCCGCCGTTGTTCATGAACTTCAGCCCGAATGCCGTGATGGCAGAATCGAACAGCGATGCCGGGTCGCATGGCGGTGGCGATTATGCCGGGCTCAGCACGGGCGGCACAGCAACCATGGCCGGCAATGAAGCCTATGGCACGGCAACGGCGCTCAATGGCGTCTACAACGCCAACCCGAACCTGCAGGTCAACAGCGTTGTGACCAGCTCTGGCTCGGAAGGCGTCAGCTCTGTTCTGTCGGGCATGAGCGGCCTGCTCGCCGACACTGGCGGCGAAGCCGAACAGGATGGCAATGGCAATGGCTGGGGCTTCTCCTGGGTCATTCCGCTGCCCTGACCGGATGGGGCGCGCGGGGAGGTCGCGGGCCTCCCGTCCTCCCCGCCCAACCGATCGGATGCCAATAAGGAGTCACCGTCATGAAACACGTAAAAGTCCTGGCCATGATCCTGGCCGTCATGGGCCTTCAAACGCCCGTCAGGGGGGAAACGACGACGGCAACGTCGGCATCGGGTTCGGTTTCCACCTCTGGCGCAGGCGCCGCTGTTGACAGCACAATCGACAATGCGGCGTCGAACGCGGGTAACAACCAGTCGATTACCTATAACAGCTCCATCCCCGATTCTCAGAGCATCAAGACCGTGCCCAGCAGCTTTGCCCCGGCGTTGACGACAACCTTGTCGGAAACCTGCATGGGGTCTTCAGCGGCTGGCGGGTCTGTTCTGGGGTTCGGCTTTTCGGCGGGCAGCACCTGGCGCGACCAGGAATGTATGCGGCGCCTGAACGCGCGTGAGCTCGCCAATACGCTGGGTGATCGGCAAGCCGCCCGCGAACTGATGTGCGGCAATGAAGAGGTGTTTCGCGTCTATAATGCGCTGGGCCGCCCCTGCCGGCTGATGCCGGACGGCTCTGCCAATCCTGACTGGAAACAAGATCAAGCCGCTGCTGTTGCACCCCGGCCGCCGCTGGAACCTTTCACCGTCTATTTTGACTCGGGTAAAAGCGACTTGTCCCCGATTGCGATGGGGGAATTGGACCGCGCGGCCGCCGCCTTTAACGATCGGCGCAGCTGCTGCGTGAAGGTCGTTATTTCCGGGCATACCGACCGCGCTGGCACGGCGCAGGCCAATGAAGAACTGTCGGCGCAGCGTGCCGAAGTCGCCCGCGCCTATCTGACGAGCAAAGGCATTCCACCAGAGGTCCAGTTGACCGTTGCGCTGGGGGAAAAGGCACCCGCTGTGCCGACACCCGATGGCGTTGCGAACCCGCTGAACCGGCGCGTCGAAATCATCATGGGGCCGTGGTCGGGCATGTAAACCCCACCCACCTCAAGATGCCACCGGACGGGCTGGTACAGGCAAACCCTGTCCCAGCCTGTGTCCGTATCCCCGCCCCGGATCTGGCCCGCCATGGCGCCGGCCCGGTCCCCATCCTGCCCAAGGTGACGCTGATGAAACTGCCCCAAGGAACCCTTATCCTCGTCGTAGACGGATCACATATGCTGCTGTTGCGCAATAAGGGGGATGCCCACGCCCCCGCGCTGGAGGTTGTTGATCAGGATCGACAGGACAATCCCCCCAATCGGGACCAGATGTCCGATGCCCCGGGGGTCAGCGGATCCCCGCTCCACCCCGGACGGGATACCATGACGCGCAGCGATCCGCATCGCCGCCGGGAAGCGCTGTTTCTGGCCGCTGCCCTGCGCCGGACCGCGGCCTATCTTGACCATGCCGATGCAGAGACGCAGCTGATTGTCGTTGCGCCGCCGCCTGCTTTGGGGGCGCTGCGCGACCATTATGACGCACCGATCTTGGCCCATCTGCTGGCTGAAATTCCCAAAGATCTCACGCGGCATGCGGTCGATTCCATTGCGGCGCATCTCAGCGCCGCGGCCGAACCGCTAAATCGCTGATACGGCGGGGGTGCCGGGTCCGCGGTGCGGTGCGGCATCCTCCCCACGGGCAATGCGGATCGCTTCATCAAAGGCATTGAGCAGAAACGGCCCTTCAAACGCTGCGACCTGATCAAGGCAGCGGCGCGCCTGGACGGGATCGCCCGTGACCATCAGGATCGGGACATCCACCTTGGCAAAGATCCGCTTGGCCGCGATCAGTGGGGAGCCCACCTCCAGACTATCGCCAATAACGACAAGATCAGGTGGCGTCCGACGGGCAGCGGCAACGGCCTGCGCCTCCGTCCAGGTTTCATCGAACGAGGTAAAGCCCAGCTCTTCCAGATAGGCCTGAATCGCATGGCTGATGATCCGGTTGTCATGAATGATAAGCGCGTGGCACATTGCGAGTCCCTTTGCATGTGATCGCTATGTGACTGGCATTGCTGCGCGGTACGCGCGCTCCGTAATTCAACGGATCCGCAGACATGCACATGATGGAATGAAGTGTGCCTTATGTCTCATTAAATTACTTTATGGTTTCTTATCGGAAAAGAGTCAGGACACCGTGCCTGTCTCTCACATCTGCACAACTAAATCAGATTAATAGGATTCACCTGATTACGGCGCATTTTTACAATCGCGCCCAAAATGGGTCTTCATATTGTCACCAAAGGAGAGAGGTTCTTTCCAGAGTCGGGCCAAAAGGTCCTAAGGAGCCACATCGCATTGGGGGCACTGATGCAAAAGATCGCCACCAAAATCCCACCAAGACGTGCCTTTCAGGCCACGGAATCCTATTTGCGGTCCGTTGTTGATACGGTGCCGGAAGCCGTGATCACGATTGATGCCCGCGGCCGGATCTTGAGCTTCAACAGGATTGCGCAGGACATGTTCGGCTATACGGCGGCCGAAGTGGTCGGCCAAAGCGTCGATATGCTGATGGATACGGGCATCGACTTTTCTCATCGCCATCATCTCGCCCTGTATCGCCGGGCAGGGGAAGACCCGGTCTTTGGGCGCGCCCGGCGGGTCGTGGCGCGGCGCAAGGATGGATCCCGCTTTCCCAATGCCTTGTTCATCAGTGGCACCGTGTGCGAGGGGCGCCGCGTGTTCACCGGCTTTTTGCGCGACCTGACGGCGCAGGAAGAGGCGGATGCCCATCTTCATGAACTGCAAAATGAACTGATCCGCATGTCACGCATCTCGGCCGCCGGCACGCTGGCCGCGGCGCTTGCGCATGAACTCAACCAGCCCCTGACCGCCATCGCCAATTATGTGCAGAGCTGTTCTGCCCTGGTGTCGCGCCATAAAGGCCATGTTCCCAAGGATTTGGAAAAGGCGTTGCACGAAGCGGGGCGCGAGGCCCTGCGCGCGGGCGAAATCGTCCACCGGTTGCGCGAATTCGTCTCACGCGGCACGCTTGAACGGCAATTGGTCGCGCCGCGCCATCTGGCCGACATCGCCCGCGATCTGGGCGCCGTTGGGGCCAAGGCCCGCAACATCAAATGCACATTGCGCATTGCGCAGGACCTGCCGTTGGTGCTGGTCGATGAAATCCATATTCAGCAGGTGCTGTTGAACCTGATCCGCAACGGATTTGAGGCGCTGACCCAAGGGGGAGAGATTTCCATCTCTGCCACCCGGCAAGACCAGATGATCTGTTTTTGCGTGGCAGATAATGGCCCGGGCATAGAGCCGGGCAAAGAAGATTCCATCTTTGAGGCCTTTATCACAGGCAAGGCCGACGGGATGGGCATGGGCCTGGCAATTTGCCGCACCATTGTGGAGGCCCATGGCGGACGGCTTTGGCACGCGCCGGTCGCAGGCGGGGGGGCAGCATTTTACTTTACCTTACCCATTGCGGAGGACAGCCATGCGTGACGCACCATCGCCCAAGGGCCTTGTACACGTTGTTGATGACGATGACTCGGTTCGCCGTTCGCTTGATTTTCTGTTGCGAACCGCGGGCTATCGGGTCCAGCGCTGGTCGGACGGCGCCGCCTTTCTGAAAGGGGCGGATGCCACGCAACCGGCCTGTGTTCTGCTGGATATGAGCATGCCCGGCATGACCGGACGCGAGGTGCAGGACCGGATGAAAGATGTGGGCCTTGATTTCCCGACCATCCTGCTGACCGGGCATGGTGATGTGGACCTGTCGGTGCAGGCGATGAAGGCCGGCGCGATTAATTTTCTGGCCAAGCCGGTCGATCGGGACCGGATCCTCGCAGCGCTGGCGGAAGGCTTTGCGCTTTTGGACGGGCGCGATGCCCTGTTCGGCCGCGAAGTCTGGGCGCAAACGCAACTCGCCAAGCTGACCAGCCGGGAGCGCGAGGTGCTGGATGGGCTGGCCTGCGGCTATCCGAACAAGACGATCGCCTATGATCTCAACATCAGCGCGCGCACGGTTGAGGTCTATCGCGCCAATGTCATGGTGAAACTGGGCGTGACCAGCTTTGCCGAGGCACTGCGCATCGCCTTTGCCGCGGGTCTGGGCATGGAACAAAGCTGGCGCATTTGCCACAGCCGCGACCGCCAACGCAGCCTGCATTTTCCCGCCGCCTCCGGATAATTCCCAATGGGCCGGGTTGTGGCCGACTGATACATCCCCGGATGCAGGCATTCACGGCCAACTCCCCCTTCCCCCGTCTGTCGCTGAATGCCTGCATCCCCCACCTCCGCCAGACACAGGGCCCGTCCGCCCGATCCGCGCCCAAGGATCTGCGCCATGGCGGGCGCCCCTTGCGTAACCGCTTTACCCGCACCCTTTTGCCACAGATAAGGGCAGGGCGGTTGACCAAGGTCACCGACCAAAAGGGAGAGGATGATGGCACAGGATCTGGGCGGCAAACGGGCCGTGATCACGGGGGCAGCCTCGGGCATTGGGCGGGCCATCGCCGAAGACTTGGTCGCGCGGGGCGCGCAGGTGCTGATGGCGGATATCGACACAGCCGCGTTGCACAGCGCCGCCGCCCCGCTGGGGCCGGCCGCCTCTGTCTGGACATGCGATGTGGCTGATCACGGCCAGGTTGAGGCCCTGGCAGATCAGGCCAGCACCGTCATGGGCGGATGCGACATGGTTTTTGCCAATGCCGGCCTTTTGAAATCGGGGCGCTTTACCAAATTCACCCCAGAAGATGTGGACCGCATTCTGGCCGTGAATGTGCGCGGCGCCTGGAGCACGGCGGCCGTTTTTGCACGCCAGATGATCGCCACCGGGCAAGGCGGGCATATTTGTTTCACCGGATCCGAACATGCCCTGGGCTTTCAGCACGCGGGCGCTGCCATTTACACCGCCTCTAAACACGCCCTTTTGGGTTTGGCAGAGGTGTTGCGGGCCGAGGTGCCCGACACTGTGAAGATCAGCATTCTCTGCCCGGGCCTGACGGCCACCGCACTGGGATCCGCCCCGGGCGCTGCCGCGTCGCCACGTGCCGCACAGGCCGCCGCCCTGCAAGCCCAGGTGCAGGCGCGCGGCATGCCCGTTGCCGAAGTCGCGCGCGCCGCGATTGACGGTGCGCTGGGCGGGACATTCTACATCGTCACCCATTCCCATGCCGTGCGCGCGGCACAGGCCCGATTTGAAGAAATCAGCGCCGCCTTTGCCGATCAGGCCCCCATGTCGCGCAATGGCGATCGTTATGAGGTCAATCGCGTGATCGCCGAAGTCGCCGCCCAGACGTGACGGTCACAGGACATTAATGTCCACGACCGTCGGGATCATGTCGTTGAGCAGCGTGATTTTTTTGCGCGCGATTTTCCAGGCGTCGCCGTGGCGGACAACGCGATAGTCATAGCGGCCAAAAAACTGGTCCGCGCGGCTCATCCGCGCATCAAAGCGATGGGTGTTGAACGCCGCGCTGATCACCGCGTGATCGCTCTGCGCCTCAACAACCAGCACATTGGTGACAAGGTGCACAACGCGCGGCAGCGGCGTGGACGCGACCGACAGGCCAGAGGTTAGCCGCATCACCCGATCTTCCAGATTGCGGCGCCCTTTATAATAGATCAGCGATAATTCCTGTTCGGGATCACCGGTCGTCGACACTTCATCGCGCCAGGCCGGCATCCAGAATTCAACATCCTCGGTGAACAGCGCCAGCCAATCGTCAAAGCGCTGCGTGTCGAGGTACAGGGCCTCGCGATATAAAAGCTCTTCCGCCGCGGCTTTGGTCATCCCCTCGGTCATGCGATCTCAACCCCTGCCATGCGCTGCGCCCAGGCCCGGTAATATGCGTGGTAAAGCGTTTCATCGCAGAGTTGCGAATCCGCCAATACGCTGCGCGCGGGATGCAGATTGATCTTGTCTGAAAAGCGGTTGCCCCCGGCCACAGAGGCGGTCATGCCGCGTGCATAGCCTTGCAGCCAGGGATCCACCGTCCCGGCAAAGCCCTTTTGGCAATTTTCATAGGCCACCGTGTCATCAGGGGTCGCCATGCCGGTCGGGTTGAAGAAATCCTCATATTGACGAATGCGTTGCCGCCGGGCTGCGGCACTTTCGCCCTTGGGCGCGATGCACCAGGTCCGCATCTCGGTCAGGCCGGGGGCCATGGGCCTGATGATGCGCAGCTGGCTGGAGGCATTTTCGGCGATCTGCAAATTGGGAAAGATCGTCAAATTGCGCATGTTGAACATCCAGTCGCGCTTGTCCGTGCCAAAGCGCGCGGCAAGTGCGGCGGCACTTTCATAAAGGGGCAGCGCCGGCGTGACGCCAAAAACGCCCCAGTTGAGCACATGGCCATTGTCAAAGCTGAAACTGCCGCCGCCAACGCCTTGCGTTTCTTCCTTCCAATAATCGCTGTTTTCCCAAACCGATGCGACAACTTCGGCGCTGGCTTCTTGCTGGCGGCGTTCCAGCACACGGATATAGGAGGGGTGCGCCGAGGTGAAATGATAGGCGTCGGAACAGTTTTCAAGCTGCAATTTCCAGTTCGCCTGATAGGTAAAGCTGACCTGACCGGGGACGAGTTCAACCCCGTCCACGCTTTGGTCTGCAACCAGATCAAGAAGTTTGGTCGCTTCGCCCAGATAGTCCGCAAGCGACGGCACATCGGCGGCCAGACTGCCGAATACAAAGCCGCGATAGCTTTCAAACCGGGGCAAGAGGGCCAGATCATGCCCGGCGGTGTGAAACGCCTCGGCATAACAGCCCGCGGCCTTCCATTTGACCGCTTTGTTGCGGCCTGCGCTGTCAAAGCTCCAGCTGTGATAGGGGCAGACATGCTGACGGGCATGGCCGCATTGCACCTGCGCCAGCCGTGCGCCCTTGTGCGGGCAGGAATTGACAAAGGCGCGCAACACGCCCGCGCCATCGCGCTGCACCAGCACCGGCACGCGGCCAACCATGGTCGTGAAAAAATCATGCGGCCCGGCGGCCTGCGCCTCCAGCCCCAGAAAAACCCAGCCGCCTTCAAAGATATGTTTCAGCTCGGCGGCAAAAATACGCGGATCGGTGAAGATATCGCGATGCACGCGAAACACGCCGTCATCCGGGCGATCATCGATCAGATCGGTCAGCTTCATCCTCAACCCCTTCTCGCGTCACGAAACTCTGCCCCAAAGACAGGCCATGGGCCAGCCCAAAAGAAAGACCGGCGCAGCGCCATCGCTGGAAAAGGGGGACGGACCACAGGATGAAAATCGGGGCGCTTGACCCGTGGCGATGGGCCTTCATAGTTCGGGGGAGCGAAAGGCGATGACCCCATGCAGAAAATTGTGATTGTTGGCGCTGGTGCCATGGGCTGCCTGTTTGCGGCACGGCTGTCACTGGCCGGGGCGGCCGTGACGCTGGTCGATGTCGATCAGGGCCGGCTGGCGGTTCTCGCCGGGGCGGGTGTGTCGATCCATGATGATCGCGGCGCGCAAACCGCCCCCGTTGCCGCCGCCCTTGCCGCCGAGGTCACAGGGCCCGCCGATCTGGTCATGATGATGACCAAGGCACAGCACAGCGCCGCCGCCATTGCATCGGTTGCGCATCTGGCCGGGACGGGGGCCTATGCCCTGACGCTGCAAAATGGGCTGGGCAATGCCGAGGCACTGGCCGCGCATTTCGGCGCAGACCGGGTGTTAATGGGGGTGACGGACTGGCCCGCCGATTTCACCGCCCCCAATCACGTCGATGTCCATGGCGAAGGGCATATCTGGCTTGGCAGCATGACGCAGGCCGGGCAGGACGCGGCCCAGCAGGCGGTGGCCCTGCTCAACACGGCCCGCATGAACGCCGATTTCGATGCCGATGTGGCCGCCGCCATTTGGGAAAAGGCGGCGTTTAATGGCGCACTCAACGCGCTCGCCACGCTGTTGCGCGTCCCCGTCGGGGATCTGGACCGGGCAGAGGGCCGGCGCCTGGCCCATGCCGTGGCGGATGAAACAGCGGCCATTGCGGCGGCCCATGGCGTGGGCATGAACCGCGACCGGCTGCGTCACAAGATCGACTTTGCGCTGACCCACCATAAGGCGCATCTGCCATCGATGTTGCAGGATCGGCTGGCCGGTCGCACGACCGAGATTGAGGCGATTAATGGCGCGATCGTTGCCGCCGCCGCTGCCAAGGGCCTGACCGCGCCCGTCACACAGGCGCTGGCCGATCTTATCCGCATGGGGGAACCGGGCTAGCCCGGACCAGCCCCCTTATTCCTGCCAGGCTGGCGCCTCACCCTTGGCAACGGCGCTGCTATTGCCCAACAGGAAATCCCCCAGCACATCCACGGCGTCGGGATAGGCGGCCCGGATCCGCGCCCGCAAATCCTGTGAATCGCGCGATGCCGCGACCAGTTTTGGCCAATCGGCAATATAACGCTGGCTAAAGCGGATGCCGGAAATGTCATCGGCAAGGCCCGGCTTGGCATGGCCGGCGACCACCAGATCGGGCTGAAGTGCCGCCAGCGTCTCCAGCGATTTGCCCCAGGCGGCAATCGCCTTGGGATCATGTTCCCCAAACCAAAGATACATTTGATTATAGACAAGATCCCCCGGGAAC
>JBJOJQ010000083.1:0-2961 GCA_046046525.1 Pseudomonadota bacterium
TTGAGCGTCAACATGTTCAGCCCCGTCGCCGTGGCCTTCAGATAACCGGGCAATTGTTCTTCAATCACCGAAAAGAGCGGGGCATAAATCATCGTCATGAACAGGATCGACGCCGCCATCCCAATGCCGAACAAGGCTGTGCCAGACGGCAACAGGCGATAGGCAAGGATAAACGGCACCAAAATGCATAGCATAAGGAGGCTGGCCATGGCCCGATCCACCTTGAACCGGCGATGCGCCCAATCTGCCACGACGCCCGCACCAATGGACCCGGCGAGACCGAACGGAATGAACATCAGCCCGTAAAGGCTGTTCGCCGCCGTTGGCGCCAAGCCCTTATCCTCATGCAACCAAAGCTGGACGAACGGGCTGGTCGCGACATGGGCGTGGAGGAAAATCAGCCCAAGCGAGGCCCAGCGCAAACGCGGATTGGCGCAGAATATCGCCCAGAAATCCCGCAACTGCCCGGCGACCGGCGGCAGGTTTTGCGACGTTGCCGCACTGTCCTTAATCCGCAGCACGGCAAGCGTTGCGATCACGCCAATCGCCGCCATCAGCAGAAAACAGCCGCGCCAACCGAGCACCGGGCCAAGTTGCCCCGCGATCAAGAAGCTGCCGCCAATCCCCAGCGGAATGCCCGCGAAAAACACGCCAATGGCACCGGCCTTCAGGGCATCGGGCGTGCGTGCAAGGATGATGTTGGTCGCCGTGGGCACCAGCGTGGCCTCACCCGCCGCGACAAAGGGGCGCGCCGCCAGCATCGTCCAAAATCCCTGCGCCAACCCCGCCAGCCCGGTAAACAGGCTCCAGACGCCCACGCCCGTGCTGAGCACAGGCACGCGGCCAACACGATCCGCAAGCAAGCCTGCCGCCACGGCGGAGACCGCGTAAACGCCACTAAAGGCCAGGCCCGCAATCAGCGCGAACTGGCTGCGGTTCAGGCTGAGATCGCGCATGATGTCACTGGCAAAGCCGGCCACAAGCTGCCGATCAATCTGGTTGATGACGTGCAACGCCAGCATGAAGAAAAGCAATCGCCACGGCGCTTTGGCCGCGGTGCTGCGTGATGTGTCCGTCATGCCGCCGCCTTGGCCAAGGCGGGCACGCCACGACATGGACAATCTTCGCCTGCTTTCAGCATCCCGCCTCTCCTCAGATTTGCCTTTATGCCGCAAGGCTATCGAGAATTTTCAAGAGCGATATTGCCATTTGACGACAAATGATAAACACTTGGCGACAAGGAGGGCTGTCGCCATGGTGGCGCAGGTGCGTGCAACGGCGTTGCTTGATTTTCCAGCCGTGGCGCTGGAGGCAGGTATTGATCCCCATGCCGCGCTGCGCAAGGCCGGGATCGACGCATCCCTGATTATGCGCGGCGACATGACCATTCCGGCCGAACGCGTCGCATGGCTGCTGGATGGCGTTGCCGAACGCACCAACACACCCGATCTTGGCATTCGCATTGCGATGCGCCGTCGGCTCGCCAATTTGGGGGTAGCGGGCCTTGTGCTGGGCCAACAACCCACCGTCCGCGATGCGCTGGCCATGGCCGATCGCTATGGCCATTTGCTGAGCAACGCCCTGAGCCTGACGGTGCAGGATGATGGCCGGATTGCGACAGCGATTGTCGGGGTGTCGGTGGGGTCGTCCGCGCCGGCACGTCAGTCCCGCGAATTGGGTCTATCGGCCTTTGTCCATCTGTTCCGCCTGATGCTCGGCGAAAACTGGTCGCCCATAGCCGTCTATTTTTCGCATGGCCGCCCCCGCGGGCCAACGCTGCATCAGCGCTTTTTTGGCTGCCCCGTTCATTTTGACAGTCCATTAGACGGATTTGAATGCGCGTCGGCCGATCTTGATCGACGCAATGACGGTGCCGATACGGCGCTTGCCAGCTATGCATCCTTGCTGCTCGACGCTTTGCCCGGCCATGGCCGTAATGCCGGGGATATGGTGTTGCGGTTGATCCATGCGCTGTTGCCCATGGGCCGGGCCTCTTTGCAGCATGTTGCCCAGGCCATGTCGCGCCATCCCCGCACGCTGCAACGCGATCTCACGCGCGAAGGGGCCTGCTTTGAAAAGCTTTTGGAGACCGCGCGGATCACATTGGCGCAAGAATTGCTGCGCGACATGACGCTGTCTGTCGATGCCATTGCGACACGATTGGGCTATGGCCACCCATCCGCCTTTATCCGCTTTTTTCGCCAGCAAATGGGCCAGTCGCCCGGTGTCTGGCGGGCCAGCCAAGGGCAGGTTGCCCCACCTGTGCGTTGATGACCGCTTAAGAGCTGAGCGGCAGTCGCCCGACCAGCGTCAATGCCGCTTTGGTGAGCAGAATCGCAATCCATGTGCCCAAGGCATCGCCCACAAAGATCACGCCCGTCAGCGAATGATGCGGCGGCGTATGCACCGTCAGGTGCAGCGATAATGACAAGAACAGCGCACTGCCCAAAGAACTGCCCACAGACAGCCACAACAAATCAAAGGCAGACAGTCTGGCCAGATCGGGCTGCACCCGGCGCAGATACATCGCGATCCAGATACCCAGCGGGGCGCCAATAGAGGTTGCGGCGGTTGCGGCGATTTCCGGACCGATGCCGGGGCCCATATCGTACCAGCCAAGCAGAATACAGCCGAGGCCTGCGGTGAATAAAATCGGGACGGTCCAGAAGCCAACGACCAGAAACGCCATCAGCCGGACAAAGGCCGGCAGGAACACCAATGTGACCAGGCCCGCAACCGCCTGCACACCCACCAGAATATTCGTCAACCAGAATAAAGCGAGATACAGAGCAACGAAGAACGCCGAAATGCCAAGCTTGAAACCAATCGTATCGTTCATCCAAATGCCTTGAACACGGTTTCTGCGCGATCTGTAAAGCTGACAAAGCGTTTCCGCTTATCCTGCGTATCCATATCAAAGGCGACCATGCCCTTATCCCGCAACGACACCAAAGTGCGGTA
>JBJOJQ010000088.1:0-5861 GCA_046046525.1 Pseudomonadota bacterium
TGCTCAATTCCCCGTCCAACCCGACGGGTGCGGCCTATTCAGCCGATGAGTTGAAGGGGCTGGCCGATGTGCTGGTCCGGCATCCGCAGGTCATGGTGCTGACCGACGATATGTACGAACATGTCTGGTATGCGGACACGCCCTTTGCGACGATCCTGCAAGTCTGCCCGGACCTTTATGATCGGACGCTGACCGTCAATGGCTGTTCCAAGGCCTATTCCATGACCGGCTGGCGCATCGGCTTTGCCGGTGGTCCGCAATGGCTGATCAAGGCGATGGCCAAGCTGCAATCGCAATCGACATCCAACCCCTGCTCCATCGCGCAGGCGGCGGCGACCGCCGCACTAAATGGGGACCAGTCCTTCCTGAAGGACCGCAATGAACGCTTCCGCGGCCGGCGCGATCTGGTGGTGCGGATGCTCAATGAGATTGACGGCATCCATTGCCCCACGCCCGAAGGCGCCTTTTACGTCTATCCCGATGTCAGCGGCTTGATCGGCAAGACAACGCCCGCCGGCGCTGTCATCGCCACCGATGCCGACCTGATCGACTATTTCCTGGATGAGGTGCAGGTCGCCGCTGTCCATGGCGCAGCCTTTGGCCTGTCGCCAGGATTCCGGATTTCTTATGCCACGTCGGAAGAGATCCTGACCGAGGCCTGTCAGCGGATGCAACGCGCCTGCGCTGCCCTGCGGTAATTGTTGCAAATGCGCAACAGGCGGACGCTTCTCTTATAAATCAGTCGTTTTGGGGTTGTGCACTGCAACAAGCGGCGGCAGTTTGTCCGCATTGGCCAGTCACAAGCTCCGCGGGCCCACCCGATAGAGAATAGCTTGGCGGTCAATGCAGGCGGAACCCGGGTTTAACAACTAAAGGGTTTATTCCATGCGCACATATCTTCGCCCCGTTCTTGGGCTTGTTGCCCTTGCCTCTGCCGTGCCGGCCTTTGCCCAAGAGGCGGACAAGGCTGTGACCGTCAGCGGCTCTGTCACGATGACCAGCGATTACCGCTATCGCGGCCTGTCGCAGACCGACAAGGACTTTGCCTTGCAGGGCAGCGTCACCGTGTCGCACGAATCGGGTGTCTATGTTGGTCTGTGGGGATCATCGGTTGATGATTATGTGGCCGCCGGCGGCGATCAGGAACTTGATCTGATTGCCGGTTATAAAAAGACGATGGGCAGCACGACCATCGATCTGGGTGGCGTCTATTATTATTATCCGGGTTCCGCCAAGATTGTGGCCAGCACCAATTCCGACTTTCTGGAACTTTATGGCAGCATCGCCCAGACATTTGGTCCGGCAACGGCCAAGCTGACGGCCAATTATGCGCCCAAATCAGCCGCGTTGAGCCTCGGTTCGGGCAAGGAAGACAATTTCTACATGAATCTGGGCCTGTCGAGCCCGATCCCCGATACGCCGATCAGCCTGAGCGCGGCCGTGGGGCGCACCTTTACCAAAAGCTTCCTGTCGGGTGGTGACACCTATACCGACTGGTCGCTGGGCGCGACCTACACGACCGGCCCGGTGACCTTTGGCCTCACCTATGTCGATACCGATTACGGCAAGAATGTTGTCGTCAGCCCGTCCAAAAAGGACATTGCCAAGGCTGGTGTCTTTGGGTCGATTGGCGTTTCCTTCTGATCGAACACATAAAAAAGCCCGCTCTGGCGATGGCGCAGAGCGGGCTTTTTTGATGGGCGGATGCCACCAATCCTTATTTGGGTGTCGCCGTCCGGGCATTTTGGCCATCGCCTTCGGGTGCGGCCAGAATGTCATTGGTTGTCGCCCCTTTATCGACCACATCGGTCTTGGGATCGCCGGCATTGGACCGGATGCCCGGCTGGGCGCGATTGCCGCCCGCGGCGTTGATCGCTGAAATTTCTGCACTGCTGCGCGGCGCGGCGCCGCCAAACATCGCTTGCAGCGCCTGTGTTGAGCTGTCGGCGGCCTGCGCCTGCGGGCTGCCAGCGGCCGGCGGCACCAGCGCGAAATCGGGCGGGACGACCAAAGGCGCCAGGCGCGTGACCTGAAATTCATCGGGCGATTTCCGGTTCGAAAGCCCACCGGACGCACAGCCCGCAAGCAGTGCACCGACCGCCACCACACCCATAACCTTACGCATGATCCGTCTCCGTTTCTGCCTTGGGCTCGCGCGCAAACAGCGCACGGGCCAAAAGCACCAATACCCCAATGGTAATCGCCGCGTCGGCAAGATTGAAGACCAAAAAGGGTCTGAACCCGCCAATGTGGAAATCGATGAAATCAACCACATAGCCAAAACGTATGCGGTCCACGATATTGCCGAGCGCACCGCCCAGAACAAGGCCCAGCCCCAGGCAATCGGTGCGATTTTCCTCGCGCCACAGCCAAAAGGCAACGACCAGTGCGATCAGGCTGGTCGCGATCACCAGGCCCCAGCGTTCCAGCGCATGGCCGGCCTGCAACATGCCCAGCGCGATGCCGTAATTTTCCACCCAGGTCAGGTTGAGAATCGGCAGCAGATAAATCTGCCCAATCGCCTGCAGCCCAATCGGGCCGATGATCAGCGCCTTTAACAGCTGATCCGCGACGAACAGCGCCGCCGCCACGCCATACCCCCAATGGCGCCGCCGATCAGCCATTCACCACCTCGTCACAGCGCGGGCACAGCGCACCATCTGCGGGCACCTCGGGCAGGTGCCGCCAGCAGCGGCCGCATTTGGGATCATCGGTGCGTTCAGCATGGACCGCGTCGTCCTGCCCGATGGCAACCGAACTGACGATGAACAGCTCTGCCAAGGCTTCTGCGTCAAAGCCGTCTGGCGCGGCGCCCATGCGGACCTTGGCCTGAAGGCTGGAGCCGATCACCTTGTCACGCCGCATTGGCTCAATCGTTTCTGTGACCTGCGCCCGCAGCGCGCGGGCGGCTTCAAAGCGGGCCGCCAGCTGCGCATCGTCCCATGCAGCCGGCAAGGCATCCAGCTCTGCCAGATGGATGCTGTCATGATCGGGGAAGCGCGTGGCCCAGACTTCTTCGGCCGTAAAGACAAGGACGGGCGCTGCATAGCGCACCAGCCGGTGGAACAAAAGGTCCAGCACCGTCCGATAGGCGCGCCGCTTTACGCTGTCGGGCGCATCGCAATAGAGGCAGTCCTTGCGGATATCGAAGAAGAATGCCGACAAATCATCATTGCAGAAATCGGTCAGCGCGCGAACATAGCTATTGAAATCAAAGGCATCGATTGCGGTGCGCAGCGTGGAATCAAGCTGGCGCAGCATGTGCAGCACATAGCGTTCCAGCTCTGGCATCTCGGCTGGGTCCAGCGCTTCGCGCGCGGCGTCATAGCCATCCAGTGCGCCGAGCAAATAGCGGAAGGTGTTGCGCAATTTGCGATATTGGTCGGCCACGCCCTTCAGGATTTCATCGCCGATCCGGTGATCTTCGGTGAAATCAACCGACAGCGCCCACAGCCGGATGATATCCGCGCCATAGCTTTCCATAACCTTTAACGGGTCGATGGTGTTGCCGATCGATTTGGACATTTTCATGCCCTTGGCATCCATGGTGAAGCCATGGGTCAGCACCGCCTTATAGGGCGCATGGCCGCGGGTGCCGCAGGCTTCCAGCAGCGATGACTGGAACCAGCCGCGATGCTGGTCGCTGCCTTCCAGATAGAGATCGGCGTGCGGCTGATCATAGCCTTCAGGGCGCAGCAGATCGGGCCATTTACCCGATTCCAGCACAAAGGCATGGGTGGAGCCGGAATCGAACCAGACATCCAGAATATCGGTCACGCGTTCATAATCTTCGGCGCGATACTGGTCGCCCAGATAGGCCTGGGCCTGGGCATCGGACCAGGCATCGACGCCGCCGGCGCGAATGCCAGCCACGATCCGCGCATTGACCGCCGGGTCATTGAGATAGTGGCCGGTCTTGCGATCCACGAACAGCGTGATCGGCACGCCCCAGGCGCGCTGGCGGGACAGCACCCAGTCTGGCCGGCCTTCGACCATAGAGCCAATGCGATTGCGGCCCTTTTCCGGGTAAAAGCGTGTCGCGGCAATGGCGGCCAGCGCCTTGCCGCGCAGGCCCTGCGCGCCCAGATCATCGCGCATCGGCACAAACCATTGTGGCGTGCAGCGAAAGATAACCTTCGCCTTGGACCGCCAGCTGTGCGGATAGCTGTGCGTATAATCTGCCGAGGCGGCCATCAGGCCACCGGCCTGGGCCAGGGCAGAACAGATCGGGCCATCGGGCGCGTTGAACTTGGGATTGATAACGCTGCCTTCGCCGCCCAGCCAGGCCCAGTCGGCACGATAGCGGCCATCGCCTTCCACCGCGAACACAGGATCAATCCCATGCGCCTTGCACAGATCAAAATCATCCTCGCCATGGTCCGGCGCCATATGGACAAGGCCGGTGCCGCTGTCGGTTGTGACAAAATCGCCAGCAAGAAGGGGGCGCGGGCGGTCAAAGAAATCGCCCTGCGCATGCATCGGGTGGCGCGCGACGGCGCCCGCCAGCTCTGCACCGGTCACGGTTTTCAGGGCAACCAGCTCGTCACCCCAATGGGCGGACACGGCCGCGATCCGCTCCGCTGCGATCAGATAGTGTCGGCCATCGTCATTGCGCTTGCGGCACAGGTGATAGGCAATATCCGGTCCGTAAGCGAGCGCCTGGTTGACCGGGATCGTCCAGGGCGTGGTCGTCCAGATGACGGCATAAGCGCCAACAAGATCCGCGCAGTTCGGCGCTGCGGTGATTTCAAACCCGACATAAATTTGTGTCGAGGTGATGTCTTCATATTCCACTTCGGCTTCGGCCAGCGCGGTTTTTTCAACCGGGCTCCACATCACGGGCTTGGCGCCGCGATACAGCTGGCCGCTTTCGGCGAATTTCAAAAGCTCTTGGACGATCGTCGCTTCGGCGTCGAAATCCATGGTCAGATAGGGGTTGTCCCAATCGCCATTAATGCCCAGACGCTTTAACTGATCGCGCTGGCGATCCACCCAATGGCGGGCATAGGCGCGACATTCGGCGCGGAATTCTTCGACCGGCACCTCATCCTTGTTGCGCTTTTTCTTGCGATATTCCTCTTCGACCTTCCACTCAATCGGCAGGCCATGGCAGTCCCAGCCGGGGACATAGGGCGCGTCCTTGCCCAGCAGGCTTTGCGTCCGGACAACCATGTCCTTCAGGATGTGGTTCAGGGCATGGCCAATGTGCATGTCGCCATTCGCATAAGGCGGGCCATCATGCAGGATGAACTTTTCCCGGCCGCGGCGGGCGTCACGCAGGCGGCGGTACAGGTCCATATCCTGCCACCGCGCAAGAATGCCCGGTTCCTTCTGCGGCAGGCCAGCCTTCATCGGAAAGTCGGTCTTGGGCAGGAAAACAGTGTCGCGATAGTCGCGGGCTTCGGGTGTCTGCGCGTCAGTCATAGCCGGCGTGCCTTAGGGGAAGCGCGCGGGCAAATAAAGCCTTGCGGCCGATTTCCTGCCCCGTCAGCCGCGAAGAATGGCGCGTGCCCGGTCGCAGTCCTGTCCCATTTGCACCATCAGCGCATCCAGACTGTCGAATTTTTGTTCGGGCCGCAGGAAAGAAATGAAGGCAACTTCGATCATCTGGCCGTATAAATCGCCAGAAAAGTCAAAGAAATGCGGTTCCAGCAATTCCTTGGGCGGATCAAAGGTCGGGCGGATGCCCAAATTGGCCGCCCCGTCCAGAACACGGCCATCGGGCAAATGGCCGCGCACCGCGTAAATGCCGTAACGCGGGCGCAAATAGCTCGCCATGTCCACATTGGCGGTGGGAAAGCCCAGCTTGCGGCCATTTTTGTCGCCATGCGCCACCACGCCTGCAACGGCAAAGGGGCGGG
>JBJOJQ010000091.1:0-3774 GCA_046046525.1 Pseudomonadota bacterium
GGATGGCGGCGTCGATCCTGTTCATGACGATGATTTATGCCCCGCTCTTTTCGGTGATTGAAGAACAATTGCCCGGTTATCTGAAGGCCACGGCGACGGGGCTGAACATGTTGACGCTCAACATCCTGATGATCGGCGGGTTGAGCCTGTTCATCGGCGTCCTAAGCCAGCATCTTGCCGATACCGGATCGACGCAAAGCTGGACGATCCCGTTGGTGGTGGCGGATCTGGTCGCCTTTTGCGGATTGCCGATGGTCTGGCTGGCCACACGGACGCGGCCAGCGGCCCAATCTGCGCAACCTAAGGGAGAATAGCCATGAAAGTGGAGATGATGACCTGCGCCTTGGGTGCAGAATTGTCCGGCCTGCGCCTCGCCGAAGCGGCGACCAATGATGATCTGGCCGGGCACCTCAACGACCTGCTGTTAAAGCACAAGGTCTTGTTTGTGCGGGATCAGGACATGACCGATGCCGAACATGCGGCCGTTGCACGGCGCTTTGGCGATCTGGAAGACCATCCCCTGACATCCAGCGTCGATGGAGAGCCGGGCATCATCCATATCTGGAAATCGCCGGAAAGCCCGCCGGAACGCTATGAAAATTCCTGGCACCATGATGCGACCTGGCGCGAATGCCCACCGATGGGCGCGGTGCTGCGTTGTGTCGCCTGCCCGCCAGTGGGTGGCGATACCATGTGGGCCAATATGGAACTCGCCTATGACCGCCTGCCCGATCATATCAAGGATGACATCGCAGATCTGCGTGCGCGCCATTCCATGGAATCGGTCTTCATGGCCGCCAAGCCGATCGAAGAACGGCTGGCAATGAAGGAGCGTTTCCCCGATCCGGAACATCCGGTTGTCCGCACCCATCCGGTAACGGGCAAAAAATCCCTGATGCTGGGTGCCTTTGCCACGCATTTTACGAACCATCACACCGCCCGCCGCGTCCGTTTTGGGCAGGATGCGTCGCCGGGGCGCAATGATTTGATGAATTATCTTCTCTCGCAGTCCACGATCCCGGAATATCAGACGCGCTGGCGCTGGACGCCGGGGTCCGTTGCGATCTGGGATAATCGCTGCACCCAGCATTATGCCGTAATGGATTATCCGCCCTGCATCCGGCGGATGAACCGCGCCACCATCAAGGGCGATCGTCCCTTTTGATCGCCGCACACTGCCATCACATAAAAGGAAAACCCCATGAATTTTTACGCGGATCAGGTCGGCACAGCGATGATCGATGTGGATCAACTGCCCTGGATTCCCTTTCTGCCTTATTCTGATCAGGTCTTTATCAAGCTGATTAAGCTGAACCCGATCAATGGCGAATGGACCTCGCTCTTGAAAGTGCCGGGGGGTGCAGAGCTGCCCAAGCATCACCATGCCGGCACTGTGCATGTCTACACGATCGAAGGCCGCTGGCGGTATAAGGAACATGAATGGGTCGCAGGGCCGGGCAGCTTTGTCTATGAAACGGCGGCCTCGGCGCATACGCCGGTTGCTGAACCGGGCAGCGATGTCATCACGCTCAACATTGTCGTTGGGGATTGGAACATCCTGGATGAAAACGACAATGTTCTGGCGGTTGAAAATTGGCGCTCGATGCTGAAGCGCTATGCCGATCATTGTGCGGCGCACGGCCTGACCCCGGTCGATATCACCGCCTTTCACGGGAACTGAGGCGCGGTATGGCGGCGCTTGCGCATCACCGGGCGGATCTTGGCGCGGTGCAGCTTCATTACGTCACCGCCGGGGCCGGGGCGCCGGTCGTGCTGCTGCATGGCTGGCCGCAGACATGGTTCATGTGGCGTGATGTCATTCCGCTGATGGCGCCGCATGCGCAGCTGATCGTCCCGGATTTGCGCGGCCTGGGGGACAGCAGTCGCCCGGCGGATGGCTATGACAAGATGACGGTCGCCCGCGACATCGCGGCGCTGATGGACCAGCTTGGTCATGCCCAATTTCGCGTGGTGGCGCATGATTGGGGTGGCCCGGTGGCCTTTGCGCTGGCCGCCCAATATCCTGAACGCGTGATCGCCATGGCCATTTATGATGCGCCGGTGCTGGGCGATGGCGGGCCGATAGAGCATCACAACCGCTGGCATTTTGGCTTTCATGGCCTGCCGGACCTGCCCGAAGCGCTGACCGAGGGGCGGGAAGACCTTTACCTGCGGTTCTTTTACCGTTTTGGGGGCGCACACCCCGATGCCATTTGTGAAGCGGCGCAGGCGGAATATGTCCGGGCCTATGCGCAACCCGGCGCAATGACGGCGGGGTTCAACTATTACCGGGCCGTGCCGCAGGATATTGCCGACACCACTGCCTTTCGCGCGGCGGGCAAATCCCTGGATATGCCGATCCTTGTCTATGGCGGCGATCCCACAATGCGCGGCCGGGGCATGACGGCGCTGGACAGCTGGGCCCGCATCGGCCGGAATGTGACCGGCGGGGTCGCGGAAAATTGCGGCCATTGGATCCCGGAAGAACGCCCAGACTTTGTCGCGGCAGAAAGCCTGCGCCATTTTGGCCTGACAGCCGCAGGGCAGGGGACGGCCTAACCGCGCTGCGCGATAAGAGCGGCGCCATCGCGCCCGCGACCCATGCCTTCAGGCACGATGAGGTGACCCGGGGCGGGTCACTGGCGTGCGGTTGGAAAGGTGCTGGCGGAGACGGAGGGATTCGAACCCTCGATACGGTTACCCGTATGACGCTTTAGAAAAGCTTTGATTTCAGCCACTCATCCACGTCTCCGGCGCGTCTGGCTGGGGGCGCGTTTGGATTATCCCACCACCTGTCCCACCATAATTAATTCCATTCCTGATGGTGCGAATGCTGGCATATTTTCTGTTATCCGGAATTCGGCAGCTTCCTCTGCCGATGCATGAGATGTCAGCCGGCCGCTCTCATGCGAAGAAGTTCTTGCCCAACGTCTAAGATCAGCCCTGCGCTTGCCTCAAACAATTCTGGGAGATTGCTAGTTTGCCAAGAGGCTTGAGGTTTCCCGCCGTAATTAACGACGCAGAAAAGGCATTTTTTTTTACTAATAAGAAACAGGAATGCCGCTTGATTGGCGTCATGATCGTTTATTAGGTCTAGAATTGGTCGGCTCTTAGCCATGGGCAGTCCGACTTCCTTCAAGCGTCCCAAAATGATGGATTTTAGAAGGTTTGGGAGGTCATAAAGATTGTCCCTATAGCTCTCTGGCCCGCAAGGGTGGATCGGCAAGTCGTATCGCAGGACATCAGTCGTGAAACGCTTGGGGCTGGTATACCCGGCTGCATACGCCAGTTGTTTGGTAAAAAACTTGCCACTGCAGATATGGGTCATGAGCCTTGGCTTAATTCAAATACATTCAATATGGAATGAATATAGCCCAATTCAGTTATAATGTCATCAAGTTTGAACCCAGTTTCCGTTAATTCATCTGTCCGCCGGGGCCGCCGTCAGAACCACTCGCAATGTCGATATGCTCAGGAGGACCCACGACGCCTATTCAGAAGTCGCTCAGTAACGCGCTAAGACGCTTGAAAGATATTCAATCTTCATCATACATAAAAAATTTAGAGATTGGCACGAGTTTTTGCCGTTAACATTTTTCACTAAAAATCGGCATTCCAAATATTTAACCAATAGAGAGATTGAAAATTGGTCACTGTCGTAACTCCTTTCGGACCCGAGTTTTTGGTCAACACACAAACTGCTGGCTCCCAAATTTATCCGTCAGTGACTCGTCTTTCTTCCGGTGGCTACGTTGTTTGTTGGCAGGATTATAG
>JBJOJQ010000108.1:0-3370 GCA_046046525.1 Pseudomonadota bacterium
TAATCCCAGTTATCGCCCGGCACTTGCTGATAATGCCATTTGACCCGCCCGGTTTTCGCATCCAGCGCGACGAGCGAGGACAGGTACAGATTGTCGCCGCCTTTGGGGGACCGTTTGGCAACGTGATACGGCCCGCCATTGCCCGTGCCAATGATCACCAGTCCGGTTTCGGGATCATAGTTGATCGCATCCCAGGCTGTGCCGCCGCCGCCGACATCCCAGCGGCTTTTGGGGTCCCAGCTTTTGACGGCCATGTCCAGATCCGGGTGATCCTGCGGGCCAAGCGCGGGATCGCGTGGGACAGTGTGAAACCGCCATTTCAGAGCGCCCGTTTCCAGATCATAGGCGCTGACATAGCCGCGTACATCATATTCGGCGCCGCCATTGCCGATGACCACAACATCGCCCGCAACTTCCGGCGCGCCGGTGGAATGAACGCCGCGATTGGGATCATCGACGGTATTGGCTTGCCACAGGATTTTGCCAGTCTTGGCATCAAGTGCATAAAGTTGCGCATCCAGCGCGGCGACAAAAACCTTGCCTTTGGCAACGGCCACCCCGCGATTGGCCATGTCGCAACAGACGGTGCGGTTGACCTGCATGTCCACCTTTGGCGCAAAGGCCCAGATCTGCGCACCGGTGGCCGCATCAAAGGCATAGGCCCGGCCAGCAACGCCCGAGGTGTAGAGCACGCCATCAATGACGACCGGCGTTGCCTCCAGCACGCGGTTGGTGCCGAGATCCGCGCTCCACGCCAGACCCAGTGTCCCGATATTGGCGGGCGTCATATCGGCCAGCATCGAATGGTGCGATTTGCCGACATCGCCGCCGGTCGTCACCCAATCATCCCGCGCCGGGCCATCCGCGCCGCGCCCGGAACAAGCGGCCAGCATCAGCAAGGCGGCAAGGGCCAGTCGTTTCATAGGGCGTCCCATGGGCTTGGCATGTTATAGGGCACGGTAATGAAGTTCGCTTCAATCTGACAGATCATCCCGTGATCGATTTTGAAAAGTTCAGCGATATAAAAACTATGGGGCCGGCGGACCGGGGATCTGACGGTGCGGCCATCGGTTAACTGATAGCTGTCGAGCCGGCCGCTATGATCGATAAAGCCAAAGGCAAGGACCAAGCCGCGGTCTTCATCCACCAGGGGAAAGCGCCGGGCGCGGAGCCGATCATCATAGCGATAATTGCCCATGCGGAACTGCTCTTCGCAGCCAAGCGCCGATACCGGGACAATTTTTGCAAAGTCCGGATTGCGGGTTGTCTGCACGCCATTTTCAACGCGATCGCAATCGGGATGAAATTTGGTGTGGATCGTCCCGTCATTGAGCTGAAGCGTATCGAAATAGCCATTGGACAGGCGGATCATCTCCGCCCGCGAAACCGGCGCCTCGGCCAGCGCATTGAGGATCGGCTTGTCCCAATAGCGGGGGTTTTCAAACTTGATCCCGGAATCCGACTGGCGGACAACCACCATCTCGCTTTCGCAGATCTGGCCCTGATCATTGACCTTTAGGCGCAGCGTAAACGCTGATTCCTCAATCGGTTCATGGACTGTGCCGAAATAGCCGACCTGACCGGTTGCCGGATCGGCAAAGCGAAGTTGATAATCGCCCAGCCGATCAATCGTGCCCCATAGGCCGTCGCCAACCGCCAGCATGACATTATTCTCGGATGTCAGGGGGGCAGGGGCCCATTCGACCTGATCTGGGTCGCGGGCCGCAAGCGCCGCAAGATAGCGATCCAATACCGCATAGAGCGCCGCGCGCGTCATCGCCCCTTCTCCTTGATTGTTCTCGCCAGACTGTTACACACCATAACAATTGTTACAATAGGAGAGGGGCAGGAAAATGCGGTACACGGCCGAAGAAGCAGCCAATTTGGCGCTCTGCCTTGGCGTCTATGACCATGTTCTCATCCCCATGGACAGCAGCCGGGTGGATGACTTTATCGCGCCGGATTATATCCAGCACAGCTCCCTTGCTGAACCCGGTGTGCCGGCGCTCAAAGCCTGGCTGGACAAGGTGCGGGTGGACTCGCCCGATGCCCGCCAGACCATCCATCGTGCCTTTGCCGATCAGGACCATGTCATTGTTCATGTGCATGTTGTCCGCTGGCCGGGTGATCCGGGGCTGGCCGTGTGTGACATCTTCCGCTGCGCCGGTGGCAAGATTGTGGAACATTGGGACGTCATTCAGGAGGTGAGCGCAACGCCCCTTAATCCCAACAGCATGTTCTGAGGACGGCCGGCCCCAGGCGGGCCGGGGTGCTGATGCTGGTGGCCCTGCGTTACAGCACGGCCGGCATGTCATCGAGCAGGATCGTCTTCAGCTCCAGATACGCCATCAGCCCTTCAACCCCGCCTTCGCGGCCAATGCCCGATTGCTTAAAACCGCCAAAGGGCAGGCCAAAGTCCATGCGCAGGCCATTTTGGCCAAATCCGCCGGTGCGCACGCGCCGCGCGATGCGATAGGCGGCCTCATGATCATGGGTGAGCACGGACCCATTCAGGCCATAATTTGACGCATTGGCGATGCGGATGGCATCTTCATCATCCTCGCAGGGGATCAGGCACAGAACCGGGCCGAAAATCTCTTCCTGCGCAATGCGGCTGTCATTCGGGACATTGGCGAACAGGGTCGGTTCGATGAAATAGCCCCGGTTGAGATGCGCCGGGCGCCCCCCGCCGGTGATCAGGTCCGCCGTTGCGCGCCCTTCGGCGATATACATTTCAACCCGGTCCAGCTGGCGCTTCATCGCCAAGGGCCCAAGCTGCGTTGCGGGATCATCGCTAGGGCCGATCACGACCTTTTTCATGGCGGCTGCAATGGCATCGGCCAGTTCGTCATGGCGCTTGCGCGGGACAATGACGCGCGACAGCATGGCGCAAACCTGACCGCTCATCAGCGTGATGGTGCCGGTGAGCAGATTGGCGGCGGCCTCAATCGAAAAATCATCGCGGACAATCGCCGCCGATTTCCCGCCCAGTTCCAGCGTACAGCGCGCCATGCGTTCGCCACAGACGCTGGCAATCCGCTTGCCCGCCAATGTGGATCCGGTGAAGCTCACCTTATCAACGCCGGGGTTGCACACCAGATGGTCGCTGGCGTCTCTATGGCCGCAGACAAGGTTGACGACGCCCGCGGGCAGCCCGGCGGCTTCCGCCGCTTCGGCAATGATATAGGCTTCCAGCGGGGTTTCGGGCGAAGGCTTCATGATCACGGTGCAGCCGGTCGCAAGGGCATAAGCGACCTTGTTGAGCATGATCCCATAAGGCCCATTCCAGGGCGCAATCGCCGCGACAACGCCCACGGGTTCATAGGCAACCAGCCCGACCTTGGCGCCTGTGGCGGGGCGGTGTTCCACA
>JBJOJQ010000117.1:0-6784 GCA_046046525.1 Pseudomonadota bacterium
TGCAGCATCGCGCCGCGCATCTTTACGGTGAAATGGAAGGCGCGCGTTCCATTGTGCTGAAGGCGCAGCAGATGCTCGACAATGGCGATCCGCGGGGTGAGATGTTTGTCTCAGCCGCCAAAGCCAAGGCTGGCAAGGCCACAAACCTGGCCGTCCGCGAGGGCGTTCAGATGCATGGCGGCATCGGCATGACCGACGAATATGATATTGGTTTTTACATGAAGCGGGATCGCGCGCTCAATGAAGTCTTCGGGGATGTCTATTTCCACGCGGACAAGCTCGCCAAAATGAACGGATATTGATGATGGATATTGCAAAGCTGTTCAGCCTTGAGGGCCGCGTCGCGCTGGTGACGGGCGGGTCCAAGAATCTGGGGCGTCATATTGCCGAAGGGTTTATTGCCCAAGGGGCCAAGGTCTATATTACATCGCGCAAGGCCGATAGCTGCGCCGAGACAGCGGCAGAACTGGGGCCAAACTGCATTGCTTTGCCGATGGACGTGTCGTCGGTGGACGGATGCAAGGCGCTGGCCGCGGCCTTTGCCGAGCGGGAAGAAAAGCTCGACATCCTGGTCAATAATGCAGGCGCCGCCTGGGGTGCGCCGTTTGAAGATTTTCCCGAAGTGGGTTGGGACAAGGTCATGGACCTCAACGTCAAAGGCCCATTCTTTCTGACCCAGGCCCTGTATCCGCAGCTCAAGGCGGCGGCATCGCAGGCGCAACCGGCGAAGGTCATCAATATCGGCTCGATCGATGGCATCCGCCTGAACCCCTGGGAAACCTATAGCTATCACGCTTCCAAGGCGGCGATCCTGTATCTGACCAAGCGGATGGCCGCGCGCCTTATTCAGGATCAGATCAACGTCACGGCCATTGCGCCCGGGGCATTTGCATCGGACATGAATCGCGCCGCGCGCGACCATGGCGATGCCGTGGCCCGCAATATCCCGAACCGGCGGATCGGCGTGGCCGAGGACATGGCGGCCGCCGCCATTTACCTGGCCAGCAATGCCGGCAATTATGTTGTGGGCGATACCATCACCGTTGATGGCGGTGTTGCCCATGCCAATATCGGGTCGCCGAGCATCGACGCCTGATCCATGGCCCCCATCGCCCCGTTCTCCAACGGGTGCGCTGGGGGTGACCAAGAAGGAGGGGATGTAAGATGATAGCACGTGTTCTTGTTGGCCTGATGGCCCTGTTCTTTTTTGCGATGGGCGTGCAGTTCTGGTTCGCGCTTGATGCCAGTGCGGCCCAGTTCCAGATTGAAGCCGCAGGCGCGCTGGGGCGGGCAAGCATTCGTGCCGATGTTGGCGCCTTTTTCCTGAGCGTGGGGCTGTTCTGTGGCTATGCGGCCTGGAAGCAGTGCGGTGGTGCCGCGGCGGCCGCCGCCCTGTTATTTGGCCTTGCTCTGCTTGGTCGTCTTGTCACGCTCGCCATGGATGGGCCAGCGCCGGGTGCGGTTCCACCGATGGTGGTGGAAGCGGTGAGCGTCGCGATCCTGATGTGGGCGCGCAGCATCTGGACAAAAGCCTAAAGGGGACAGGCGGCGGCGCAGCCATGGGCGTCGCCGCCCCCCGCATTCAGCACAAGGGACCATCTGCCCGCGCCCGTTGACGGCCGGGCTTTTGTTTATGCCATGGATGGCGGGCGGGGTTAACGCCCGCTGCGGTCCAGCATGACGTTGATCTGGGCGATGGCGACCGGCTTGTCCGGATCATCCTGCCAGGCGACGGCTTCGATATTCGCGATCCGTTTGCCCAGCCGTTCAATCGTGGCGCGCGCATATGTCGTCGCCTCAACCGCGCCGCGCATATAGGTGGCGGTGACATTGACGGGTTTCAGCAAGGGCCGGTCATCCGCGCCCAGCGCTTCCGACAAGGTCACATAAGCCACGGTTTCCAATAGCCCGGCGAGCGCGCCGCCATGCACAAAGCCCGGGCGCCCCTTGACGCCCTCACCATAAGGCATGGCGATGATGAGCCGCCCTGTGGCATCGCGCTGCGACTGAAAGCCCATGGTCTGGGCATAGGGTGAAAGAAGCGATGTCATCAGCTTGCCATGAAGAAATATGTGCCAGCCACATGGGCGATCGGCTTGTCGGGATCCCCGTCATGCGCATGGCCGCGGATAAAGGCAATTGACCGGGTGACATGATAGCATTCGCCACGCCCGATGACCGTCTGGCCGGGCTTGGCCGGGCGCAGATAATCGATCCGCAGGTCCAGCGTGGCCTGGGGCTGAAAAACACCGGTCTTGAGCCAGATCGACAGGCTTGTCGCCATGTCCATCAGCGTGAAGATCGGCCCAGAGGCCAGAATGCCGGACGCCGTGTCGGTCACCAGCGCTTCGCTATAGGGCAAAGCGAGTTCGCACCAGCCGGGGCCATGCCCATGATATTGCGTATTGATGAGCTTATTATGCCCGTTCTTTGACATCATCCGGATCAGCCGGGCGGCGTCAAATTCTTGCAGGTCATCTGTCATGTCATGCGCTTAACCCGGCTTGGCCGCGCCTGCAATCATGGGCGCTGGATTGCTGTGAATTTGCACGCTAACGTAAACGTAAAGTTCGAAGAATCGAGCCGTAAAGAGAGGATCGACGGAGAAGATGCACCCCTTTGTTCATGCGCAGAAAACCCCTGAAAAGCCTGCCATCATCGTTGCCGAAACCGGCGAGATGCGCACCTATCGCCAGTTGGACGAAGGATCGAACCAGGTGGCGCAGTTTTTTCGCCAGCGGGGCCTTGGCCATGACGATGTTGTTGCGTTCATGCTGGAAAATACGCCCGATTATTACAATCTGACCTGGGGCGCACAGCGGGCGGGCTTGCGCTATGTGTGCATCTCTTCCCGTCTGACGGCGGATGAAACCGACTATATTCTTGAAAATTCAGGGGCAAAACTCTTCGTGATATCGGCGGGTCTGGCGGGTGCTGCGGCCAAGCTGACCACGCAGGTTGAACGTTATGCGCTGGGTGGCGCAGTGCCAGGCTATGGCGTTTTGGAAGAGGCGCTGGCCCCCATGCCAAAGACACCGATTGCCGATGAACGCGCCGGGGTGGACATGCTCTATTCGTCCGGCACCACAGGCCGACCCAAAGGTGTGCGCATTCCGCTGCCCGAAGATCCCGCGATTGATCAGTCGAACAGCCTTGTCATGCTGGCCATGGGCCTATTTCGGTTCACGCCAGACAGCATCTATTTGTCGCCTGCGCCGCTCTATCACGCAGCCCCGCTGCGCTGGTCGATGACGGTGCACAAAATTGGCGGCACGGTCGTCATGATGAAGAAATTCGATGCCGAACAGGCTTTGGCAGCGATTGAAAAGTATAAGGTTACGTGCAGCCAATGGGTGCCAACCCATTTTGTGCGGATGTTGAAGCTGCCAGTAGAAGTGCGCAGCAAATATAATCTGTCCACGCTGAATTGCGCCATTCATGCCGCGGCGCCATGCCCGATGCCCGTCAAGCGCGCGATGATCGATTGGTGGGGTCCGGTGCTTGAAGAATATTATGCCGGGTCTGAAGGCAATGGCTTTACCTATATCGGATCGGCGGACTGGCTGCGTTTGGCGGATAAGTAAGGCGCTGGCTCGGTCGGGAAGGCTGTGACGGGCATTGCCCACATCATGGGCGAAGACAATGAAACAGAACTGCCGCCGCGCACCGAAGGGACGATCTTCTTCGAAAGCGACAGCGTTTTTGAATATCATGGAGATGCCGAAAAAACGCAGTCGAGTCGCAATTCCAAAGGCTGGTCAACGCTGGGCGATGTGGGCTGGATGGATGAGGACGGTTATATCTTCCTGACCGACCGCAAGAGCTTCATGATCATTTCAGGCGGCGTGAACATCTATCCGCAGGAAATTGAGAATCATTTGGTGACGCACCCCAAGGTGCAGGACGTGGCCGTGATCGGCGGTCCGCATGAAGAAATGGGCGAAGAGGTGATCGCCGTGATCCAGCCGATCAACATGGCGGATGCGACCGATGCCTTCCGTGCCGAACTCACAGATTATGCGCGCGAAAAATTGTCGGGCGTCAAAATCCCCCGGCGGATTGATTTTCTGGCAGAATTGCCCCGCCATGACACGGGCAAGCTCTATAAGCGGTTGTTGCGCGATCAATATTGGGAAAAGGCCAAGGCGTGACCTGGCTCGCCGGTCTTTTGGTGACAGCGGCGGCGGCGACAACCGCGCCGCTGCCCGAAGATGCCGTCATTGAGGCGGCGGAACGCGCGCCCATTGCAGGCTTTGCCCAGACAATGGGCTGGAATGATCCCTATGCGCCCTTCACCGTGTTCGGGAATATCCATTATGTCGGCACACGCACGGTCAGTGCCTGGCTGATCACCGATCCCAAGGGGCATGTCCTGATTGATGGCGTGATCCCGCAATCGGCACCGCTGATTGCCCGCAACATCGAAACCCTGGGCTTTCGGTTGCAGGATGTCCGCTATCTCCTCAACAGCCACGCCCATGTCGACCATGCCGGCGGGCTGGCCGGGCTGAAGCGGCGGACCGGCGCGATCATGGTTGCAAGCGCGGCGGACAGGCCGTTTCTGGAGGCGGGGGATATTGGCCATGGGCCGAGCAAAGGGGAAAAATTCCCGCCGGTGCACGTTGATCGGGTGATTGCGGATGGAGAGACGGTCCGTATCGGCCACACCCTGCTGACGGCGCACCTAACCCCCGGTCATTCGCCGGGATGCACATCCTGGTCGATGCAGGCGCGCGGCCGCGATGGCCAGCTGCGCGACGTGTTTTTTCATTGCAGCGCAACGGTTGCCGGCCAAAGCCTGCATCCCGAGGCTTATCCCGGCATCCAGGACAATTTCCGCGCGCTCTTCCCGAAAGTGGCAGCGATGAAGGCGGATATCTTTCTGGCCAATCATGACAGCTTTTTCGGGCTGCATGCCAAGCGTCAGCGGCTGGAGGCTGGCGATGCCAATGCCTTTGTCGATCCGGGCGAACTGGCCCGGTTTAATGCCGCCATGGAACAGGCATTTGGTGCCGAACTGGCCCGTCAGAAATCCCCCCAAGGCAGCGACAAGTGATGGTGGCTCCCCGCGTCGAATTCTTCTTTGATCTGTCCAGCCCCTGGACGCGCATTGCCTTTGCCAATCTTTGGCCGATGCTCGCGCGGACGGGGGCCGAGGCGCGGCTGCGGCCGATTTTGGTCGGCGGCGTTTTCAACGCGGTCAACCCGGCGGTCTATGCAGCGCGCGAGGATGCGGGCAATCGACGGTTGCAGCACAGCTGGAAAGTGCTGGCCGATTGGGCCGCGCTTGCCGGCGTGACGATGGTTTTCCCCTCCATCTATCACCCGGCCAAAAGCGTTGCGGCCATGCGCATGTGCTGCGCCCTGGAAGAGGATCAGGCGGCACTGCGCCGCTTTGCAGATGCGGCCTTTGAAACTTATTTCGCCAAGGCGGAAAATCTTGATGATCCCGATGTTTTGATCGCGGCGGCCGATGCAGCGGGGCTGGATGGGGCAGCGCTTGCACGCGCATCTGTCAGCGATGACAATAAGCTGCGCCTGCGCGCCAATACGGATGAACTGATCGCCCGGGGTGGCTATGGATCACCCACGATCTTTGTCGATGGAACCGATATGTATTTCGGCAATGACCAGTTGCCGCTTGTTGAGGCGGCCTTGACGCGATGATCCGCGTGCAGGCCCAGCCCACCAGGATTTGGAAAGGGATAGGATGATGAACGACCGTATTTCGATCACCATGCTGGACGACGGGATTGCCGATGTCCGGATGACGCGCGTGGACAAGATGAACGCGCTGGATGGCGTGCAATGGGCGGCGCTGGTCGATGCGGTGGACCAGCTGAAGGCGATGCCGGGGCTGCGTGTGGTTGTCCTGTCGGGTGAAGGTCGCGCCTTTTGTGCGGGGCTGGACCTGTCGAGCCTCCAAAATGATCGGGCCCCGGGCGCAAGCAGCGCGGGCGGGTCACTCGCCGATCGTACCCATGGTATTGCGAACAACGCCCAATATGCCGCCTGGGGCTGGCGTGAATTGCCTGTGCCGGTGATTGCGGCCGTTCATGGCGTTGCCTTTGGCGCCGGCAGCCAGATCATGGCCGCGGCCGATATCCGCATCGTTCATCCGGAGACGCGCATTGCCATCATGGAAATGAAATGGGGCCTTGTTCCGGATGTGGCGGGCATGCCGTTGTGGCGGACGCAGGTCCGCGACGATGTGCTGCGCGAACTGATCTACACCAATCGGGAATTTAACGGCGTTGAGGCCAAGGACATGGGCTTGGCCACCCATGTCGCGGACGATCCTTATGCCAAGGCCATGGACCTGGCCCGGATCATTGCGAACAAAAACCCCCACGCCATCCGCGGCGCCAAGCGCCTGTGCAATTTGATGGCCGCCGCCAGCGATGCCGAATTGCTTCAGGCCGAAAGCGATGAGCAGTTGAAAGTCATCCGCACGCCCAACCAGATGGAAGCGGTCATGGCCGAAATGCAAAAGCGCAAACCCAATTTTCAGGATTAAGCACACCGTGCTCCGGCCTTGTGCCGGAGCCTAGAGGGTGGTGCATCTGGGCTCCGGGTCGGGCTCGGAGCACGAGGGGGGTGCGGGACTTTCGGGATGAAGCACCCTGTGCTCCGGCCTTGTGCCGGAGCCTGGGGGGTGGTGCATCTGGGCTCCGGGTCGAGCCCGGAGCACGAGGATTTGGGTATCTGGGCTCTGCGTCGGGCCCGGAGCGCAGGGAGGGGTGGGCGTCGATTAGCCGGCGCGGACCATTTGCGCTGTCAGGCC
>JBJOJQ010000211.1:0-4169 GCA_046046525.1 Pseudomonadota bacterium
GTCTGGGGCCAGTTTGTTGTGCTGGGCGCGGTGTCGATCGCGATGCTCTTTTGGCAATTGCGTGCGGCGCCGGCGGCCCAGCTTTTGGCTATACCGGGCGCAACAGCACTCGCCTGGCACCTGATCCCGCCCATGTCGCAGTCCCCCCGGCGGCTGGTGCGTGTGTTCGGCGTGGCGGCGGCCTTTTTGATGGTGTCTGGCCTTGCGGTTTATCTTTTGGTGCGCATGGTCCCCACGCCGCCTGAAAAGCCGGTCAAGCGCGTGGCGCGCAAGGCATCTGCACAATGTACGACCCTAAGCGCGCTGCGCCCTGTCGCTCGTCTGGCGCCGGGCACGGTATTCACGCTGGTTGATCTGTCGCCCCGGCTGATTGCGGTGACGCCGCACAAGGCGATCGCGGGCCCTTATCATCGCAACAGCGCCGCTATATTGGATGTCTTTGACGCTTTCCGCAAAGATGCCGCAACGGCCCGCCGGATCATTTTGGCCCATGGCGCCGATTATGTGTTGATCTGCCCCAATATGGCCGAGGCGAATAACCATCGCCGTGCCGGCCCCAAGGGCTTTCTGGCGCAGCTGCAAAAGGGGCAGGTGCCCGCATGGCTTGTCCCGGTTACGCTGCCGCAAAACGCATCGCTTCAGATGTGGCGGGTGGTGCGCGATCCGGCCCCCTAAGCAGCGATCAGCAAAAAACGGGGGAGGATGGGGGTTTCTGTTGCCCGGCACCCCCGGGCCGCTGGTTTCTGCTTCTGTTGCCCGGCGCAGTCCGTGCCGCGTTCTATTTGGGTAATGTCAGGCCACGAAGGCCCTCAATTACGCAGCCAGAGCAAGTGCTTCGTTATCGTTGGCACTTATAGGTTTTGAACGGTTTTGCGGCGCATTCAGGCCGAACGAAAACACCGTCTTTCAATACACGTCGATCCTAGTTCGGCCCCGTCATGCGCCTCGCCAAAGCGTGGCAGATGGTGGAGCCGCCGGGTACCGCCCCCGGGTCCGCTGCATCTATTTCACGGCATAATTTATCGTCATAGCCGGGCGAACCCGGCCTCATTGATATAGGCGCGGCAGATGAAGATTTAAAGCCCGTTGCGACCGACTGAGCAGAAGATCCCAAAGGTGCCCCGATGGTTCAGGGTTGTCCTAATCTCTACTCCCCGCTAGGGTATTTAAATGCTCACTCAGCGATCACGATACGGCTTGCGCGCCATGCTGTTATTGGCCCGCGAACCCGCTGGGGCAGCCCCCGTTCCGATGAGCCGCATTGCCCAAGAAGCGGTGATCCCCCGCAAATTTCTGGAGATCATTCTCGCTGAGCTGAAGAACGCGAATCTCGTTGTCAGCACACGGGGCAAGCAGGGCGGCTTTCACTTGGCCCGGCCGGCAAACCTGATTTCTTTTGGTGACATTATCCGGGTGATCGAAGGGCCGCTGGCGCTTGTCCCCTGTGTCAGCCGGACCGCCTATAAAAAATGCAAGGATTGCCGCGACGAAACAACGTGTGAGATTCGCAAGGCCATGATGATCGTGCGCGACGATACGGCCCGCATTCTCGACGGTACAAGCCTGGCGGCGGCTGTCGCTGGAGATTTTACGGCCTGATCAGGCCGCCAGGCGCGGCGGCGTTGCCATGCGGGTCGTCATCTCGGTGCATTCAAAGTCCGCATGATAGGTGACAGCCAGGGCCTCCGCCCCGCGCGCCGCGGAAAACATCGGTCGCGCGCTTCCCGCCTGGTCAAAGCCCAGTTTGCGCAAGACATGCCCCGAGGCTGGATTGTCGATGAAATGCCGTGCGATCAGCCCGCGCCAGCGCAAGCTATGGCGCGCCGCCGCAACAACAGCGCGGCCAGCCTCTGTCGCAAAGCCCAGCCCCCAATAGGGCGCCGCGATCCAATAGCCGAGTTCCGCCATGTCGCCATGGGGCGTCAGGCCGATCCCGCCAATCAGGCGGGGCTCGCCGGCGGTGCGCAGGAAAATCAGCAGCTGGGGCGCCGCCGGGGTAAAGGGCTGCGCCAAAAAGGCGTCGGCATCATCGGGGCCATAGGGCCAGGGCAGATGGGCCAGCATCCGGGCGATGCTGGCGTCATTCAATGCGCGCGCCAAGGCCGGGGCATCGTCGGCCCAGCCGGGTCTCAGCACCAGTCGTTCGGTTCTCGCGAACATCATTCTCTCCTTCGTCTGCGGCCCCATAGCGCGCCGATATGACGCGCCCGGGACAAGGAAGCGGCTGTGCGCTGCATGGGCATGACATCCGCTGCAGCGCGCATCGAAGGGAGCAAAGAAAAAGGGAGGCGGACCGCCCTGTCAGGGGGTGGTCCCGTCTCCCTTCTTGTCCGGTTTAATCCGGACGTTCGGGCCACCCCAGGGGCGACCCGATATCGGATCGCCGATTATTCGGCCGCAATCGCCATTGCGTCGACCGATACATATTTGCGGCCTTGGCGGCCTTCATGGAAGCGCACGCGGCCACCCGAGGTGGCGAACAGCGTGTGATCCTTGCCAAGACCGACATTCACGCCCGGATAGACGCGGGTGCCGCGCTGACGCACGATGATGTTGCCAGCGACGACGGTTTCGCCACCGAACTTCTTAACGCCGAGGCGACGGCCCGCGGAGTCGCGACCGTTGCGTGACGAACCACCTGCTTTTTTATGTGCCATGGTTCAGAACTCCTTATTCTGCCGCTGCGGCTTTTTTAGCCGCGGGCTTCTTGGCGGGCTTGGCTGCGGCGGCCTCTGCTGGCGCGGCTTCAGCCTTTTTCGGCGCGGCCTTTTTCGCATCACCGACGGCGAGGATCTTCAGAACCGTCAGGCTCTGGCGATGGCCGTTGCGACGACGATAATTGTGGCGGCGACGCTTTTTGAACACGATGACCTTGTCACCGCGACCCTGCGTCAGGATCTCGGCAGAAACCGAAAGGCCAGCAGTCGGCTTCACTTCGCCGGCGTCGCTCGCAAAGAGGACGTCGTCCAGCGTCACCTTGTCACCTGCTTCACCAGCAAGTTTCTCAACGACGATCTTGTCTCCGGCGGCGACGCGGTACTGCTTGCCGCCTGTGCGCACGATTGCGAACATGGCTATCTATCACTTCTTCTAAAAGCTTCGAGACCGCGCAAAAAACATCGCCAAAGGCATTGCCTCGGCGCGGAAGCAGGCTCGCTAGAGCCGCGCCGCGATTCTGTCAACCTTGGTGAATGCGCTTTGCCGCCTTTTTCAGCTCGATTGCGATCAATGTCGCAATTCGCGTTTCAACTCATAGCGGCCATCCCGAAATTCGTCGAACATTTGACGGAGTTCGGGATGGTCAACCGGCCCTTCGTCTTCATCGGGCAGCAGGTTCTGCTGGCTGACATAGGCGACATAGCTTGTCTCGCCATTTTCGGCGAGCAGATGGTAAAAAGGCTGGTCTTTTGCGGGACGCAGCTCTTCCGGGATGGATTGATACCATTCCTCGCTATTGGCGAAAACGGGGTCGATATCAAAGACGACGCCACGGAAAGGGAAAACCTTGTGCCGCACAACTGCGCCAATGCCAAAACGCGCATGGGAAACAGTGGGCGCCTTGGGTCCGGATAGGGGATGGTGCTGACTGTTCATGTCGTTAAATTTAGTGTGTCTTTGGATAATCGCAAGCGCCCGCTTGCACTCGATAGCGCCCTCGGCTAAGCGCGCCCCTCGACTGGCCCGCCGGACGCTCTGTCCGGCACCATGCCTCTGCGGAGAGGTGGCTGAGTGGTCGAAAGCACCGCACTCGAAATGCGGCGTACGGGCAACTGTACCGAGGGTTCGAATCCCTCCCTCTCCGCCACTATCTAATTGAAAATCTTAGAAAAGTCCCAATTGTGGCTTCGAAATCGCGCAGTTCTGCGCCGTTTTTGCATGGGCGTCTAAACCGTTCAGACTGGCGAGAGCCTCAAAATCTGTCTCAGAACGGCTTTCATCTCTTTTCACCTAAACTGCGCCTAAAAAGGTTTAGGCCAAAGAAATGGCAGACTTCTCGGCTTTTCACTCTTTACCCTACCTATACTGTTTGCGCCCAATCTTGACGAGTGAGATGCCTAAAACCTGTAGTCTAGGCGGATCATGCTGCATATCGTCCATCTTTAAGACGTCGCGCCATGCCAATGCCTGCGAGCGCATCCAGTACGGGACGAACGGTTGAAGCGCGCTTA
>JBJOJQ010000013.1:0-2791 GCA_046046525.1 Pseudomonadota bacterium
TGAAAATCTGGGCAGAGCGTCTGGGCGTCCCCATTGTGTCCGGGCCGGAAGGCGGGGATGCAGCGGGGATTGTGTTCGATGCGGTCAAGCAAGCAACCGAAACCGGGATTGATGTCCTCATCGTCGATACCGCCGGGCGCTTGCAGAATAAGCGCGAACTGATGGACGAACTCGCCAAAATCCGGCGCGTGCTTGGCCGCCTTAACCCAGCCGCACCGCATGATGTGGTCCTTGTCCTGGATGCCACCACCGGCCAGAACGCTTTGTCGCAAATTGAAATCTTCAAAGAAGTGGCGGGTGTGACGGGCCTTGTGATGACGAAGCTGGATGGCACGGCGCGCGGCGGCGTGCTGGTGGCGGCGGCCGAAAAATTCGGCCTGCCCATCCACGCCATCGGGGTGGGCGAAACGCTTCAGGATCTGCGCCCCTTCGACCCGGCTGAACTCGCCAATATTATTGCAGGGGCCGACAAGGCATGAGCGAACAGACGAAAGACACCAAGCCACCGGCGCAAAATCCCCTGGTTGATCTGGGGCCGCTCGCTGTTTTTCTGCTCTGCTATTGGCTGACAAATGTCTGGATTGCGACCGGCGCCTTCATGCTGGCGACGTTAAGCGCGCTGATCTGGTCAAAGCTGCGGCATGGCCGGGTGTCGGCACTGTTGATGTTCTCGGGCGTTATGGTTCTGCTCTTTGGCGGGCTGACCATCTGGCTGCATGACGAAACCTTCATCAAGATGAAGCCAACGCTCTATTATGCGATGGTTTCTGGCATTCTTTTCTTTGGCACCATGACCAAACGGCCAACGCTGGAACGCGTCATGGCGCATGCCTATCCCGAACTCAGCCCCCAGGGCTGGCATTTACTGACCCGCAATTTTGCCTGGTTTTTTGTGGGCATGGCGATCCTGAATGAAATCGTCTGGCGCAACAGTTCCACCGGATTTTGGCTGGGCTATAAGCTTTGGGGGGCGCTGCCCCTGACGCTGATCTTTGGCGCGATGAACATCCCGATGATCCTGCGGCATTCCACACCTGCCGAAACGGATGGAAACGCATAGAGGCGCTTGCCCGGCCTAAATTCAGGGCAAGGACCGCCCTTCGACAGGCTCAGGGCAAGCGGGTTGGGGTTTGCGGTTGCGGTTTGCGATGGCAACGCCAAACCTCCCGCCCATCGATAAAAACCGTCCGCCCTGAGCCTGTCGAAGGGCCGTCCTTCTCTCGTCAAGCCTCCAGCAGACCGTGTCTTTTCAGGCCATGGCGCAGCTGATCATAGGTGAGGCCCAATGCCTTGGCGGTGGCGCGCTGGTTGTGGCGATGGCGCATGAGCGCCTCTTCCAGCAATTGCTTTTCATAGGCGTGGACAGCGGCACGGAAATTTTGGGGGCCGACAGGCGGGTGGTGCGGCACCGGGGCGGTCGGTTCTGCCGGGCCAGAGCCCACGGCAGGCGGGGCGCCTGCGGGCTGCCAGGGCGATGCAAAGGGATCAAAGACCAGACCTGCCACGGCGGTAGACGCGTCGTCCCAGCGATAAACGGCACGTTCGGCAACATTGCGCAATTCGCGGATATTGCCGGGCCAACCATAGGCGTCCATCTCTGCCATGGCATCGGGGGCAAAGCCCGGCCAGCGCGGCCAGCCCAGTTCCGCCGCCATGCGCCGCCCGAAAAAATCGGCCAGCTGGGCGACATCCCCCTCACGAGCGCGCAACGGTGGCAGGGTGATCACCTCAAAGGACAAACGGTCAAGCAAATCCGCGCGGAAACGCCCCTTATCGACAAGCGCGGGCAGATGTTCATTGGTCGCCGCCACAATCCGCACATCAACCCGGATCGGGCGATTGGCGCCGATCCGCGTGACTTCGCCATATTCCACCGCGCGCAACAGCCGTTCCTGCGCGCCAGCGGAGAGCGTCCCCAGCTCATCGAGAAACAGCGTCCCGCCATCAGCCTCTTCAAAGCGGCCGATCCGCGCGCGCGTTGCCCCGGTAAAGGCCCCGGCTTCATGGCCGAACAGCTCTGCCTCAATCAGTGTTTCGGTCAGCGCGGCGCAGTTCATCGCGACAAATGGCCCGTCCCAGCGCGCTGATAAGCGGTGGAGCCGCTCTGCCACCAATTCCTTGCCGGTCCCCCGCTCCCCAATCACCAGCACCGGCCGGTTCAGCTGCGCAGCACGGCTGACCCGTTCAACGCTGTCGAGAAAGGCGCTGGACTGGCCGATGAATTGATTGTCACGCTCCATTCCCAACTATTAGTGCATTTTCCCATTTTTTGGCAAATATTTTCGCATATTTGCACCCACATCAACGCTCAAGCCCTTGGAAATGCGCGTTTTTCAAAACTGGCACGGCCTATGCATTGACATGGGCATGCCGCATCAGCGGACCCAAACAGATTGAAGTTTCAGGAGACCAACCATGAACCGCTACCAAGCTTTTGACCTTCGGGGTTCCGTCCTCGCCGTCATCGCCACCGTCTTTATCAGCACCAGCAGCCTGTTGTTCGCAGCCGGCCCGCTGGGCCAGGCCACTGCGGCGCCGATCGCGCAGCAGAGCTGGCCTCTGGCTTGACCCCTGGCCCGGCATCACCCCGCCGGACCTGCCGGGGAGGATCCCCCCACCCTCCCCGGCCCCCAGTTCACGATCACGACAGCGTCTCACCACAGGAGTTTCACCACATGGGCATTTTCTCCCGAACCCGCGACATCATCGCCGCCAACGTCACCGACCTGCTCGACAAGGCCGAAGACCCCGCAAAGATGATCCGCATGATCATCATGGAAATGGAAGAAAC
>JBJOJQ010000036.1:0-12538 GCA_046046525.1 Pseudomonadota bacterium
AGACTGGTTGCCAAAATGCAATTGGCGAACAAGGCAGTGCCGAAAGGCAAGAAGCCAGATGCTCGGCTGTCACCGAAATTTCTCGCGTTCAATCAAAATGCAACAAGCATCATCTCGCTGGCCAATCCCAGCAAAGAACGCACCGAAAATGCAGCACGATGGAACGCCAATGGCGCCAAGCTGGTCAAAGACGCAATCGCATTTGGCTTTAAGGATTTCGAGACGCTGTTGCCCCGCGGCCTTGCGCTGACCGCAGCCGATGTCACCGCTATGAACGCCAAGACAAATCCGAAGTCCGTTAATGCCGGCTTTGGCGGGCGAGTTGTCGAAACCGCGCCAGACCGTACCCTGTTATGGGCGGATGGCTTCATCCACGTCCACGGCCTTCCAAAGGAGCTTTAAGGTGCAGGGGCGCCACCTTTGGGAGGGTGCCCTTGCCTGCGCCATTGTGGGTGTGATGGCCTGTGCCACCACCCCATCTGCAAGCGCGCGGCAAAGGCCTGCGGAAATCACCCCTGTCTTTAAGGATCGGGGCGTGCCGCAGGCCATCGACCTGCCGAAAGGGCAGAATTGCGCGGTCCAAATTGTTGCGATGCGTGACGATCGGATGGAAAAGGCGCTGGTCGGCATCATTGGCACCCGGGCCGTCAAAAGCCCGCTGGATAGCGCGACCTGGCTAAAATCTGTGCTGTCAGGACTGGAGGCGCGCAACATCAAGGTCGCGTTTGATGCGCCTGCCGCGCCCTCAGCCACGGCCCTGTCGTTCGCATTAAAAACCGCCTGGATTGATGCATCGCCGAGTACGTACAGCGCCAATGTGGTGGCCCATGTCGCGCATGGAGATGGCGCTGAGAAAATATACCGGGGGAGGTCATCGCGAACCGCCTATTGGTCCGGCGGTGAAGACACGCTTCAAAGCGCCCTGAACGGGGCATTTGCCGATCTTCTCGATAAACTCACGCTTGATCTTGGTGCAATCTGCCGGTCTTAAGGACTGACGATAGAGCGTCACCGGCGTCCATGCCAGCCACGATAGCCAAGCCAGGCGAGCATCGGCAGGAGGATACTGCCCGCAAAGGCAAGGGCGCCGGACTGGCTGGCCATCGCCGCCGCGCCAATCCCCGCAAATATCAGCGCCACGCCCAGATTTGCACATCCGGTCAGCAGCAGAAAAAGGCTGAGCCGCATGCCCGCCATGCCAGCTGCGAGCGTGGCAAGTTCGGCAAATATCGGGACGGGACGCGACATAATCAAAACCAAGGGACCAAGGCTGGCGGCGAATTGGTGCGCCCGTGCCAGCTCCGCTGCCCCTAACAAACGCCGTGCAAGCGGTCGTGCAGCCAACGCCCCCGCAGCATAGCCCAAAAGGCTTGCCGCCATCAGGCCGATCCAGATGATAACAAAGCCCAGCGAGAAACCAAAAATGGCGCCGGCAGCGGTATTTGTGACACCATTGGGCACGGGCAGGAACACATCCAGGGCAAGCGCCGAGATGATGACCGCCGCAACCGCAACAGGCCGGGCGCGCGCCTCAATCAGCGCGGCATCCGCCAATTGGCCAATCTGTTCGGACAGCAAAAGCGGACCAAGCAGCGTCAACAGCCCAAAGGCCGCCACGATCATCCAGCGCCGTGTCCGGCCCGTGTCTTTTGGGGATGGCGCGTGCGTCATGGTCCGCCGTCAGCAGGCCGCCACGGCTTTACCGCGCGACAAGAACAGCGTCCTTTTCGGCCATATAGACCACCAATATCCGTACCTTTTCCGTACCCTGATTATGCCCATGATGCGGCACGCCCATCGCCTCGACCAATGCGTCGCCGGCCTTGTAGCTGCGCTGGCCTTGTGGGCCATAATCAACCATCAAGCTGCCCTCCAGCAGATAAGCGAACATCGGAAACAGGTGGCGATGCGTTGCACCGGACTCGCCCGGGGCCAGTGTCACGATTTCAGACACAAGCCGGGTCGGCCCCTTTGGAAACACAAAGGCTTGCCCCAACACATCCTTATCCGTGTCGAGCAATCGAACCGCGGGATAAGGCGCGCTTGCCACGACCGCATCTGGTGCGCCCGTGGCCGGGGCCTGTTCAGCCTTGGCCGCCTGCGTCGTGGCCAGGAGACCAAGCGAAACTCCGGTGGCGATGAAAGAATGAAGGCGCATCATCTTTGTCCTTGAATGTGCCGATCGGCTTAAGCTTGCCGCCATGCGCAGCCCTGCCCCAAGCATTAGACGATAAGCGCTTGATTCACCATGGCTACGCCAAGATTTCCACAAAGATCGTCACAGCACCGCTGCGTGAAAATCGCGCGCCCTGAAAGGCGCCAAAGATCAAACGCAGATATGGCGGCGTCAAGACGTCAATCGATGCAGGTGGTGACTGGCCAAGCCCATCGACTAAAGCATGATGATGATCGCGTCAGACCATTCCCGCCACCGGCAGATTTGCCGTGTTACAGCGCCTTTGCTGCGATGAACGACAAGCGTTTCAGCAAAGTCCCCGCGGCACGACTGTCGCGCCTGGCCTCTTTTGGGCGGCTAGCAGGCGGTGTCGCCAGCGGCGTGGCGGCTGAGGGTGTCCGGCGGCTGGCCCGCGGCGAGCGGCCAAGCCTGTCTGACCTCATCCTGACGCCAAGCAACGCCATGCGCCTGACCGAGCAATTGTCCCGGCTGCGCGGCGCCGCCATGAAGCTGGGGCAAATGATCTCGCTGGATGCGGGCGATTTGCTCCCGCCAGAATTGACGGCGATCCTGGCACGCTTGCGGGATGCCGCGCATTTCATGCCGCCAGCGCAGCTTGATCGTGTTCTGCGGCACGAATGGGGCCAGGATTGGCGGCATCGTTTCGCGCGGTTTGAGGCCACACCCATTGCCGCAGCGTCGATTGGCCAAGTCCATCGCGCGACATTGCCCGATGGTCGCGTTCTCGCCATCAAAGTGCAATATCCGGGCATTGCCGCCAGCATCGATGCGGATGTGGATAATGTCGCCACCTTGCTGCGCATGTCGGGTCTTTTGCCGGATACGCTGGATATCGCACCGCTGCTCACCGAAGCGAAACGGCAATTGCACGAAGAGGCAGATTATGGCCGAGAGGCAGATCAGATGCGCCTCTACCAGCGCTTTCTGGCCGACGACCCGGCCTTTGTCATGCCTGCGCCTGTTGACGCCTTGTGCAGTGACCGTGTTCTGGCGATGGATTTCATCTCTGGCCGACCCATTGAAAGCCTGCAGCAGGCACCACAGGCCGTGCGCGATCAGGTAATGGCGGCGCTGCTGCAACTGGTCCTTCGGGAAATATTTGACTTCCAATATATGCAAACCGACCCGAATTTCGCGAATTTTCGGTGGCAGGAAGACACCGGCAAAATCGTCTTGCTTGATTTTGGCGCAGCCCGGCCGGTGCCGATTGAAACGGTGCAGGCCTATCGCGCGTTGATGCACGCTGGTCTTTCGGAAGATCGCGTCGCCTTGCGCCAGGCCTTGTTGACCGTGGGCTTTATCTCCCCCCAAACGCTGGATCGGCATGCCGGATCTTTAAATGCGATGATCGACATCTTGATGCAGCATCTTGGCAGGCCCGGTCTGTTCGATTTTTCGGATCGTTCCTTTGTCGCGGATGTCCGGCGCCACGCCGAAATCATCGCGGCGGACCGGGCGGCGTGGCATATCCCGCCTGCCGACACCTTGTTTGTGCAGCGTAAAGTGAGCGGCACCGCCCTGTTGGCCATCCGCATGCAAGCGCACTTGCCGCTGCGGGATATGGTTTCGGCCAGTCTGAACACCACCCCAGCCCTGTCAGAGACCGGGTCAGGCTGACAGGCGCTGCAAGGTTAAAGGATCATCAATATCGGTAAGCGCGCCGGCCGGGCTTGCCACAAGATGGGCGCCGGTCAGCAGGTGCCGCGCCCCGTGATCGCCAGAGGCAGCCGCCAGAGTTCCAAAAAACGGGCGCGCAAAAATCGCAGGAGGCGATATCAGCGCGCCATCGTGCGACGCGACGATCTCGGCGTGATGCTGCCATGCCGCAACCAGCGCCGCAAAATGGGCGGGCGGCACCAGCGGCATATCGGCCAGGCAGACCATCAACGCATCGGCCCCCGCCTGATCGGCAAGCTGTGCGGCACACCGCAGCGACGTCCCCTGCCCTTGGGCCGCATCCGGGTTGACCACCGGTTCGAAACCAGCCGCCCTCCAGCCTGACTGGCAAGGGTGATCTGCCGTGCGGACAATGACCCAGCGCTGTAAGGCCGGCTGGCGCGCCAGAGCGTCGGCCACATGCAGCCCCAAAGCCTTGCCGCGAAACGGGGCCGTCAGCTTATCCGCGGCCCCAAAACGCCTGGATTGCCCGGCCGCAAGGATCGCAATGGCAAGGCGCGGCGGCGGCCGATGGCGCATGTTCAGGCGAAATGCTGGGCAATCGGCAATTCGCGAATGCGCTTGCCCGTCGCTGCAAAGATCGCATTGGTGAGCGCGGGCGCAAGCGGCGGCAAGCCCGGTTCCCCGGCCCCGCCCAGCGTTTTGCTGTCAGCATTGATAAAGCCCACCTCAATCTCTGGGGCCTCATCGATGCGCACCATGGGGTAATCATGGAAATTGCCCTGTTCAACAGCGCCATGTTTCAGCGTGACTTGGCTGTAAAGCGCGGTTGTCAGGCCATAGATGATCCCGCCTTCCATTTGCGCGGCGAACCCGTCTGGGTTCATCACATAGCCGGCATCGGCACAGCACCAGACTTTGACGACCTTGGGCCGGCCATTGTCCATGCGGACCTCAACCACTTCGGCAACAATCGTGCCGAATGACTTGACCAAGGCGATGCCCCGGCCAGATCCCGACGGCAATGGCGAGCCCCAGCCCGCCATTTGCGCAACTTTTTCCAGCACGGCTTTGTGGCGCGGCGACTTGCTGAGCAATGCGCGGCGATAATCGAACGGATCTTGCCCGGCCAAATGGGCCAATTCATCGATAAAGCTTTCGATGAAAAAGCCTTGCTGGCTGTGGTCCACCGATCGCAAACTGCCGAACCGCAGGTGCATGTCGGCGGGTGCATGCCGGATGGACCGATTGGGTATGTCGTAATGGGCGATGTCCCACGTCCCGTCCGGACCGTGCAGCTGCGTGAACACATTGTTCCAGCTGATGGGCTTGCCGCGCGCGTCCAGCCCGCCTGAAAACCGGCTGATATCCGCTGGTCGATAAAAATCCTGGCGGATATCTTCCTCGCGCGACCAGATCATCTTGATGGGGGCACCGACCGCCTTGGCAACCCGCGCCGCCTGCACCGTATAATCGGTTTCAAGCCGCCGCCCAAAGGCGCCACCCAGATAAAGCTGATGGATGGTGACATCATCCGCATCCATATCGAGCGCCTTGGCCACTGCCGATCGCGCCATCAGGGGCACCTGCGTGCTCGTCCAGATTTCACAGCGCCCGTCATGGATCCAGGCTGTGCAGTTGATCGGCTCCATGGCCGCATGGGCGACAAAAGGAACCTTATATTCGGCCACAAGCTTTTTGGCGGCCTTCGCCAAAGCCTCCGGCGCGTCGCCAGATTTGGCCAAAGCTGTGCCGCCTGTATCCCCGGCGTCATCCAGTGCTTTGGTGAAGGTCGCGGCCAGGGTGGCGCTATCCAGGCCATCGCCTTCGGTCTGGGAATAGCGCGCTTCGACCATGGACAGTGCCATTTGCGCTTGCCAATAGCCATCGGCCACAACGGCAACAAAATCTTCCATGTTCAAAATCTGACGAACGCCGGGCATGGATTTGGCCGTCGCCGGGTTGATCGCCGTGACTTTGGCACCGGGCACGGGCGGCGCCTTGACCGCCACATATTTGAGCGTCTGGCCCGGGATCTGCGCATCAATGCCAAACAGGGCGCTACCATCAATCTTTGCTGGAATATCAAGGCGTTGCAGCCCTTTACCCATCAATTTGAATTGCGACACATCTTTGAGCGCGGGTGTTTGCGGCATCGGCTGGCGCGCGGCCGCCTCTGCAAAGGCGCCATATGGTGCGCTTTTGCCCGAGGCGGGATGCCGCAGCGTTGAATTTTCGGCCTCAATCTCTGCCAGCGGCACATTCCATTGCGCGGCCGCGGCGGCCATCAGCATCTGCCGCGCCGCAGCCCCGGCGATCCGCATGGTATGCTGGCCCGTTGTGCGGACGGACGAGCTGCCGCCCGTGATCAGCACATCGGCCAACCGGGCGACCTGCGTGAACAGGCCATTATAGGTCGGCTCGATCCAGTTGGGCGCATCAAGCGACCAGGCCGCGACAAAATCGCGCGCGGCATCGGGCACGACATAAAAGCCTGTGGCCGGGGCCTGCATCACAGAGACTTTGGTCCAATCGGCATCCAGCTCATCGGCCAGCATTTGCGCCAAGGCGGTGTGTGCACCCTGCCCCATCTCACAATGCGGCACGATGGCGGTGACGACATTGTCCTTATCGATCTTCACCCATGCGTTGACCAACTGCTCACCTGCGCCGGGCGCAACGTCGCCGCGCAATTTGTCGACCGGGTTGCCGGGGCGCACAGCCAAGCCCACAACCAGCGCGCCGCCAGTGATGATCCCGGCACCAATAAAACCGCGTCTTGACCATTTGTTCATCGCTTAGCGCTCCGTTCCGGCCGCAGCGGCCTTGATCGCGGCACGGATCCGCCCATAGGCCCCGCAGCGGCAGATATTGCCCGACATGGCGGCATCAATATCGGCATCGCTTGGTTGCGGCGTCGTGCGCAGCAAAGCCGCCGCGCTCATCAACTGGCCCGACTGGCAATAGCCGCATTGCGGCACCTGCGCATCGATCCAGGCCTGTTGCAGCGGGTGCAAGGCCCCGTCTGGGCTGGCCAAGCCTTCGATCGTCGTGATCTGGCGGCCTTGCGCCTCCGAAATCGGGGTGGAGCAGGATCGGATGGGCTGGCCGTCAAGATGCGCCGTGCAGGCGCCGCATTGCGCGATGCCGCAGCCAAATTTTGTGCCGGTCATGCCCAGTTGTTCGCGCAAGACCCAAAGAATGGGGGTGGACGGGTCCACATCCAGGGTCTGCGCCTTGCCGTTGACTGTCGTTTGGATCACTGCCTCATCCTATCTGTCAGATCTCAATATCTACTGCGTCGGGGGCTGTGGTGGCCACAGCAACTTTGGTGCGGTATCGCTCAGCCACTTCGGCCAGAACCGATATGGCCAATGTCGCGGGGTCGCGCACGGAATGGAACAGGCCGATCGGCGCCGATACACCGCCAATAGCAGCTTCTGACACGCCAAGAAAGCGCAGCGCCGCGCTCCGATGGGCATGGGCCAGGCGGCTGCCCATCGCGCCCAAAAAGAAATGGGGCTGTGCCAGCGCATGGGCGATCAAGGCGGGTTCCCAATCATGATCATGGAATAAAAAGACAATCGCGGTCCAGGCATCGCTGACCAGCGGGGCTTTGTCTTGCGGCGATGTCAGCGTCTGCACAGCGACCCCGTCGTGCATAAGCTGGGCCGCAAGGGCCGAATCTGGCGTCAGAACGCTGATATCCGCCCCCCAGACACGACCAAGCGCAGCCAGTTTGGCAACGGCCGCGCCATGGCCGACGATCAACACGCGCGGGTCTGGCCAATGCCCCACCAAGGCACGCCCCTGATCCGGGATCCAGCGGCTTGGGTGCCAGCCATCACTGAGGCGCGGCGGGCGCGCCGTGATGGACAGGTCCAGGGTAAAGGCGCGCCGTTCAGCCAGCGCCGACAGCGCCTGATGCACCAGATCCGCATCAAGAAGCGGCTGAAAATGCAGGTCAACGCCACCCCCACAGGGCAATCGGATGTCGATATAGGGGGAACCTTTGCCGAACCGCGTCACGCGGGGCACGCCGGCGGCAATGGCCTCCACCGCTTCGGCAACCACCGCGCGTTCGATACATCCGCCGGACAGCGATCCGACAAACAGGCCATCCTCGGCAACCGCCATATGCGCGCCCGGTTCCCGCATCGACGTGCCCGTGGCATCAATCAGGGACACAAGCGCCACCCGCCTGCCCCGCGCCAGGCAATCCGCCAAAAAAGCAAAGATATCGCGCTTGTCCAATGTACCCCAGACGATCGGCTGTGACGGGGCTAGGGCCTAGCGGGTCCAGCCACGGCTCGCAAGAACGCGCCGCGGCTCAGCCAACCGGCTCGGCCACATGAATCACCGACTTGGCGACCCCGGCGCCCGACATGGCGAAGCGCATGGCGTCTGCAAAATCATCCAGGGCGAAAATGCGGCCCACAGGCGGTGAAAATCCACCCTCGGCCACCCAATTGAGCAGCATGTCCAGATGCCCTGCGGCTTTGGCGCCTTCGTATAAGAGAAATTGCCGAACATCGACGCCGATCAGCGCGGCCCCCTTCATCAGCGACAGATTAATGGGCAGTTTGGGAATGGGGCCGCCAACAAAACCGACGACAAGATGCCGCCCGCCCCAGTTGAGCGAGCGGAACGCCGCTTCAAACAAGGGGCCAGCGACAGGATCAAAGATCACGTCCGGCCCTTTGCCGCCGCACAGCGCCTTTAACCGGTCGCGCCAGCCCTCAACATCGCTATCAAGCACAGCATCCGCCCCCAGATCGCGGGCAAAGGCGCGCTTCGCATCGGAAGACGCCACCGCAATCACCTCTGCGCCCAAGTGCTTGCCGACTTGAACCGCCGCGCTGCCCACACCACCCGCTGCACCAAAGACAAGCAGGCGCTCTCCCGGCTGGAGCGCCGCGCGATCCCGCAGGCCGTGCAAGGCGGTCAAATAATTAACCCTGAAACCAGCAGCTTGGGCAAATGTCATGACATCGGGTATGCGGGTGACCATCGCCTGCGGCACCGCCACATATTCCGCCAGGCCGCCGCCAAAGCTATTGGCCATCACCCGATCACCAACCTGAAGCGTTGAAACCGCTGAACCAACGGCCGCAACACGGCCCGAAATCTCTTGCCCCGGGGTGAAGGGAACCGGCGGCTTGACCTGATAGCCCCCCAGCGCGACCAACGCATCGACATAGCCCATGCCGCACACCATGACCTGGATCAGAACTGCATCCGCTGCGATGCTGGGCATGGGCGCATCAATCAGACGATAATCGTCAACCGCGTCGATCTTTTCAGCCTGAACCAGTTTCAAAGGATATATTCCTTTTCAATTATTTGTGGTCATTTATTGAGATCATATATGAAAACCTTGGGCCTAGCCCTGCATGATCAGGTCGGCCCCTTTTTCGCCGATCATAATGGCGGCGGCATTGGTATTGCCAGACACCAGGCGCGGCATCACGGACGCATCGATGACGCGCAAACCGCCCACCCCTTTAACGCGCAAGCATGGATCAAGGACGGCGCGGTCATCCATACCCATGCGGCACGTCCCGACGGGATGATATCCCGTATTTCCATAGGCTTTGGCATAATCGACCAGCGCTGCATCGCTGTCACAATCGGCACCCGGCCAGGCTTCGTGATCAACCAAAGGGGCAAGCGATGGCGCCGCCACCAAATCCCGCGCCATGCGCATGGCACGGACCGACAGTCTTTGATCTTCCGGCGCCTCCAACCAATTATGCAAAATATCAGGTATATCCCTGAATTCCGGGCTTTTTAATTGTACGTGGCCCCGCGATTCCGGACGCAGAACCGTCGGCCCCAATGTCAATCCCGGCCAGGGAGACAGCGCCGATTTTTCACCAGCGGCCGCGGCATCCAGATCACCCGTGACGGGCAAGCAGTGAAATTGAATATCGGGGCGATCCAGCGCCGGATCTGATTTGACAAAGGCCCCGACTTGCGCCGCCGGGATTGTCATCGTGCCATCCCGCCGCACCAGATAACGCAGCACATTCCACAGCAAACGACCGCCCGACAATTCCTGATTATAGCTGTAGACACCTGCGCGCAGACGCCAACTCATCGTCAGAATATAATGATCTTGCAGGTTTTTGCCGACCTCTGGGCTGTCGCAAAGAACGGGAATGCCCATGTCTTGCAGATGCGATGCCGGGCCAATGCCGGAAAGCTGCAACAGCTTGGGGCTGTGATACGCCCCGGCAGACAAGATCACCTCGCGCCGCGCCTTGATGGTCTGCACCCCAGACCGCCCGTCAATTTCAACACCCGTTGCCTGATGCCCGTCAAAGAGGATCCGGCGGCATTCCGCGCCGGTGATAATGGTCAGGTTCGGTCGCCCCATGACAGGGCGCAAAAATGCGTCCGCGGCCGAACAGCGCCGCCCATCGGCGACCGTTGTCTGATAGTAAAAGGCACCAAATTGATCCGCGCCATTATAATCGTCGGTGCGCGGCACGCCGATATCGGCAAAGGCCGAAATAATGGCGTCATTGGTCGGGTTGCGATGCGACACCTCCTCGACCCGCAGCGGACCCGCGCGGCCCCGGCAGGCGTCGCCACCGCCGGCATAGGTCTCACTCTTGCTGAAATAGGGCGCAACATCGGCCCAGCCCCAGCCAATCGCGCCCAAATTGCTCCACGCGTCATAATCGGCTTGCTGTCCACGGACATAAAGCAAGCCGTTGATATTGGAGGATCCGCCCAGCCCCTTGCCTCTGGGCAGCAGCATCTGCCGGCCGTTGATCGCAGGCTCTGGTGGCCCGGAATAATGCCAGGAATGGCCCGGCGCATTGGCGGTGACGCCAAAGCCTGCCGGCATCGACAGCAAAAATGACTGCCCCTTGCCGCCTGCCTCGACCAGAATAACCTGATTGCGCGGATCTGCGGACAGGCGATTGGCCAGAACACAGCCCGCTGATCCCCCGCCAATAATGACAAAATCGGCTTCCACGTGCGCCTGCCCCTGCTGTGTTTCGGCCGATATCGCCGCATGTGCGATCCGTCCTTTGGTCCATCCCCCGCTATATCGTGCCTGCGCCGCACTGGGGAGAATATCGCCGCCCATTTTGAGCCATGGCGCCGCCCAACGCCTAGCTGCGCGAGACCGGCAGCCGCACCGCCAGAATAAGCAGCGCAGACAGGATCAGCGCGATGATCCCCATGATTTGGGCCGGCATATAATTTCCATAATGATCATAAAGCTGCCCCATGCCGACCATGCCCCCGACATTGCCGATCCAGCCAAAGCCAGCGAGCGCACCATAAATGGTGCCATAACGTGCCAATCCAAAACGATGGCTCGTGAAATAGGCAAAAATGTCGAGCTCGGCCCCCTGCTGCACCCCGATGATGACCGCCGCCATAAAGGCCGCGAACATGATTTCATGTGTACCAAGCAGGATGATAAAGCCGATGGCGGGCATTAAGGTGAGGAAAAAGGCCACCAAACGCGGCTCCAGCACATCCAGAAGCCAGCCCCCGGCCAGTCGCCCGACAAATTGTCCGCCCGCAAAAAAGGATAAGGCAAGCGCCGCCTTGGCCGGATCAATCCCCTCATCCACGATCATCGGGGCAAGCTGGCTGACCGTCCCTGCGGTGGCGAGGCTCATCGCAATCAACGACAGGGTCAGCAACCAGAAGTCCCGCTCCAGCAGGAAGTGCCGGGCCGCGTCGAGATTAAGGCCTGATATATGCGTTACTTGGTGCTTGGTCTTATGATCTGATGGCAATAGAAACAGGACAGCCGGGATACCAATAAGGATCGACACGGCGGCAAAACCGACAAAGCCCGCGCGCCACCCCCAGGTCTCCAAAAGCCATTGCACCAGCGGCGGGGACGCCATGCTGACCACAGAAATGCCAACGGCCATCACCCCCAGCGCCTTGCCGCGATGCGTCACAAAATGGGCGTTGATCGGCCGGGTGAGGATCACAGCGGTTGAGCCAATGCCGAAAAAGCCAGTCAGGCCGATCGACACAGCCATATGGACCAGGCTGCTGGCAAAGCTGGCCGCCAGGATGTGCGTGGCGGCGACCAGCAGCGTACACGCCACAAACACCGCCCGGACGCCAAAATAGTCGGCCGCGCGGCCGCACAAAGGCGCCCCCAGCGCCGCTGTCACGATCAGGGCCTGCACCGACCCCAGGTCGCCGCGGCTCACCCCCAGTTCGCGCGACAAGGGCAGGATGAACAACGAAAAGTTCAAAAAGACCATGCCCACGCCCGTGCCAGCGGCCAGGGCGGCGCCAAGGATGATGGTCCAGCCGTCACGAAATTCACCGCGCAGCGTCGGGATGGCCAGCTTCGTCATGGGTCTCTTGCCTCAATCCTGCGCCCGAACGTCACGCCCGGGGCTTTTATGGAACCCTTGGTCACTCATTGATAAGGCAACGCCATCACTCTGGCCTGGTGCGAGGACCGGCGCAATCTGGCACATCGCGGCAGAAGCGCAAGGGCGATGATGCCGCCGCGCATAGATGATCCACCGCCCGTTTCGTCAAAATCCGCGACATGATTTGATTTTATGTCTTACGGTGTCATGTTATGGACAGTGCCGCCGTTGCTAAGCCTCTGGTCCTGAGCACCGCGCCGACAGATATAAGAATGGGAGACAATCATGGCCCAAAGTCAACACAAGGGCATAGCGCGCGGAACCGCCATTGCCTTGGTCACACTTCTCTTTTTCG
>JBJOJQ010000093.1:0-13596 GCA_046046525.1 Pseudomonadota bacterium
AAGCCCATGCCGGGGTCAGCATCAATGATCTGACCAGCGAGCATGCGCTTGATCCACTATCCGGCAATGCCGGCTTTTCAGACGGTGTCGTTGTGGTCATCGCCGCCTGAGCCAAGCGCGCGAGGCCCACAAAAGCGCTGAAATCAGCCGCCCGCCAAAGGGCACGGCCACTCTTTACGTTTCAAAGTAAAACTAATATATGTGCGCCGTGTTTCACCGAAAGGCATGTTGTGCGCCCGGGACTTTTCATTCTGCCGATCCTCCTCATCACGGGGTGTTCCGACCAACCTCAGCCCGCAGCGGTTGAGCGCATTCCGGTCAGCACCGTGCAATTGGGTTCCCCCGGCGGCCCCGTGACGATCACCGCAACCGGCAGTGTCGCCGCCCGGCGGGAACTCAGCCTGGGGTTCACGACCGCGGGGCAAATCAAGACAATGGCGGTCAATGAAGGCGATCGCGTCCGCAAAGGGCAGTTATTGGCCGCTTTGGATAATGATCAGGTCGGCTCTGCCCTGTCGGCGGCCTTGGCCGAAGAACAGCGCGCCGAGGCGGAGTATCGCCGGATTGCGCGTCTCAGCACCGAAGGCTGGGTGACGCAAAGCCGTATGGATGGCGTCAAGGCCGCACTTGATGCCGCGCGGGCGTCGGTCCGGGCACGCCGCTTTGCGGCAGACACTGCGCGCATCACCGCCCCGAATGACGGCATCATCCTTGCCCGCTTGGCTGAACCCAATGAAGTCGTTGCCGCTGGCATGCCTGTCGTCATTCTGGGCGATGCCGCAGGCGGGTTCGTGCTGCGCGTGCCGCTTGCGGATCGAGATGCCGCCCAAATCGCCCCCAACGCGCTTGCCAAAGTGCGGCTGGAGGCGCTGAACTTGGCGCTGGAGGGACGCGTGATTGAACTGGGCGGCCGGGCTGACCGGACAACCGGCACCTTTCAGATTGAAATCAGCCTGCCCAATACGCCCGGACTGCGATCGGGCCTGATTGGCCGCGCCGACATCATCGTTCAGCCGGATAAGGCTGCCCCCCGCCCGCTCAAGGTTCCGCCAGCGGCCCTTTATGCGGCCCGGGCGGGCGAAGGCTTTGTCTATGTGATCGACAGCAGCAACCGCGCCCGATTGCGCAAGGTGACGCTGGGTGAGACCGATGATGGCGGCACCGATGTCCTGGCGGGGATCCGCCCGGGTGAGCGGATTGCGATTTCGTCTCTAGACCGGTTGCGAGATGGCGTCGCCGTTGTGGCAGAGGCCCGCAGCAAGTGAGCCTGACTGAATTCTCGGTTCGCAAATGGCAGCTGACCTTGGTCGGCTTTGCGCTGATCTGTCTGCTCGGCATCAACGCGTTGATGACCATTCCCCGGTCAGTTGACCCCTATTTCCCGGTCCCGACAACCATTGTCACTGCGGTACTGCCCGGTGCGGATGCGGCGGAGATTGAAGAAACCATCGCCAAGCCCGTCGAAACGGTGTTGCAGGGCCTCGATAACGTCCGAGACATTCGATCAACCAGCAGCGACGGCGTGGCCATCATCGTCGTTAATTTTGAACATGGCACCGATAGCGAACAGGCGCTGGACCGCACGGTGCGCGAAGTGAACGGTATTCGCGGGCAGTTGCCCCCGGGCATCGTCCGTCTGGAGATGCGGCGGCCACGCACAACCGAAGCCGCGGTGATGCAGCTCGCGCTGGTCAGTCCCAGTGCATCCTGGCGGCGCATGGAAAAATATGCCGAGGATCTACGCGAACGCCTCACCATTGTCCCCGGTGTGCGCGCTGCCACGGTTTTTGGCTTGCCAGCGCCAGAGGCACGCGTTGCGCTTGATACAGGACGGCTGGCCGAGGCGCGCCTGCCCGCCATGGCCGTGTCTGCGGCGATTGCCGCCGCCGGTGCAGAGGTGCCCGCGGGGGCCGTACAATCGGGCAGCCGGCGGTTCAATATCGAAGCAGGCGGCGCATTTCGGACGCTCGACGCCATTCGCGCCGTGCCATTGCGCGGCGGCGATGGTCGATTGTTGACGGTGGGCGATGTCGCCACAGTCAGCTGGAGCGAGGCGGAACATCTTAATATCACGCGCTATAATGGCGAACGTGCGGTCTTTGTGACCGTCCGCAAAAAGGATGAGGTCGATACCGTTCAGCTGCGCACGGCGCTGGATGCGGCCAAGGCTGAATTTGCGCCCAATCTGCCACCCGATATCAGATTGGAAGTCGGCTTTGATCAAAGCGGCGATATTCAGCGTAAGCTGGGTCAATTGGCGACCGATTTCGGGATCGCGCTGGCGCTGGTGCTGGTGACCTTGCTGCCCCTGGGCTTTCGGGCCTCACTGGTGGTGATGATTTCGATCCCGACGTCGCTTGCCATTGGGGTCTTTTCGCTCTCAATGCTGGGATATTCGCTCAACCAGCTCAGCATTTCGGGCTTTATCGTGGCGCTGGGCCTTTTGGTGGATGACTCGATCGTCGTCACCGAAAATATCGAACGCCATTTGCGTATGGGGGCTGCGCGCACCGCGGCGGCAATTACAGCAACCAAGGAAATCACGCTGGCTGTTCTTGGATCAACCGGTGTGCTGCTCTTTGCCTTTTTGCCGCTGGCCAATCTGCCCGAAACCGCCGGCGATTTCACCCGCAGCCTGCCAATGGCCGTGTTCGTCACGGTGACAGCATCGCTGTTCGTATCGCTGACGATCGTGCCTTTTGTCGCCAGCCGGATCCTGGAACCGCACCGGACGGCCGACGGCAATCGCTTCCTGAAATGGCTGATGGACAAAATTGAACGCTTTTACCGGCCCTTGCTGCACTGGGCGCTTGAAAACCCGCATAAAACCTTGTGGTCTGCCATGGGCGCCTGCGCGTTGATGTTCGCGTCCATCCCCATCCTTGGCTTCAGCCTATTTCCCAAAGCCGATGTCCCTTATTTCGTTATTCGCATCGAAGCCCCCGAAGGCAGCAGCGTTCCAGAAACCGACCGCATCGTTCGCAAGGTCGCTACAAAACTGATCGGCCGACCCGAAATCAAGGACGTCATGGAAAATGTCGGCCGCGGCAATCCTCAGATTTATTACAATAACATCCCGCGCGAATTTGATACCCGTTATGGGGAATTGTTCGTAACCCTCGACAAATGGTCGTCGCGGGACACCCCCGGCTTCATTGAAAAGCTCCGCGATGAAATGGCGCGCATTCCCGATGCACGCGTGACCGTTGTTCAGTTTGAACAAGGCCCGCCGGTTGATGCGCCCGTGGCGCTGCGCGTGCGCGGACCGGATATGGATGTCCTCAAGTCATTGTCGGGTCAGGTCGCCGCAATCATGCGCGAAACGCCGGGCACCCGTGATGTCGATGATCCATTGGCCGCTGAACGGGTCGATTATCATCTGAACGTCGATGCCGAAAAGGCCGGGCTTTTGAATGTTGCGCCAGATGCGGTCCGGCGGACCATGCGGCTCGCCTTGTCCGGCGAACGCGCAAGCATGCTGCGCGATGCAGAGGGTGATAGCTATCCGGTCACGGTCCGCATGCCGCTGACACAGACCCAGCCCGTTTCGGCATTAAGCGGCGTCTATGTGCCATCCCAAAGCGGGGGCAGCGTGCCTTTGGCCGAGCTGACCCGCCCCAGCCTTGAATCCGCACCAGCGCGGATCAACCGTTATAAGCTGGAACGCTCTGCCACGGTCACGGCCTATGTTCGCGACGGCTATTTGGCGTCAAAGATCAACAAAGAGGTGCTGGCTCGCGTGGAACAACTCCGCCTGCCGCCGGGCTATAGCGTGATCGTCGGTGGCGAGGCAGAGGTTGCCGCGCGCAACAGCAATGGCTTGGGCGGGCTGATCCTGCTCGCCGTTTTTGGCATATTTGGTGTTCTGGTTGCGGAATTTGGCCGGTTCAGGGAGGTGTCGGTGGTTGCCGGTGTCATTCCGCTGGGGCTGTTCGGCGGGCTGGTCGCGCTTTTGCTGACGGGCAATTCGCTGTCTTTCCTTGCCGTGATCGGCTTTGTCGCCTTGATCGGCATTGAAATCAAAAACTCGATCCTGCTCGTCGATTTCACGACACAATTGCGTCAGCGGGGCGTTGGCCTGCGCGATGCCATTGAACAGGCTGGGGAAATTCGCTTCCTTCCGGTCCTGCTGACATCCGTAACCGCTATCGGCGGCCTCCTGCCCCTCGCGCTGTCAGGCTCGCAGCTTTATTCCCCGCTCGCTTGGGTGATCATTGGCGGGCTGGTGTCATCGACATTGCTCAGCCGGATCGTGACCCCCGTCATGTATCTTTTGATCGTCCGGGGCGCACCGGAAAGCCATGCCGCACCCGCGCCGCAGACGACAGCCTGAGCTTGAGCCTGCGCACGCGCCTCAGGCCAGGCTGACGCTGCTTTGCAGCACATAACGCACAAGCTCTGCCTGGCCGCGCAGGTTCAGTTGCGCATAGATGCGCTTTGAATAATTGCGCGCGGTCTCCAGCGTGAGGCACATATCCTCGGCGGCTTCAGCGATTGACCGGCCCTGGGCCAGACGCAGGGCAAGCTCTGCCTCGCGTCGTGACAGGCGGGATAGCTGGGACAGCAGATCGCCATCGGGCGCAGCAAGGCTGCGTGGCACACGGCATAAAAGCTGAAGCACAGGCAGGCTGGATGCCGCTGCCGGTGCGCTGGGGCTGGGCAGCAGCAGCGCCTGGACGCTGGGATCTGACGACAATTCCAGCGCGCTCAGCGCGGATGGCGGCGCCTGCGCGTACTGGGCGGCCGTCTGCACCAGTTTGCGCTCTATTGCGGTATCGGGCAGGCGCAGACGTTCCCCCTCGCGCGCGAAAAAGCCGGGCAGCGCATTTAGTTGCGCAATCAAACCCGTCTCAGCCGCCACAAGCCGTCCCTCACGATCAAGCAACAGCCAGCCGATACCGGCCCGGTCCAGCGCCAGCGCGCTCATCTCCGCGGCGATCCGGCGGCGTTCCTCACGCACAAAACTTTGCAGAGCCAGGCTGACATAGGGCGCCAGACTGGTCAGCAAGGCACTGTCCGCTGCGCTGCAATCGCGCCCCCGCGCCAGCAGCAGCCACGCGCTGATCCCATCGTCCAGCACCAGTCGGACAATCCGTTCATCAACAATGCCCAGCGCCGCGATATAGCGCGCACGAAATGCGGCATATTCGGCATCCACATCCCCAAATTCGCTGACTGCATAGACCCGGCCCGGGCGCAAGCGTTCAAAGGGAAAGCGATCCAATATATCCAGGCGATCAAGCCCAAGCTGCGCTGCCTCTTGGCGCAGGTTCCGCCCGGCATGAAATTCCGTCACTTCATGCATCGTCCGGTCGCCCTGGCGAAAGAACAGCCCGATATAATCGGCCTGCGTCCGGTTCTTCACCCGCTCTAAAAAGGTTGCAAAGCGCTGCCCCTCCTGCATTCCGGCGAACAGGGGAAGCAATAATTCTGTTTCATCGACGCTGGTTAAGGCCATACCCTCCCATATGGGAGGTCTATCAAAATGTCACGCCTGTATGCCTTGGCCAAACCAGAAAGCCTTCGAAGGATTCGATGATGTCAGACCAGCTCCCTTCCCTGACCCATCTGCAGCGACTGGAGGCGGAAAGCATCCATATCCTGCGCGAAGTGGTGGCCGAGGCAGATCGCCCGGTGATGCTCTATTCCGTGGGCAAGGATTCAGCCGTGATGCTGCATCTGGCGCGCAAGGCCTTTTTCCCGGCGCCCCCGCCCTTCCCGCTGCTGCATGTCGATACGACCTGGAAGTTTCAGGACATGTACGCGCTGCGTAACCGCATGGCTTCGGAAAGCGGCATGGAGTTGCTGGTTTATCAAAATCCTGAGGCGGTAGAACGGGGCATCAACCCCTTTGACCATGGCCCATTGCACACCGATATGTGGAAGACAGAAGGCCTGAAACAGGCGCTGGACCTTTATGGCTTTGATGCGGCTTTTGGCGGCGCCCGGCGCGATGAGGAAAAAAGCCGCGCCAAGGAACGGATCTTTTCTTTCCGCACGGCCAGCCATGGCTGGGACCCCAAGAACCAGCGGCCAGAGCTGTGGAACCTGTACAATGCGAAAAAGGCCAAGGGGGAAAGCATCCGCGTTTTCCCGATCTCAAACTGGACTGAGCTTGATATCTGGCAATATATTCACCTGAACGACATCCCCATTGTGCCGCTGTATTTCGCAGCGCGCCGGCCAACCTATGAGCATGAGGGCCAGATTTTCATGGCCGACGATCTGCCCCGGCTGGAACGGGTTTTGGGTCGCACGCCAGAGATTGTGGAACGATCCATCCGGTTCCGCACACTGGGCTGCTTCCCGCTGACAGGCGCGGTTGAAAGCACGGCCGCGACCCTGACCGATGTCATCCAGGAAACGCTGTTGACCAGCACCTCTGAACGCCAGGGGCGCGTCATCGACAAGGATGGCGGCGACGCATCGATGGAAAAGAAAAAGCAGCAGGGATATTTCTGATGCCACAGCTGTGCACGCACCCCGCCATGGGCGCCACGCCCATCGCCACCCTGCCCTTCCACAAGGGCCAGACACACCCGCAATTGGCACCCTATGCGGGTGCAACGACACAAGGGGCAGGCCAGTGACCGACGCGATTTACAAGACCGAAGCCCTGATTGCCGAGGATATTGACGCATATCTGCGCCAGCATGAACGCAAAAGCCTGTTGCGGTTCATCACCTGCGGTTCAGTTGATGATGGCAAATCAACGCTGATCGGCCGCCTTCTCTATGACTCAAAGATGATCTTTGAAGATCAGCTTGCGGCCCTGGAGGCCGACAGCAAGCGCGTCGGGACGCAAGGGCAAGAGATTGATTTTGCACTTTTGGTCGATGGCCTTGCCGCCGAACGTGAACAGGGCATCACGATTGATGTCGCCTATCGCTTCTTTGGGACGGAAAAGCGCAAGTTCATCGTCGCGGACACGCCGGGGCATGAACAATATACCCGCAACATGGTGACCGGCGCGTCAACAGCCGACCTCGCCGTGATCCTGATTGATGCGCGCAAAGGCGTGCTGACCCAGACACGCCGGCACAGCTATCTGGCGCACCTGATTGGCATCCGCAACATCGTGCTTGCGGTCAACAAAATGGATCTGGTCGATTACAGCCAGCAGGTTTTTGACGATATTGTCGCGGATTATGGCGCCTTTGCGAAAAGCATCGGGATCACCGACTTCACGGCCATCCCAATTTCCGGATTCAAGGGCGACAATATCACCGCCCTGTCAGACAATACACCCTGGTATCAGGACGTCCCGCTGATCACGCATCTGGAAACGGTTGAAATCAACGACAGCGTTGATCAATCCAAGCCGTTCCGCATGCCGGTGCAGTGGGTCAATCGCCCCAATCTTGATTTTCGGGGCTTTTCCGGGCTGATCGCCAGCGGCGCCATCCGGCCGGGCGATACCGTACGGATTCTGCCATCGGGCAAGACATCGACCGTCAGCCGGATCGTCACGCTGGACGGTGATCTGGATGTCGCGCGGGCTGGACAGTCGGTCACGATCTGCCTTGCCGATGAGGTGGATTGTTCGCGGGGCGACGTGATCGCCCTGGCCGATGCCCCGCCACAAGTAGCAGATCAGTTTGAAGCGACCTTTGTCTGGATGGACGATGATCCCCTGCATGTCGGCCGCGCCTATTGGCTGAAACTGGGGACCCAGCTTGTCTCAGCCACGGTGCAGCAGCCCAAATATTGCGTGAACGTCAATACGATGGAGCATCTGGCCGCCAAGACCTTGGACTTAAATGCGATTGGCGTTGCCGAGCTGGCAACCGATCGGCCGATCACCTTTGAACCATATGCCGATAATCGCGCCTTGGGCGGCTTCATCCTGATCGACAAGATCACAAACAGGACCGTCGCTGCCGGGATGCTGCATTTTTCGCTGCGCCGTTCGCAAAATGTCCATTGGCAGGCGATTGATATCACGCGTGACATGCACGCCAATATGAAGAACCAAAAGCCTGCCGTGCTGTGGTTCACCGGCCTATCCGGCTCTGGCAAATCAACCATCGCCAATCTGGTTGAAAAGAAACTGCATTTGATGAACCGGCACACCTTCCTGCTCGACGGTGATAATGTACGCCACGGGCTAAATAAGGATCTGGGCTTTACCGAGGCGGACCGGATTGAGAATATCCGCCGCGTCGGGGAAGTGGCCAAGCTGATGACCGATGCGGGCCTGATCGTCATCACGGCCTTTATCAGCCCCTTCCGCGCCGAACGCGATATGGTGCGCGCGATGATCCCAGAGGGTGAATTTATCGAGATTTTCGTCGATACGCCGCTGGCAGATGCCGAAGCCCGCGATGTGAAGGGCCTTTATAAAAAAGCGCGGTCAGGCCAGTTGAAGAACTTTACAGGCATCGACAGCCCCTATGAAGTGCCTGATAACCCGGAGGTCCGGATCGACACCACGAAGATGACGCCGGACGAAGCCGCCGACCTTATCGTCCACAAGATCCTGCCGTTAAAGTGAGACAGACGCCATGTCGATGACCGATGCAGAGCTTGCCGCCCATCTTGCCGATGTCGCAGGACGGCTGCTCATCACCGTGCGGGATGCGGGTCTGTTAAGCCTGAAGGCCCTGGGCAAGGCTGGGGACGCCACGGCAAACCAGTTTCTTGTCCATGCCCTGCGTGAACAGCGCCCCGATGACGCCCTGTTGTCTGAAGAAGAAAAGGATGATCTTGGCCGGCTGAACCACAGCCGTGTCTGGATTATCGATCCCGTTGATGGGACGCGCGAATATGGCGAGGCGCGGACCGATTGGGCCGTGCATGTCGCCCTGGCCATAGATGGCGTCCCCGTTTTGGGGGCCGTCGCCTTGCCGGGGGCAGGGCTTGTCCTGCGTAGCGACCAGCCCGGGCAGGTCCCTGCCCCACCCAGCCAATTGCGCATGGTGGTCAGCCGCACCCGCCCCGCGGCAGAGGCGGTCGCTGTGGCAGAACGGCTGGGGGCGGCCCTGATCCCGATGGGCAGTGCCGGCGCCAAGGCGATGGCGGTGGTGCTGGGCGATGCCGATATTTATCTGCACACAGGCGGCCAATATGAATGGGATAGCTGCGCACCCGCCGCGGTTGCCAAGGCCCATGGCCTGCATGTCAGCCGGGTCGATGGATCGCCGCTGATCTATAATCAGGCCGATACCTATATGCCCGATCTGCTGGTCTGCCGGGCGGAACATGCGGATCTGGCGCTGCAGACCTTGCAGGAGGTGCACGCCGCCGCCTGATCAAATGCCGTGAAAATTGGTCTTTGGACCCAAAAAGCCAGAAAATAGGTAAGGATGAGCGCAAATGACCGGCCAAATCGATCCCCAAATCCTGATGCAGCAGGCCTGCCAAGAGACGGGCTTGCACGATTTTGGCGATGGCTGGTTTGAAGGCCCGCTGGGCACGCTGGTTGACTATGTGAACCGCGATGGCGGGTTGTTATCGCCGGAAAGCTCGGCAGGCGTGCGCATTCAATCGGCTTTGTCAGATCGGCTGAAGCTGGTGCAATATTTCAAGGATCATCCCGACGCGGCAGAAGAAGAGATTACCCTTGCCTGCGCCATTATCGGCTTGCCCCGCACAGGATCGACCATGGTCCACCGGTTGCTGGCCGCAGCACCCCATTTGACCGCCTTATGGTGGTGGGAAACGGCCTTTCCCTTCCCCCTGCCCGGCGAAGCCCCGCATGACCCGACACCGCGGCAAGACGCCGCCAAGCAGATGGTCGACTGGCTGTTGACCCAATGGCCCGATTTTGAATCAATTGATCCGATGGACGCCATGGCCGTGAATGAAGAGGTCGTGTTGCTCGACAGGACTTTCCTGTCCACGACCTATGATTCCATGATGCCCATTCATGATTATGGCCATTGGCAGGCCGCACAGGACCATGCGCCCGCCTTTCGGGATCTGTATCGGTTCATGCAGGTCATTCAGCACCAACGCGTCTTGCAGGGCGAAGCGCGTCGCCCCTGGGTGTTTAAAACCCCGCATCACCTGCTTGGCGGGATTGGCGGGCTGTTGAGCCGATGGCCCGATGTCAAACTTGTCATGACGCATCGTCATGTCGGGCAGGTTCTGCCCAGCTATTGCTCCATGTGTGCCTCGCTCAGCATCAACAGCTCATCGACGTACCGCAAGGAAGACCAAGGGGCGCATTGGAGCCGGCGGTTCAAGGCGGGGCTTGAACGGCTGGAGGCGCTGCGCGGCCAATTGCCCGACGGCCAGATTATCGACGTGCGCTATGAAGATACGGTCAGTGATCCGGTGGGGACCGCAGAACGGGTACTGGGCCAATTGGGGCTGAGCGGCGATGAAGCAACACGGGCTGCGCTTAACGCCTGTGTAGCTGAAAATGCCCGGGAAGCCCGGCCACGTCACAAATATAGCGCGGATGCATTTGGCCTGACGCCCGATGGCATTGCCGCTGACTTTGCCTTCTACCACGATAGATATCTTTGAACATAAACGAGGAGAGAGTCGCATGATCCTGAAAGACAAGGTCGTCATCGTCACCGGTGCAGGCCCCGGCATGGGGCAGGCCATGTGCCGCGGGGCGGCGGCCGAAGGCGCCAAGGTGGTTGTCTCTGCCCGTTCGGTCGATGCCATTGAGGCGCTGGCCGCTGATATTCGTGCGGCAGGCGGCGAAGCCATTGCCGTACCATGCGATGTTGCCGATACCGACCAATGCCAGGCGCTCGCCAAGGCTGCGGTCGATACATGGGGGCGGATCGATGGCATGGTGCATTCCGCTTATTACCATCCGGACTGGGGCAGCATTCTGGACCATTCGATTGATCAGGTGCTGCGCGCGCTGGATGTGATTGCGGTTGGCGGGCTGCGCATGGCGCAGGCGGTTGTCCCCTATATGAAGGCGCAAGGCCATGGATCGATCGTCAATATCTCAACACTGGCCACCCGCCGCCCGATGCCCGGCGAAGGCGGCTATGCCATGGCCAAAAGTGCGATCAATCAATTGACCCGCCAGCTTGCCGTTGAACTGGCCGGCACAGGCATTCGCGCCAATACCGCGCTGATGGGCTGGATGGATGGCGTGCCGCTGGATCAGTTTTTTGCATCGCAGGGTGAGGCCGGGGTCGCGTTCCGCAAGCAGCGCTCCAGCGAGATTCCGATTGGCCATATCCCGCCAGATAAGGACTGCGCCAAGACGGTTTACTTCCTGCTGTCCGATTATGCGAGCGAAGTCACCGGCGTGATGCTCGACGTGAATGGCGGCGATTGGGTCGCGGCATGAGCACCGACATTGCCCAGGCTTGGCGCGATTATTGCGCCAAGCTGGCCGATGCCGGGGCGATTATTCTGGCCGAGGATGTCCCTGCCGATCCCTTGATCCGCGCCGAAGGCTTTCGCTATCTGTCGCGGCTCAGCAAGCTGGCACTCGAACAATATGTGGAGGCCCGCGATCCCGATTTTCCGTTTTTTTATCAGCTGAGCCACGAAACCGGGAAAATCGGCGCTGACAATCCGGACAATGAATATTGGAACGCCTCCATTTCCGGGAACAATGTCTATCGGATCACCGGCACGCGCGGATCGATGTTCTATTTTTCGATTGTCGCCAATGCCATGCGATATCACATTGATGGCAGCGCCCATGCGACGGGCAGCCTGATGAGCGACGATATCCACTGGGGCCCGGATGGGTCTGTGGAGATTATTGCCAGCTGCACGCCACCAAGCGGCGCAGATGCCGGCAAAAACTGGCTGCGGCTTGAACCCGATGCCAGTGTCATCATCATCCGCCAATCCGCGCTGGACCGGGCAAGTGAACGCGGCGGGACCTTTCATATTGAACGCATTGGTGGCCCAGCCGTCCCTGCCCCGCTTCAGGCCGCAGATCTGGCACAGGGCCTGGGGGCAGCCGCCCAATTTGTGCACGGCGTGGCCCAAACCTTTGCCGACTGGACCCGGCTGTTTCGGAAAACGCCCAATGAATTTGCAGATATCGACCAATCGATGTTCCAAAAAGGTGGGGGCGCCAAAGACATTTATTACGCCCATGCCTATTGGCGCCTTGCACCGGATGAGGCCTGGGTCATCGATGTGACGCCGCCAGAGTGCTATTATTGGAACTTCCAGCTTGATAACTGGTGGATGGAAAGCCTTGATTATCGTTTCCGCCAGATCACCGTGAACAAGCATTCGGCAAGGACGGGCGCCAATGGGTCCGTCCGGATTATTTGTGCGGCACACGATCCCGGCCTAACAGATGGGCCATATAACTGGATCGACACCTGCGGGCATCGGGAAGGCACGGCCTTGTTGCGTTGGGCCGGCGCGACCGAATACCCCTTGCCCAAGGCGCATGTGATGAAATTGGCAGCACTGGAGAACAGCCATGCTTGACTGGATGAAGGCGGCAAAAACCGTCGCACAAGACCCTGACATGGGGTTCAACCCTGATGCCGTCACCCGCAGTGAAACCGTGACGATCCACGCCCCGGCGAGCCTTGTCTGGACCATTTTGACCGACCTGCCCCGCTATAATGAATGGAACCCGTTTTGTATTCGCGCGGTATCCACGCTTGAACTCGGCGCGCCGATTGAAATGACGTTGATCAGCTATGCCACGGCAGGCGGGCCCACGGTGCCAAATCTGGAATATATCTGCGCCTTTGAACCGGAACGCCTGTTGAGCTGGGAATTCCCTAATCTTGACTATTGGCCCTACCCGGCCCGGCGGGATCAGGTCATCGAAGCAACAGGGGCTGATAGTTGCACCTATTACAGCACCGACGCCTTTCTGGGCTCCAATGGCATCCATGTGTTTCGATTTGCTGGCCCATGGGTCAAGCGTGCCTTTGATGACACCGCCATTGCGCTGAAGGCCCGCGCAGAAGCGATGTACGCCGCCCGCTGACGCAACCGGCCATCGCGCCCTATCCCCAGCCCGCATGATACAATGTGGACGGCGTGGATCGTGTGATCCACCCCGTATTTTTTCCGCACTTTGGAGTAGCCCGCCATGATCCCACGCGAGTTGATCGATACCGCGCACGTCCCGGGGGGCGAGGAGCTGCGGCTGTTTCGGCGTGGCACAGACTTCATGATTGTGCTGGATCGCAATGAATTGATGAACAGCCGGATGAGCGGGTCAGAAGAGGCGCTGGCCGTGATGAGCTGCGCCCGGCTGACTGGCAGAGCCGCCCCGCATATCCTGATCGGCGGCTATGGCATGGGCTTTACCTTGCGAGCGGCCCTGGCCGCCCTTGGGCCAGACGCGCGGGTAACCGTGGCCGAGCTGGTCCCAAAGATCATCGCCTGGGCACGTGGCCCCATGGCAGATCTGGCCGCTGGCTGCCTTGATGACCCGCGTGTCACCATTTTTGACGGCGATGTCGCGACCGAGATCGCCGCGGCAAGCCAAGCCTATGACGCCATTCTGCTGGACGTGGACAATGGCCCCGATGGCCTGACCCGCAACGCCAATGATCGTCTTTATTCCATGCGCGGTCTGGCGGCGGCCAAAGCGGCGTTGAAGCCCGGCGGCGTGCTGGCCATTTGGTCGGCCGCGCCCGATAATCTCTTTGCACGGCGCCTTGTCGATGCCGGATTTAGCGTGGA
>JBJOJQ010000129.1:0-6531 GCA_046046525.1 Pseudomonadota bacterium
TCCAGCCCGCAAAGCTAAGCGCGGCGAGCAAATGGACCGCCGGCGCGTAAATCCGCGCGGCCCGGTCTGCGATGCGGACATAGCGGGATTTAGATTGGCCCGCCTCTTCCATCATCCGGGCAATATCGGCAATCGCCGTCCCAGATCCGGCCGCTGTCACCCGCACCTCAATCGGGGCATCGAGATTGAGCGTGCCGGCGTGCACCTCACTGTCGATGCCCATGGCCACGGGCGCCGATTCCCCGGTCAAGAGCGACAGATCAAAGCGCGTGTCGCCTTTGATGATCACGCCATCCGCTGCCAGCCTTTCCCCGGCCGCGACAATCATCACCATGCCACGGTCAAGATCTGTGGCGTCGACCCAGCGTGTCCGGCCATCGACATCATGGATCAGCGCGCCGGGCGCTGTGTGCTTCAGCAACGCCGCCACGCCGTCGCGGGCACGATCGCGCATCACGCTGTCGAGCGTGCGTCCGCCCAGAAGAAAGAACAGCAACATGACCGCGCCGTCAAAATAAGCATGCGGGCCATGGACGAAGGTTTCAAACAGGCTGAGCGCCGCTGTGAGGACAACGCCAATCGAAATCGGCACGTCCATATTGGTCCGCCCATTGGACAGCGCCGTCCAGGCGGATCGAAAAAAGGGCCGCCCGGCATAGGCAATGGCGGGCAGTGCAATCACCGCCGACAGCCAGTGAAACAGATCCCGCGTGCCGCCATCCGCGCCCGACCAGACCGAGACCGACAGCAGCATGATGTTCATCGCGGCAAAGCCCGCCACCGCCAGCGCCTTTAACAGGTCGCGGCTTTCGGTGCCCACCGTCAGCGCGCTTTCACCCAGCGGCTGGGCTTCAAAGCCGATCTGTGCCAAAGCCTGTGTGATATGCGGAATGGTCAGCGCCGGATCATGCCGCACCGTCACCCGCTTTGCCGTGAAATTGACGCGCGCCTGCTGCACCCCGCTGGTCTGGGTGAGGCCCCTTTCAATCTTGCCGATGCACCCGGCGCAATGCATGCCCGGAATGGCAAAAATGGTTTCCGCGCTGTCCATGGCCCGGCGGCTGTCCGAGCGGGTGGCGACCGTTGGCGTCATTGCAGATCCTCAATCACCTGATACCGGTCAGCCCCGCGGCGGACCCGCAGATGGACAAGCCAGCGGCCCTGCGGCAGCGGCGTCGTGCTGATCCAGCTGGTCCCATCGCGGCGAAAATCCAGCGACTGTTCGGGCGCACGGCCAAGCGGATGGCGGATGACGGCGCTGATCTCTGCCCCCTGGAGCGGGGTGCCTGCCGCCATGGCGCGGACGGCCAGATGGCGATTGGGGGCGCGCATGCTCGCCACTTCCCAGCCGAGCGCCTTTTGCGCCTCTGCCTGATCCAGCCAGCCGTTGAACCTTTGGCTGGCGACATAGCTGTTATCGACCACAGTGCCGCCAAACGTGCCAATGGCCGCATGCGCCATGACCATGTTGACGCCAATTACGACGCCAAAAAAGGACACCAAAATGCCCGTCATATGCCAGCCGGTAAATGTGCGTCGCATCAGTCCATTTCCTCTTCGCTGCGGACGGGTCGTTCAAAAACAATGCGGTCACTGTCCCCCCGATGATCGCCATCGCGGGCCACAGCGGTGATCGTAAAGCTGGACCGCGCCTCCCCCTGTGCCGGGGCGGCCACAAACAGCCGCACCTTTTGCACGCTGTCTGCCGGCACCGTCAGATCGATTTGGCGGACACCGTCCACCCGGTTGCCGTCCGACGTCCAGACAGTTGCGCCGGGCAGGCCATCGACACGCAACGACACATCGCGCGGCCGGGTTTCCATATTGCGCACCTTGATCGTGTAGTTGTTGCGGATCATGCCATCGGACAGCTGCACATAAACCGGGTTGCGATCATGCTGGACATTGAGGTCAAGCCGCGTCCGCGCGTTGAGCGCAAACAACATGACGCAGCCAATTGCCGCCCAAATCGTGAAATAGATCAGCGTGCGGGGCCGAAAGATCGTCCGCAGCGCGGGCTTTGCCGTGCCCCCGGCCTGTTCAGCCGCGGCATCATCAAGCGTGCAATAATCGATCAACCCGCGCGGCTTGCCGATTTGCGCCATCACCTTGTCACAGGCATCGATGCACAGCGCACAGGTGATACAGCCGATTTGCGGCCCTTCGCGAATGTCGATCCCGGTTGGGCAGACGGCCACGCATTGCAGACAATCGATGCAATCCCCGGTTTTGGCCGGGGCATCCTGCGCCTTTTTCAGGCCATGGGTCCGCGGCTCACCCCGCCAGTCCTTATAGGTGACGATCAACGATTTTTCATCGAGCATCGCTGTCTGGATCCGCGGCCAGGGGCACATATAAATGCACACCTGTTCGCGCATGAAACCACCAAAGATAAAGGTCGTCGCGGTGAGAACGCCGACCGTTGAATAGGCCACCATCGGGGCATGGCCGCCGACAAAGGCGCGCGCCAAAGTAGGGGCATCGGCAAAATAAAAGATCCAGGCACCGCCGGTTGCAACCGCAATCAGCAACCAAACGGACCATTTGGTGAGCCGCCGGGCGATTTTGGCCGGGCCCCAGGGGGCCTTGTCGAGGCGCAGCTGGGCGTTGCGATCGCCATCAATCCAGCGTTCAACATGCTGGAACAAATCAGTCCAGACGGTCTGCGGACAGGCATAGCCGCACCAGGCGCGCCCCACGGCCGAGGTCACCAGAAACAGGCCGATCCCGGCCATCACCAGAAGCCCGGCGACATAATAAAATTCATGCGGCCAGATTTCGATCGCAAACATGTAAAAGCGGCGATGGGCCAGATCGACCAGCACCGCCTGATCGGGCGCAAAAGGCCCACGGTCCCAGCGCAGCCAAGGCGTGACATAGTAAATCGTCAGCGTGACCGCCATGATCGCCCATTTCAGGCGGCGGAAGACGCCGTCTATCGCCTTGGGATAGACGGCGGCCCGCTTGGCATAGAGCGCGACTGGCGGCTCTGGGTCACTTGGTTGGGGCATTGGTAGCTGCGACCTTTTGAGGTGCCGGGTTGGCCTCTCCACCGCCCAGCGCGTGCACATAAGCGGCCAGCATGGTGATGGTTGCGGCGTCGAGCTTATGACCCCAGCGCGGCATGACGCCTTGGCGCGATTTGAGCACGGTTTCGGTCAGGGTGGCGCTATCCCCGCCATAAAGCCAGATGCCGTCCGTCAAATTGGGGGCGCCGACCTGACGACCACCCTTGCCATCTGCACCATGGCAGACCGCGCAGTTATTGGCGAAAATGGCTGCCCCCTTTTGCGACAGGCCATCGGCGGGCCGCTGTTTGGAAATTGTCCGCACATGGGCCACCACGGCGGCGACATCGGCATCGTTCAAAATACCCGCAAAAGCCGGCATTTGCGATTGGCGCGTGGCGGCATGATCGGGGTTGCGAATGCCATGTTCCAGCGTGTAGCGGATCGCCTTCAGGTCGCCGCCCCACAGCCAGTCATCGTCATTCAGATTGGGATAGCCTCTGGACCCGGCAGCGCCAGAACCATGGCATTGCACGCAATTGACCTTGAACGCCGCCTTGCCGCCTTCAATCGCCGCACTCATCAATTGCGGCTTGGCGGTCAGCTGTTCAATCGGCGTGGCGGCAATCGCCGCGATGACCGGCGCCCGCTTTGCCTGTTGCGCCTGCAACTCGGCGGCCAGCTGGCCGTGGCTGGTCCAGCCTGTGATCCCGGCCGTCGCCCGGCTGATCATCGGCCAGGCCGGAAACATCACCGTATAGGCGATCGCCCAGATGACCGTGGCGTAAAAGGTCAGCAGCCACCAGCGCGGCAACGGCGTGTTCAGTTCTTCAATGCCATCCCATTCATGGCCGACAAATTCCGTGCCGGTCGGCTGATCGACACGCGGACCAGTTTCGGTGGGTTTCTTAGCCATTGTCATCGTCCTTGAAGATCATGTTGGCCGCCGTCGCGCTGATATCGCGCGAGCCGGGGCGAAAGGCCCAGGCGGCAAAGGTCACGAACAGCACAACCATGAAGGCAAGGCCCCAGCTGTCCGCAAAATGGCGCAGCGCATCATAGGTCATTTCGCCTGCTCCTGCGCGGCCGCCGCTTTGAAATCGACCAAGGTGCCCAGCATCTGGAGATAAGCGATCAGCGCGTCCATTTCGGTCAGGCGGGCAGGATCCCCATCATAATCGCGGATCTGCGCCTTGGGATAACGGGTGGCGAGGCCTGCGGCATCGGCATCCGGATCGGCCTGCGCGGCAAGATCTGCATTGGCCCGATCAATATCGGCCTTGGCATAGGGCACGCCCACAGCCTTAAGCGCCGTGAGATGCGCCGCCATGTCACCGGCCTTCAGATCCCGTTCGGCCAAAAAGGCATAAGGCGGCATGATCGATTCCGGCACAACCGAACGCGGATCGCGCAGATGTTCACGATGCCATTGGTCGGAATAGCGACCACCCACACGCGCCAGATCTGGCCCGGTGCGCTTTGACCCCCATTGGAAGGGATGGTCATACATGCTTTCCGCGGCCAGGCTGTAATGGCCATAGCGTTCCACTTCATCGCGGAACGGCCGCACCATCTGGCTGTGGCAGACATAGCAGCCTTCGCGGATGTAGATGTTGCGGCCCGCCAGTTCGAGCGGGGTATAAGGCCGCACGCCTTTGACCTTTTCGACCGTGGAGTCGATCCAGAACAGGGGCGCAATCTCAACCAGTCCGCCAATCAGAACAGCGATCAGCGCGAATACCCCAAGCAAGCCGACATTGCGTTCCAGCTTGCCATGATCAAGTGCCTTGATGGCCATGTTCAATACTCCTTATGCGGCGGGCACGGCGACCACAGGGCGGTCGGCTTCGCGGTCATGGGGGGTTTCGGTCATCGCCCGTTCCGCACGGACATGGCCGGCGATCGTCATCCAGACATTATAGACCATGATGACAGCGCCCGAGAGGTAGAGCAGACCACCGGCGGCGCGGATCAGATACATGGGGTGCATGGCCGCAACGGTTTCGACAAAGGCATAGACGAGATAGCCATCCGCCCCATATTCCCGCCACATTAGGCCCTGCATGATGCCGGCAACCCACATCGACGATGCATAAAGAACGATGCCAATCGTCGCCGTCCAGAAATGCCAGTTGACCATACGCAGCGAATAAAGCCGCGGGCGGCCCCACAGGCGCGGGACGAGATAATAAAGGCTGGCAAAGGTGATCATGCCATTCCAGCCCAGGGCGCCCGAATGGACATGGCCGATGGTCCAGTCGGTATAGTGCGACAGGCTGTTGACCGTTTTGATCGACATCATCGGGCCTTCAAAGGTCGACATGCCGTAAAAGGCGAGCGCCATCACCATCATGCGGATGATCGGATCGGTGCGGATCTTGTCCCACGCGCCGTTCAGCGTCATCAGGCCGTTGATCATGCCCCCCCAGCTGGGCATCCAGAGCATGATCGAAAACACCATGCCCAGCGTCTGCGCCCAATCTGGCAGCGCGGTGAAATGCAGATGGTGCGGACCCGCCCAGATATAGAGGAAGATCAGCGACCAGAAATGGATGATCGACAGCCGATAGGAATATACCGGGCGTTCGGCCTGTTTCGGCACGAAATAATACATCATGGCAAGGAAGCCGGCGGTCAGGAAAAAGCCGACGGCATTATGCCCATACCACCATTGCGTCAGCGCATCCTGCACCCCGGCAAAGGCTGCATAGCTTTTGGAGCCCAAAAGGCTGACCGGCATCGATAAATTATTGACGAGGTGCAGCATCGCCACGGTGATGATGAACGACAGATAGAACCAGTTCGCCACATAGATATGGGGTTCAGACCGTTTCAGGATGGTGCCGACAAAAACCGCCAGATAGGCAACCCAAACAACCGTCAGCCACAGATCGACATACCATTCCGGCTCTGCATATTCGCGGCCTTCGGTAATGCCCATCAGATAGCCGGTGGCGGCCAGCACGATGAACAGCTGATAGCCCCAAAAGACAAAGCGTGCGAGGCCGGGCAGCGCCAGCCGCGCGCGGCACGTCCGCTGCACGACATAAAAGCTTGTCGCGATCAACGCGTTGCCGCCAAAAGCAAAAATCACAGCCGAAGTGTGCAGCGGCCGCAAACGCCCAAAGCTTGTATATTCAAGCCCGAGGTTGAGCGCGGGAAAGGCCAGTTGCAAGGCAATGTACAAGCCCGCCAGAAAGCCGGCCATGCCCCAGAACAAGGTGGCAATCACCCCCAGGCGCACCAGATCATCATCATATCTTGAATGCACGTCCTTGGGCTGCACAAAGCGCCCGGCCTTGAAATCAAATCCAGCGTTGGACGCAAAGGCGGCAATCAGCGCCGCCCCGCATATGATGGTCATATGCACCGAAAAGCCGGTGTCGACGCCAAAAGCCGCCGCCAGAAATGCAATGAAAGCGACGAGATACCATGCCCCGCCGCGTAGAATGACTTCTTCCATGGTCTTTCCCTAAGACACCGCTGGATGCGGCTTATCCCTATCCGGGCCTTTTGCACCGCA
>JBJOJQ010000149.1:0-3777 GCA_046046525.1 Pseudomonadota bacterium
CGCTTTGCAGGGGCGGAGATTTTCCAGTATGATTATCTCAACGACGATGTGACGGATTTTGGCGAGATTGATTATTCCATTACCGATAAAGTGCCGATGTCGTTGCGACAGGCAATTGCCGATGCAAAGGAAGAGAAAGACGGCGCGAAGCCAATCTTGGTGCTTATGAACCCGCCTTATGCGGAAGCGATGAATGTCGACAATACTAAGGATTTAGGCACGAATGCCCGCATGAAGACAGGCGTCGCAAAGACGAATGTTGGTACTTATATGGGGGCGGGCTTAGGTTACGCTGCCCGCGAATTGTTCACCCAGTTTGTTCAGCGTGTGAAGTGGGAATTGCCGAATGCGGTATTGGCGATGTTCAGCACACTTAAGTATGTCAACGCGCCGAACTTTTCCGAGTTTCGCGTACACTGGAAGGCTGAGTATCTCGACGGGTTCGTGGTGCACAGTAAAGCATTCGATGATTTGAAAGGCGACTTTCCGATTGGCTTCCTGATTTGGGATTTGAGGAAAGAGTGCCCACCGAAAACGATTGAGACCTTGGCGCTTAATCGCGCCGGAGAAGCAATCGGCTGCAAGACCTTTTACTGTGGACTACCCCGTCCTCCATTAGCAGGATGGATCGTCCGTCCGCGATCAAACGGCACTCCGGCGCTACCTCTCAAGAATGCATTAACCCCAACAACCAGCACGAAGGACGTCAGAGGTGATCGTTGGGCCAACGACGCTTTGGGGAGTATGATCGTTTTTGGCAACGATTTGCAACATGCTGCCCAGACAGCGCTGTTGTCGTCGGGCTACGGGAACGCTGGTGCATTCTTCGTCACCAGACAGGAGCTCTGGAAAGCCGCGATTGTCTTTTCTGTCCGCCGCCTCATCAAGCCGACATGGCTCAATGATCGTGACCAGTTTCTTCAACCGTCGCAGCCGCTGCCAGACGAATTTCAATCGGATTGCCTTGTCTGGATGCTGTTTAATGGCAGCAATTTGACCGCAGGTGCCGACGGGCTGCGATGGACTGATCGCGATTGGTCGCTCACCAATCACTTCATTCCTTTCACGGAAGGTGAAGTCGGCGCAAAGGCGCGGTTCGAAAGTGATTTCATGGTCCGCTATATGGCGGGCATGGCCTTTTCGCCCGAGGCGCAGGCCGTGCTGGATGAAGGGCGCAAACTCTGGGCGCGGTTTCACGCCATCAGCTTCCCCCACAAGATCCGGGATGACTATAAACTCAACCGCGCGGATGCCGGCTGGTATCAGATCCGCAAAGCGCTGGAGGCCTTTGGCGATACGGAACTGACGGATTTTGATCCTTTCAAATCCGCTTATGCCGCCTTAAGCGCAAAACTGCGTCCTTTGGTTTTCAGTTTCGGTTTCTTGCCCGAATAGCGTTTATCGTCGCAAAGGATGCGGCTTTGCAGTGGCGGCGTCCGGCGCCTGCCCATCATCAGATTCGCCCAGACGTCAGGGCCAATGACCATAAGGTAGACTGCGTGTGACCAACACAGCGACAAGCCCGTCAGCCATTCCCCCCGCCGTCCGCTTTCTTCTTGGCACCATTTTGATCAATGCGATCGGTTTTGGCATCATCACCCCGGTGATGCCGCAGCTGGTGATGGACCTGGGCCATGCCGATTTGTCCGAGGCCACGGCGATTGGGGGCAGCTTGTCGCTGCTTTATGCGGTCACCCAGTTTATCTGTGGGCCATTGGCGGGCAATTTGTCCGACCGATTTGGGCGGCGGCCGGTTCTTTTGGGGTCGCTTTTCGGCTTTTCGATTGATTTCCTGATCCTTGCCTTCGCGCCGACCTTGGCCTGGCTGTATGTCGGGCGGTTCATGTCGGGCATTTTCGGCGCCTCCAATGCGCCGGCCCAGTCTGCCATTGCAGATTTGGCGCCGCCAGAGGCGCGGCCCCGGCTTTTTGGTCTGATCGGCGCGGCATTTGGCATCGGCTTTGTGATCGGCCCGGTGCTGGGCGGCTTGCTGGGGGAATTGGGGCATCGCGTGCCCTTTTTTGCGGCCGCGGCCCTCGCCATGGCGAATTTCATTTATGGCGCGATCGTTTTTCCCGAAACGCTGGGCCAGACGCATCGCCGGGCGTTTGATTGGCGCCGGGCCAACCCGGTCGGGTCCTTGCTGAATGTCCGCAAATTGCCGGGGATCCTGCCGCTCGCCAGCGTCTATGTGCTGTGGCAGGTGGCCTCGCTGATTTACCCCATGACATGGAATTTCTACACCTATGGCCGCTTTGGCTGGTCCGCCGGGATGGTTGGGTTATCGCTGGCGGGTGTCGGCCTTGGCATGGCGCTGGTACAAAGTTTTGCGACCGGCCGTCTGATCGGGGCCTTGGGGGAAAGGCGGGTGGCGATGCTGGGCATGGCGATCGGCACTGCCTGTTTTGCGGCCTATGCGGTTGCGCCTTATGGCTGGCTGGCGCTGCTCCTCATTGTGCCCATGGTGTTCCAAAGCCTTGTCCATCCGACATTGACGGCCATGATGTCGCGGCGCGCCACCGCCGAAACGCAGGGCGAGATGCAGGGCTTTGCCTCCAGCCTGATGGCGCTGGGGTCAATCATCGCGCCCTCGCTGTTCAACCCGTTGCTGGCCTATTTCACCAGCCCGGCGGCGCCCGTTCAGTTTTGGGGCGCGTCTTTTGCCGTGGCGGCGGTGATTTCAACGGCTGCGCTCTTGATTTTGTGGCGGGCCACGCCCTTCGCCAAAGCCTGATCAGATTCCGTCGATCACGCCATCCCGGCCCAGTTTCGCCAATTCTGCCACCAATGCGGCCGCGCATTGGTCCAGCGTGGGCTGATCGACAGAGCGAATGACGAAATTGGATCCAACCCGCCCTTCGCGGAAGAAAGGATAGCTGCCAATCTGGCAGCCCTCATGCGCCTTTTCCACGGCGGCAAGCATCTCAGATATCTCGCTTTCGGCCACCCAGCAGCCGACCGTTTTGGACAAAAGCGGCCGTCCGCCCTCCAGCGTCCCGGTCAGGGCATCCAGCATGCCCGCGGTGATATGCGGCACCCCGGCCATGATGAAGATATTGCCATGGCGAATGCCCGGCGCACCCGACAGGCGATTGGGGATCAGCTCTGCCCCATCGGGCACACGTGCCATGCGCAGCCGGGCCTCGGTCAATCCGCCGCGGCTTTCATAATAGGCCTGCAGCATCGCGCTGGCCTGCGGATGGATGACAACGCCCACGCCCAGCGCCTTGGCGATGGCATCAACCGTAATGTCATCATGCGTCGGGCCAATGCCGCCGGTTGTGAACAAATAATCATAGCGGCCGCGCAGCGCGTTGACGCAATCGACAATCTCGTCCTCAATATCCGGGACAATGCGCACTTCGCGCAAGCGGATGCCCTGCAAGTTCAACCACAGGGCGATCTGGCTGACATTCTTGTCCTGCGTGCGTCCGGAAAGGATTTCATCGCCAATAACGGCAAGGGCGGCGGTCCAGATGCGTTCTTTGGTCATACCCCAAGGCTATAGCGCAGCCAAAGCATCAGGAAACCCCCCGCGAAAAGGGGGCATGCCTTTCGCCCCGATCATGGTCGGTTGCCATGATGTACGCCGACCTTGTGCCGGCGCCCAGAAATGGGGGCGGGGCGTCACGTGTTCTGGCCTTGTGCCGGAGCCCAGAGGGGTCGCACCTAGGCTCCGGGTCAAGCCCGGAGCACGCGCTGGGATCAGTGCGGCCTTCGCGCGGCTGGCCTGTGGCGTACCGCTTAACGTGACGCGCAATGCCTGTACTCCGGCCC
>JBJOJQ010000187.1:0-6014 GCA_046046525.1 Pseudomonadota bacterium
CCGGCCTGCGCCGGAGTACGGGTGGGGGTGGGCGTGGGGGGCGTTAGAAGCCCCTGATGCGGGGTTCGGGGGGGCGCATGGGGGGATGCGGGTTCGGGGCGGCATCCTCTGACCCGCCCCATTGGGTCGGCGCCTCTGGATCATGCGCGGGGGGCGCGGCGGTGGCCCGGCCGGCCGCTGACGCCACCTGATCCGGCATAGCGGCAGTGGCGGCATCTGGACCGCCCAGCGCCTGATCCCCGGCCCCCGGCATGGTTGCCGGGGCAGGATCTGCAGATTTCGGCCCGGACCTGCTTTTGGCCGCAGGCGTTGTCTTTGCCCGGGTCTGCGCGCCCGATTTGGCGCCAGCTTTGGCCCCTGATCGGCCCTTGGCCTTGGCCTTGGCCTTGCGCGACCGGCGGGTCGCTTCATCCCCCATATCCCCAAAGAGCCGGTCCATCATCCGGTTCATCAACTGGCGGAGCAGGACGGGCGCACCATCCGGGTCTTCCTCTATGCGCTCCACATGGTCGATCCACGCGCCATGGCGGGCCGGATCGCGATAGCGCAGCAAAAACATTGTCAGCCGTTCATCAAAATGACGGCGTTCGCCCACCTGTTCGCCTTTATAGAAAATGGGATAGGGAACGCCGTGGATGGCGCGCGACAAGGCGGCTTCGGACAGGCGTTTAATCCCAACTTCCAGCGCGGCCTCCCAGGCGAGGCGGAATGGCTGCGCCTCTGCCCGGGTTTTGAGCGCGTAAGCCGATGACACGCTTTTCCCCACGGCGCGCGCGGCATGTTCAACACAGCCCGTCGCCGCCAGCGCCTCGATAAACCGTTCCTGCCGTTCGGGCGTCCAGCCATCATGGCGGAACCGCAGGCGGACATGATCAAACCCAAAGGGGTTTTCATCATCGGTTAGATAGGGCCGATCTGCGCTGGACGCGGGGGGCGCGGGTGATGGATCTGCCGGGGCGGCGGGCGTTTGGGACGGACTGCTCATTCCATGATTAGAACATAAGAAGAACGATGTAGGAAAGCGCAAAAACGCCCGGTCGCCCTGACCCTAGGCCAGATGGGTGCCGAACAAAGAGCCGATGGCGGCGGTCGCGGCCATGGCAAAGGCGCCCCAGAAGGTGACGCGGACGACCGCCTTGGCCACAGGGGCGCCGCCCAATTTGGCCCCGGTTGCGCCCAAAAGCGCCAGGAACAGCAGCGATCCGGCCGCGATCCAGATTTGCGCTGTGGCCAAAGGCGCAAGGCCCGCAACGGCCAAGGGCAGCGCCGCGCCGACCGAAAAGGCCGCAGCCGAGGCCCAGGCCGCCTGAATGGGCCGGGCCGACAGCGCCTCGGTTAACCCCAGTTCATCGCGCAAATGGGCCTTGAGCGCATCCTTGGCCATGAATTGATCTGCCACCTGTTCGGCCAAGGCCCGATCCAGCCCGCGCGCCTCATAAATGCCGATCAGCTCTTCGCGTTCATGCGCCGGATCGGTCGCCAGTTCGTGCCGTTCCTTGGCGATATCTGCCGCCTCTGCATCGGCCTGGGAGCTGACAGAGACATATTCCCCCGCCGCCATCGACATGGCGCCCGCCACCAGCCCGGCGGTGCCGGTGACAATCAGCGTGGCCGACGAGGCGCCCGCCGCCGCCACGCCGATCACCAGGCTGGCGGTGGACACAATGCCATCATTGGCGCCCAGAACCGCCGCCCGCAGCCAGCCGATCCGATCCAGCAAATGCGTTTCGGCATGGATGCGGGGCATATGTTTAATATTCCAGCTTCAGGCCGGGGCGTTTCCAGCGCGTTTTGGCCAACCGCCCCGTCCCCGACAGGCAGATCCAGGCATCCATCATATCGGCGCCGCCAAAGCAGATATTGGTTGTGAAAACATCATCGGTTGCGACGAATTCCACCAGATCCCCGTCCGGCGAAATCACGGAAATGCCGCATTCCCCAATGGTCGCAACGCAGATATTGCCATTGGCTTCCATCGCCAGACTATCAAAAAACTTATAGCCGGCCGGGCGGTAAATCGGGATGCCGGGGCCACCGGGGCCGGCCGCATCATCGACCTTGCCCGGGGCGATGACGTTGAACGCCATCAGCCGACAGGTATAGGTTTCCGCCGCATAGAGCCGCTTGCCATCGGGCGACAGGCCGACGCCATTGGGGTTGTTCGACGGAAAAATCACCTCTTCCAACGCACTGCCATCGGTTTTGCCATAGAAAATGCCGACGATATCGTGGCAGCGCTTGGCATAATCCACCTTGCCATGATCGGTGAACCAAAAGCCGCCATGGGCATCGAACACAATGTCATTCGGGCCGCGCAGGATGCAGCCGAAATCCCCGGATTTATACAGGACTTCAGCCGCGCCGGTTTCAATATCAATGCGTTCAATGCGGCCGCCCGAATAATCATCGGCAATGCCGTGCGGGGCATATTCCCCATTGGCGCCGCGCGCCCAGTTGAACCCGCCATTATTGGTGCAATAAAGCTTACCATCGGGACCAAGCGCCAGACCATTGGGACCGCCGCCAGGCCGGGCCACCACGGTCTTGCGCCCATCCGGCCAAATCCGCGTGATTTGCCCCCGCGCGATTTCCGTCAGGATGATGCTGCCATCCGCCATGGCCACGGGGCCTTCGGGAAAGGCAAGGTCCTCTGCGACAATCTCCATCTGCACGCTCTCCACTTATGATCTCTTGGGGGAAATCTGGCACCCATCCGCCGCAAAGAAAAGGGGAATTGCACGATCGCCCGGCACAGGGCATGGCAGGGGCATGACAATCCGCAGCTTTTTCGCCACGCCCTTTTATGAAGGCCAGCTTGAGGATGATGCCCTGCTGGCCGATCTGGAGCATAGCTGCCGCATGCTGGCCGATGCCGATGGCGCCGGGCAGCAATGGTCGAGGGACCATGGCTATAAGGGCTATACCTCTTATGCCTCGCTCAATGATCTGCCGCTGCGCGACCCGGCCTTTGATGATCTGAAGCGCGTGCTGGACCGGCATGTCCGCCGCTTTGCCGAGGCCTGTTATTTTGACCTTGGCCGCAAGCCCAGACTCGACAGCCTATGGGTCAATATCCTGAAGCCCGGCGGCACGCATTCGGGCCATATTCACCCCCACAGCATCATTTCCGGCACCTGTTATATCGCGGTGCCCAAAGGGGCCGGCGCCCTGAAACTGGAAGATCCGCGGCTGGCGCGGATGATGGCCGCCCCAGCGCGCAAACCCGATGCACCCGAGGCTTTTCAACCCTTTATCTATGCCACGCCACAGGTCGGGACGATCTTTTTATGGGAAAGCTGGCTGACGCATGAGGTGATGCCCAGCACCGCCAAGTCGGACCGGATCTCGATCAGCTTCAATTACCGGTAAAGTCGCGTTACAAGGGTCTATGACACAGACCTATGACGCCGAACTCAAACTCTTCATCAATGGCAGCTGGCGGACCGGCGAAGGCCGCGACGAACACGCCGTTTTAAACCCCGCAACGGGCGATACGCTGGCGGGATTGCCACTGGCCACCGCGGCCGATCTGGACGAGGCGCTCGCCGCGTCGGCCAAGGGCTTTGCCGCATGGCGCCAGACCGATGTGGAGACACGCGGGGCAATCTTGCGCAAGGCCGCCAGCCTGATCCGCGAACGGACCGAAGCCATTGCCGTGCTGCTGACCCTGGAACAGGGCAAGCCGCTGGTCGAAGCGCGCGGCGAAGTCGCCTCATCAGCGGCGCTGTTTGATTATTATGCCGAAGAGGCCAAGCGCGCTTATGGCCGCGTGTTGGTGCGCCCGACGGGGCAACGCTCCATCGTCATCAAACAGCCCGTCGGCCCAACGGCGACTTTCACGCCCTGGAATTTCCCGGTCTATCTGATGACCAAGAAGCTGGCCGCCGCCCTGGCCGCCGGATGTTCGGTGATCGCCAAGCCGCCTGAAGAAACACCGGGCTGCACATCGGCGCTGATGCGCTGCCTGATCGATGCTGGCGTGCCCGCCAATGTTGCCCAGCTGGTCTATGGCGTGCCCGATATGGTGAGCCGCCATCTCATCGGATCATCGGTCATCCGCAAGATCAGCTTCACCGGGTCCATCCCGGTCGGCAAGCACCTGATGCGGCTGGCGGCAGACGGGGCCAAGCGGATCACCATGGAATTGGGCGGCCATGCCCCGGTGCTGATCTTTGACGATTGCGACCTCGAAAAGACGCTCGACATGGTTGTGCCGCAGAAATTCCGCAATGCCGGGCAGGTCTGCGTCTCGCCCACCCGGTTTTATGTGCAGCGGGGCATTTATGACCGCTTTGTGGCGGGCTTTGCCGAACGCACCCAACAGGTTGTGACGGGCAGCGGGCTGGACCCGGCGACCAAGATGGGGCCGCTGGCCAATCGCCGCCGGCCCGATGCCATCGACGCGCTGGTTGAAGATGCCCGCACCAAGGGCGCCCGCGTGCTGGCCGGTGGCGCACGCGGCAATGACGGCTTTTTCTATCAGCCAACGGTGCTGGCGGATGTCCCGCTGGACGCGGATGTGATGTCGAATGAGCCCTTTGGACCGGTGGCCCTGATGCGGCCCTTTGACAGCTTTGACGACGCCATCGAACAGGCCAATCGCCTGCCTTATGGCCTTGCCGCCTTTGCCTTTACTGAAAATGGCCGACAGGCGAACCTGCTGGGTGATGCGGTGGAAAGCGGGATGGTTGGCATCAACACCTTTGCCATTTCCGTGCCCGATGCCCCCTTTGGCGGCGTGAAGGAATCGGGCTTTGGCAGCGAAGGCGGGCCTGAAGGGCTGGACAGTTACCTCGTCACCAAGGCCATTCATCAGGCGTGAAGACCGGGGGCGTCCGGCGCGCACTTTGGCTGGCGCTGGGCGTCACCGCCGTTGCGCTTGGCACGATTGGGGCGTTTCTGCCGCTGTTGCCGACGGTTCCGTTCTTCATTCTGGCCGCCTTTGCCTTTTCGCGCAGCCACCCGGTCTGGGAAAACCGGCTGTTGAACCACCCCCGCTATGGCGCGGCATTGCGCGCATGGCGCGACAAGGGCGTGATCAGCCGGACCGGCAAGCGTGCCGCCACGGGCGCCTTTGCCATCAGCATCGCCCTTGGGCTGGTGGCGCTGCCCCTGCCCTGGGCCTTGGCGCCCGTGCTGGTCGCCATCATCTGCCTCAGCTGGATCTGGACCCGACCCAATGGGTGATGCTGTCCCCTTTCAAGACGGGGCGGCTGCGCCTAAAGACAAATGATGACGTCCAGCACCACACGCACCGGCGGCCGCATTCTTGTTGACCAGCTTGTCCTTCAGGGATGTGACCGCATTTTTTCCGTTCCGGGGGAAAGTTTTCTCGCCGTTCTTGATGCCCTGCACGATACGCCGCAGATCCAGAATGTCGTCTGTCGGCAAGAAGGCGGCGTCGCCTTCATGGCCTGTGCCGATGGTGCCCTGACCGGCCGACCGGGCATTGCCTTTGTGACGCGCGGGCCGGGCGCGACCAATGCGACAATTGGCGTGCATGTGGCGATGCAGGATTCGCAGCCGATGATCCTGTTCATTGGCGATGTTGATCGCGGCATGAAGGACCGCGAAGGCTTTCAAGAAGTTGATTTTACGGCGATGTTTACGCCACTTGCCAAATGGGCCGTGCGCATTGATGACCCGGCCCGCATCCCGGAATATGTCGCCCGGGCGTTTAACGTGGCGATGTCGGGCCGCCCCGGCCCCGTGGTCATCGCCTTGCCCGAAGACATGTTGTGCGAAGCGGCCATCGCCACCGATCGACCGCGCGTGACGCCAGTGGTGCAGGCCCCGGATGACGCGCAGATGACGGCCCTTGCCGGACAATTGGCCAGTGCCAAGGCCCCAATCGCGATTATCGGGGGCGCTGGCTGGACACCGGCGGCGGCACGCGACATGCAGGCCTTTGCCGAACGCTGGGGCCTGCCGGTCGCCGCGGGCTTTCGCCGGCAAGACGCGATTGCCAATGACGCCCCGATCTGGGCGGGCAATCTTGGCTATGGCCCCAACCC
>JBJOJQ010000186.1:0-7148 GCA_046046525.1 Pseudomonadota bacterium
GCAACCCGTGCTCCGGGCTTGACCCGGAGCCCAGACGGGCCGCGACAGGCACGCAATCAGCGCGGGTTCAGCCGTAGCTGGGTTCATCCATCCAGGGCGAGAAATGGGGCATGTCGGTGCTGACTTTATCGGGATAGGCGGCCGGCCGCTTTTCGAGGAAGGAGGTTACGCCTTCCTTGGCATCGCCCGCGGCGCCGCGCGCCCAAATGGCCCGGCTGTCGAGCTTATGCGCTTCCATCGGGTGGGCGGCCCCCAGCATGCGCCACATCATCTGGCGGGTGAGCGCCACCGACACCGGGGCGCTATCAGCCGTCAATTCCTTGGCCAGCGCGCGCGCGGCGGGCAGCAGATCCTGCGGTTCATGGATGGAGCGGACCAACCCGCCTTTGAGCGCCTCTTCAGCGCCAAAAACCCGGCCGGAATAGCACCATTCAAGCGCCTGGCTGATGCCGACAAGGCGCGGCAGGAACCAGCTGGACGCGGCCTCAGGCACGATGCCACGCCGGGCGAAAACAAAGCCAAAGCGCGCCGTGGTGCTGGCGATGCGAATGTCCATGGGCAGCTGCATCGTCACGCCAATGCCAACCGCTGCGCCGTTAATCGCGCCAATCACAGGCTTTTTGCAGTTAAAGATCCGCAAGGTCACCCGGCCGCCGCCATCGCGCGCGCCTTCATGGCTGAGATCAACTGAGCCATCGTCCTTGACGGCAGAGGCATTGTCGCTGCGGTCACCGCGCTTGGCATAATCAAAGGTGGCACCCCCGGCCGACAGATCGGCACCTGCGCAAAAGGCCTTTTCCCCAGACCCGGTGACAATCACGGCGCGCACCGCATCATTGGCATCGGCCATGTCAAAGGCGTCGATCATTTCCGCCATCATGTCCGCCGTGAACGCATTCATCTTGTCCGGGCGATGCAGCGTCAGCGTCATGATCCCTTCAGAGATATCAACCTTGATTGTCTGGTAATCCGCCATGGCATCCTCTTCTTTTTCAACGGTTGCGAATTTCATGACCGGAATAGCCCGGCGTTGCAACAGGCCAGCGGGATTGACTTGCCCGGCATAGCCTTTCACCACGCCGGCATGACGGACAGGATCAGGCTTGACGACAGCTGGAAGGCGGCCCTTGCGGGCGAGTTTGAAACGCCGCGCATGCAGGCGCTGCGGCAGTTTCTGGTCGCGGAAAAAGCCGCGGGCAAGCGCATTTTCCCGGCGGGCAGCGAATGGTTCCGCGCGCTGGATCTCACGCCGCTGCCCAAGGTGCGCGTCGTTATTCTGGGCCAGGATCCCTATCATGGCGAAGGCCAGGCCCATGGCCTGTGCTTCAGCGTCCGGCCCGGTGTTCGGCCACCGCCGTCACTGGTCAATATTTTCAAGGAGCTGGAAAGCGATCTTGGCCTGCCGCGGCCGCGGCATGGCTTTTTGGAGTCCTGGGCGAAACAGGGCGTATTGCTGCTCAACAGCGTGTTGACGGTCGAAATGGCACAGCCTGCCAGCCATCAACGCCGGGGCTGGGAAGAATTTACCGATGCCGTGGTGCGCGCCGTCAATGATCGGCCCGATCCGGTCGTGTTTCTGCTTTGGGGCAGCTATGCGCAGAAAAAAGCCGCCTGGGTTGATCGCAGCCGCCACCTTGTCCTGACGGCGGCGCATCCATCCCCCTTATCCGCGCATAACGGCTTTTTGGGCTGTCGGCATTTTTCGCAGGCCAATGCGTTTCTGCACGCCAAGGGGCTGGCGCCAATCAATTGGGCCTTGCCAGACCTGCCCGGCTGATGGCGGCGCTTATTTGTGGACCAGCGTCCCTGCACCCCCGCGCGTGAAGATTTCCAGCAGGGTGACGTGCGGCACACGTCCATCCAGGATAACGGCGGCGTCCACGCCCCCTTCAACGGCGGTGATGCAGGTTTCAAGCTTGGGGATCATGCCGCCAGAAACCGTGCCATCCGACTGCAGCTCCGCGATTTTCGCGGGATCAAGATCGGTCAGCAAATTGCCCTGCTTGTCCAGCACGCCGGCCACATCGGTCAACAAGAACAGACGCGCCGCATTCAGATGAGCCGCAATGGCGCCGGCCATGGTGTCGGCATTGATGTTGAAGGTTTCCCCGTTTTCATCCGGTGCGATCGGCGCCACAACGGGGATCATCCCGCTTTGCGACAGGGTTTCCAAAATCGCCGGGTTGACCGCAACCGGTTCCCCAACAAAGCCAATATCGACATTGCGTTCAATGCCACGATTGGGGTCGGCCTCGCGCCCTTCAATCTTGCGTGCGGTGACCAGCCCGGCATCCTTGCCTGACAAGCCAACCGCCTGCCCGCCCGCCTGCATGATCCAGCCGACAAGTTCCTTGTTGATCGCGCCCGAAAGGACCATTTCCGCAACATAGGCGGTTTCCTTGTCCGTCACCCGCAAGCCGCCGACAAATTTCGATTCAATGCCCAGCTGCTTCAGCATCCGGCCGATTTGCGGCCCGCCGCCATGCACGACAACCGGGTTGATGCCGACCGCCTTGAGCAACACGATATCCTCGGCAAAATTGCGCGCGGCTTCCGGGTCGCCCATGGCGTGGCCGCCATATTTCACGACAAAGGTCTGCCCGGCATAACGCTGGATATAGGGCAGCGCCTCGGTCAGGATTTCGGCCTTGGCAAGCGCCGTCTGGTCTGGTGCGTGGTTCGACATGGTGCAGCGGCGCTATGCGGTCTGACCGGCGCGGTCAAGATTTCGGCCCAGTTTGACCATCAACATGACGAGCAGCGGCACCAGCAGCAGCGACAGGATGATCTTGGTTGTCATCTGCCCCACCATCAGGCCGGCAATCTCTCTTTCGCCGTAAAAGGATATGCTGATGAACAAGACGGTGTCGAGAATCTGCGACAAAACGCTGGCAATGCCGGCACGCAGCCACAGCATGCCGCCATCCGGGCGGGCCAGCCGCGCAAAGATATAGACATTCAGCGTTTGCGACAGGCCATAGGCGATCAGGCCCGCAAACATCATCCGCCCGCTTTGCCCAAGAATGATCGGAAAGGCTTCTACCGCCGGGGGATACATGCCTTCATCGACCGGCAGCGCCAAAACGATGCGGATCAGCACGATCGAGGTGATCAGCGGGATAAAGCCATAGCGGACCAGCCGGTCGGCCACGTCCTTGCCATGCAGTTCAGCAATCGCGCTGGATGTGATGACCAGCAACAAAAAGGGAAAAATGCCCGCCTCAACCGCCAAGGGGCCAAGCGCCACTTGCTTCGCGCCAAGCACGCCTGCGATGCACACCATGCCGCCATAAAAAATTGAGAAGATAAGCAATGATCGCGACATGGAACCCCCCGTTTACATTTGGCTTTTTGTGCCAGTCGATGGAATCGTCGTCAAATCACCGGGTCGGAACCGGCACCGGCCCGGCATAATCGTAAAAGCCCCGGCCCGTTTTGCGGCCCAGCCAGCCCGCCTCGACATATTTCATCAGCAACGGTGCCGGGCGATATTTGCTGTCGCCCGTGGTGTTGTACAAAACCTTGATGATGTCGAGACATGTATCAAGACCCACGAAATCGGCGAGCTCAAGCGGCCCCATGGGGTGGTTGAGGCCGATCCGGCAGCCTTTGTCGATATCCTGAATATTTGCAGTGCCCTGCCCCAGCACGAACACCGCTTCGTTGATCATGGGCAGGAGGATGCGGTTGACGACAAAGCCCGGCTCATCCTCGGCATAGACGATTTCCTTTTTCAGCGTGTCGCAATAGCGGCTGACCGTTTCAACCGTCGCCTTGGACGTTGCAAGGCCGGGGATAACTTCGATCAGGCCCATGACCGGCACGGGATTGAAGAAATGGATACCGATGAAGCGCGCCGGATCGGGCGAGGCCTGCGCCATGCGCGTGATCGGGATGGACGAGGTGTTCGACGCCAAAATCGCATCCGCGCGCAGCACCTTGCCGACCTCGGCAAAAATGGCGCGCTTAATCTCTTCCTTTTCGGTCGCCGCTTCGATCACCAGATCCGCGGCCGCAAAGGAGGAGCTGCCCTCCACCGGCGTTATCCGCGCCAGCGTGGCATCGCGCGTTGCCTCATCCATTTTTTCGCGGTCCACAAGACGCTGCAAGGTCTTGGCAATGCCCGCTTTACCTGCGGTCGCACGATCAAGATTCACATCAGACAGAAGAACCTGGTAGCCAGCCTGGGCAGAAACCTGCGTGATGCCAGAGCCCATTTGCCCTGCACCAATGACACCAATTGTCTTCATTCCAATATCCTCCATGCGCTGCGACGTGTGCAACGTGATGGCGGGCCTCTATCGACTCAGAACGGCTTGGGCTAGTGTCTTGCAATGCTGGCAATTTTGACGCTGGTGGCGGCGATCGGGGCATCGCCCAAACCCGGTGAACTGAAAAGTTTCGAAGACTGGTCCATTGGGTGCGATAATGGCCGCGCCTGCATGGCCGTTTCGCTTATGGAAATGGAATCAGGCGAAAATCAGCTGACCCTGCAAATCAGCCGCGCACCCGGCGGCGATGCGCCAGCCCAGTTGCGCATTCCCAATATTGAAGAGGATGTTGCCGGCGCGCCGGTCACCTTGGCGCTTGAGACCGGCGCCGTTGTTCTGCGCACGGCCCTGCCTGAACCCGGCGTGTCCCTGACGCTAACCGCTGACCCGTCCTTTTTGTCCGCGCTGCGCACGGGCCGGCGGGTCCAGCTGCGGACCACCGACAATCAGGTCCTTGGCAGCGCGTCCCTGCGCGGATTGAGCGACGCCTTGGCCTATATGGAGGCACAGCAGGGCACCGTCACAAGGCCCCCGGCCCTGCCGACGATTTCCGTCCCGCGTCCGCCGCGCCCGGCGACCATGGCCTTATCCGCCACCGATGTGCAGAGTTTGCAAGCACGCATTGGCTGCGATGCGGGCGATGCCCCGTTGCCAACGGAAGCCGTGAAGCTGGACAGCCGCAACTGGCTGGCGCTGGTGGCCTGCAATTCCAGCCCCTATAACTTCGTCACGGCGCCGGTCCTGATTTCCGGCAAAGGCAAATCCCGCAAGATGAAGCCGGCCGAGTTTGATTTTGGCGCTGGGCTGAGCCCGATCGAAGGCGTGCCGCTGGTGTCTAATGCGAATTGGGATCCGCTGCAGGGCGAATTGTCGAGCTTTACCAAAGGGCGCGGCCTTGGCGATTGCGGATCGGCGGAAACCTATGTCTGGGACGGGCGGCGCTTTCGGCTGACCGCACAATTTGCCATGGCGGAATGCCGCGGTGTTCTGGACTGGATCCCAACCTGGCGGGCAAATGTGGTTCGGCGCTGACGATCACCCCTTATCGGTTGTGACCCGGCACCCACAAAACATCATCGGCGCCCTTGGCATTGGCATAACGCGCCGCGACAAACAGCCAATCGGACAGGCGATTGATGTAACGTTGCGCTTCGGGATTGATCGGCACATCGCGCCGCGCGGCAACAAGGCTGCGTTCCGCCCGACGCGCAACCGCGCGCGCGACATGGAGCGCGGCGGCCAAAGGATTGCCACCGGGCAGGATGAAGCTGGTGAGCGGCGCCATATCGGCATTCATGGCATCAATATCTGATTCCAGCCGCGCCACCTGCGCCGCAACAATCCGCAACGTCATGTCCGACGGCGTAAAATCGTCTCCCGGGGTCGCGAGATCCGCCCCTAAATCGAACAGATCATTCTGGATTTTGCGAATATTCGCCAGCATCTCACCCGATGCGGCAACCGCGGCCACGCCCAATTGGCTGTTCAGTTCATCGACATCGCCAATGGCGGCCATGCGGGGATTATCCTTGGACGTGCGGCTGCCATCCACAAGGCCGGTTGACCCGTCATCGCCCGTGCGGGTGTAGATTTTGGTCAGCTTTACCACGGGATTAGCCGCGGGCTGCGAACAGCATGATGACAACGATCAGGATCGCAACCGCCTGAAAAATCACGCGCTGCATCATCGCCTTATTCTGTTTCTGGCTAGAAACGCTTGGCCCGGAGCCAGTGTTTTTCAGTTCTTCTTCCGTCGTTCTAAGAAAGGCGACGATGCCGCGGATCAACGCAAACAGCGTTGCGATCATGGCGGCGACGAGGATGAGGATAAGAACGGTGTTGCCCATAATGAAACCGGACATACGCCCGTCCCGCCCCGGCGCAAAGCATTTCGTGCACGCAATGGTCAAAAGCGGGTAATCACGCCTCAGCGCATCAGGCCAAAGCCCGGCGGCATCTGGCCAAGCCGCAAGCCCGCGACCAGATCCTGCGGGTCGCATCCCGCCGCGCGCAGGCTGGCCAGGCTGGGGGAATTGCGCCGTTTTGCCAGCCGTTCGCCATCGATATCGCACACAAGATCATGGTGGTGATAGCGTGGCACGGGCAGGTTCAGCAGCGCCTGCAACACCCGGTGGACATGCGTTGCCTCAAACAGGTCCCGCCCCCGCACAATATCTGTCACGCCCTGCCAGGCATCATCCACGACCACCGCGATATGATAGCTGGTCCCCGCATCCTTGCGCGCCAGCACAACATCACCAAGGCACGCGGGATTTGTCGTGACCCAGCCCTGATCGGCATCGTGCCAGCGCGTTGGGCCGATATGGGCTGCCGCGGCGCAGGCATCCAGCCGCCAACAGGCCGGGCGACCATCGCCGGGATCGGCCCGCCCTTTGCATGTGCCGGGATAGATGATTTGGGCACCCTGCGGCGCTGAGGCGGCCGCCGCTGCAATCTCGGCGCGGGTGCACCAGCAGGGATAGACCAGCCCCAGCGCCTGCAATTGGCCCAGCGCCGCATCATAGGCGGCCATGCGGTGACTTTGGGTGACGACCTCGCCATCCCAGCTCAGCCCCAGCCAGCGCAGATCATCCAAAATGCCCGCAACATGATCTGGCCGGCAGCGGGTGTGATCAATATCCTCGATTCGCAGCAGAAACCGGCCCTGCTGTGCCCGGGCCAGATCATGCGCCAAAACCGCGGAATAGGCATGACCAAGGTGCAAAGGCCCGGTTGGGCTGGGCGCAAATCGGGTCACGCAAATGGTATTCATCTGAAGGCTTGACCCCAAGATATTGTGGATGCAGTCATAGCCCTGCAATCTTTTTGGTCAAACAAGGGTTGTGCAGAAGGGAAGTCGGAGGGTTCATGTATCAG
>JBJOJQ010000004.1:0-22794 GCA_046046525.1 Pseudomonadota bacterium
GATGCCAGTGATGACGCCGCCGATGCGACCTTTGCAGAGGACGCGGACATCGATTTTGATGATGAGGGCGGCGATGATGCGCCCGGCATGGTGGATCTGACGCGCGATACGGCCATCGCCGCGCATGACCTGCCCCTGGATGCCGATCTTTCATCCGACGTGTTTCATCATGACAGCGCCGCCGATGGCGGACCCGGGATGGATGGCGCCTTGGGCCTGAATGGCGCCACGACGGCGGGATTTGACGATGATGGGCCGGATCTTGACAGCTTTGCTGCGCCCGGCCTGTCCTTGCAGGATCATCTGATGGCGCAGGCCGGGGCCAGTTTATCGGGCCGCGACATGATCATCGCCGAACATATCATCGCCCAGATTGATGAGGCGGGATATCTCACCACGCCGATCACGGACATTGCCCAGCATTTGGGCGTCCCGGTGCCGGACTGCGCCGCCGTGCTGGCGCGCATTCAGGGCTTTGATCCCACCGGCGTCGGCGCGCGCAGCCTTGCCGAATGTATCGCGCTGCAAGCGCAAGAGGCCGACCGTTATGACCCCGCCATGGCACGGTTGATCGACAATCTGGATCTGTTGGCGCTGGGCCGCATTGCCCAGTTAAAGCGCATCTGCGGCGTTGATGATGACGACATGGCCGATATGATCAAGGAATTGCGCGCCTATGATCCCAAGCCCGGCCTGCGCTTTGGCGGAGAGCCGCCCCAGGCGATTACGCCCGATATCTTTGTGATGGAACGCGGTGCGGGCTGGGCGGTTGAAATCAATGCGGCCAGCCTGCCCCGCTTGCTGATCAATCGCAGCTATTATCAGGAATTGCGCACCCAGGGCCCGGCTGATCGCGCCTCGCGGTCCTGGCTGAATGACTGTCTGGCCTCGGCCAATTGGCTGATCCGCACGCTGGATCAGCGGCAACGCACGATTTTGAAAGTGGCGACCGAACTGGTCCGCCAGCAAGAGGCCTTTTTCCGCCATGGCGTCGGCCAGTTAAAGCCGCTGACCCTGCGCCAGATTGCCGATGTGATCGGCATGCACGAATCAACGGTCAGCCGCGTAACGACCAACAAATATCTCGCCTGTGCGCGCGGCGTGTTTGAACTGAAATTCTTTTTCACCAGCAGCATTGCCGCCGCCGATGGCGGCGATGCGGTGTCGGCAGAGGCAGTGAAACAGGCCATCCGCACCCTGATTTCAGGCGAAGACCCCAAGGCGATCCTGTCGGACGATACGCTGGTTGATGCGTTAAAGGCGCAGGGCTTTGACATTGCCCGCCGGACGGTCGCCAAATATCGCGAGGCAATGGGTATTGGATCATCGGTGCAGCGCCGCCGCCAAAAGGCGATCCGCGGATAACGCCCGCCCCAACGGCCCCGGCCGCCCGGGGCTATGGTTTCATCAGCCGATCTGCCCCAGCCAGACGAGCGCCACGACCCCGGCGACAATCCGATACCAGGCAAAGGGCGCAAAGCCATATCGCGTCACCACGGCCAAAAAGCCCTTGATGACCAGCATCGCCACCACGAAGGACACGATAAAGCCGATGGTGATGTTGGATATATCCTGCGCGGCCAACGCCGCCCCTTCCTTGTACAGGGCCAGCGCACTGGCCCCCATCATGGTCGGCACGGCGACAAAGAAACTGAACTCGGCCGCGGTCTTGCGCTCAACGCCCATCAACCGGGCGCCCATGATGGTCGCCCCTGACCGGCTGACCCCGGGGATCATCGACAGGCACTGCACCACCCCGATCATCAACGCGGTCCGCCATGTCATGGCTTCCACCGTTTCAACATCGTTGCGATGGGCAAAGCGTTCAATCAACAAGATCGCGACACCGCCTAGGATCAGCGCCCAGGCAACGATCGCCGGCGTTTCCAGCATCGCCTTGATCGCTTTATAGGCGATTGCGCCGATCACGGCCGAGGGCAAAAACCCCAGCAAGATGTTGCGCGTGAAGATCAGGGGGCCGTGCTGCCACGACAGCAAACCCCGGGCGACATCCCAAAAGCGGCGCCAATAGAGCACGATGACCGCCAAAATGGCGCCCAGCTGAATAATCACGTCAAAGGCGCCGCCAGAGCCGTCCTCAAAGCCCAAAAGCTCCCCGGCCAACACCAGATGGCCCGTTGACGACACCGGAATAAATTCCGTCAGCCCCTCGACAATGCCGAGGAGAATCACCGTCAGCAGATCACTCATGCGGTGGCGCCAAAGCGGCCGTGACGCCGATAGATCAGCAACCAGCCCGGTGCGACCGCATCCAGGGGCGTTGCCTGAACGCCCAGAGCCGACAGGCCCCGCGCCTTGGCCGCAACGATATTATCCGATTGCAGCATGATCCATTGATCGCGCGTGATCGGCGCGCCGGGCAGCCAGCCCGTCAGCGTTGCCATCGCCCCGGCCACCGGATCGGGCACATCGACAAAGAAGGGCGACCGGCCAACCTGCTGCGCGATCCAGACATTGATATCGCGCATCGACAGGATTTGCGGCCCGCCCAGTTCATAGGTTTTGCCGCCATGCGCGGCGGCCGCGCGGATGATGGCGGCCACGGCATGGCCGACATCCCCGGCAAACACCGGCTGGAACTTGGTGGCGCCGCCGATGATCGGGACAATCGGCAACGCCCGGATCAGGCCGGCAAAGCGGTTGATAAAGGCATCTTCGCGCCCAAAAATAATCGACGGCCGCAGGATCACCGCCTTGGGAAAGGCCGCGCGCACAGCCGCTTCGCCTTCGCCCTTGGTCCGGCCATAGGCCGATCGGCTGTCGGCATCGGCGCCAATGGCCGACATATGAATAAATGTTTTGACGCCGGCCTGTGCCGCGGCCTGCGCAACATGGCGGGCCCCGGCGACATGAATCTGGTCCATATCGGCAAAGCTGCCCACCAAATTGATCACCGCATCAGCCCCATCAATGGCCGGGGCCAGCGTGTCGGGCCGCGTAATATCTGCCGCGATATAGGTGATTTGGCCCAGATTCGCCTGCGCCTTCAGATAATAGGCATTTTTGGGGCTGCGTTCGGCCACGCGGACGCGGGCACCGCTGCGCAACAAGGCCTCAACCACATAGCGGCCCACAAAACCGCCACCGCCAAAAACCGTCACTAAAGTGTCTGTCATCGTTCCTGAAACCCAAACTATCGCTTGCAAAGCCCATGCCCTTGCTGACGCCTGTTGACAAGCGCGAAAGGCCTGCCTAATCGCGCCGCTTCAATCCGCAGTGATCCGCAATTCGGATCCGCGCCGTGCCCAGGTGGTGGAATTGGTAGACGCGCTGGCTTCAGGTGCCAGTGGCCGCAAGGCCGTGGAGGTTCGAGTCCTCTCCTGGGCACCATTTCTCAACAAAATGGTGATCTTTCTGGCTCCGGCCATCGTGGCCCTGCGCCGTTATGCGGTGCGGATGAAATCCAGTGCGCTGGCATTGCCAGACAGATAGAGCGCGCCCAATTCGGTCGCCCAATAGCTGTCCGATCCATCGGCCAGTCGCCATTGGTGCAGGCGGCGGGTCAGCAATTGCAGGTCATAATCCGCGCTGATGCCAATCGCGCCATGGACCGCATGGGCGATGGCGGCGATATCGGCGGCCGCTGCGCTGGCGGCATATTTGGCGGTGGCCGCCGCCTGAAGGCTGGGCACCAGGCCATCGGCACAGCCGATCTGGCTTGCGAATCGCGCGGCAATGCACAGCTCTGCCATCACCGCCAATTGCTGCTGCACGGCCTGTTGCTTGCCAATCGGCTTGCCAAATTGCACCCGATCATTGGCATAGGCCACCGTCATCGCCAAAAGCCGTTCCGCCGCACCCGCAATGGCCGTGGCCCGCACCATCGCAGCACAGGCACGGAGGGCCTCTGCCGAGACGCCGGGGATGGGCTGCGCCGCGGGGGCCGGCACCAAGGTTGCGGCAAGATCGCCATGGACGCCCGTGGGCTGGCGCTCGGCAATATCGGCCAGCCAGACCTGATCGGCATCGGCATAGATCATATGCTGCGCCACAGCGCCCGCCGGGACAGGCCAGGCAGACGCCACCAGCACAATCGGGCCATCGGGCCGCGACAGGCCCGCCTCTGCCAACAGCGCGCGGGCCAGCATCGTTTCGGCAACGGGCAGGGGCATGGCCGCCGCGCCCAGCGCCATCAGCACAGGGCCGGCATCCGCCATCGTCAGGCCAGCACCGCCCGCGGATTCTGGAACCAGGGCATCAAGATAGCCCGATGCGCTGAGTTCTGCCCAAAGGTCATCCGTGGACCCGCCATTTTCTATGGCGCGCACAACCGCGGGCGGTGCGGCCTGGTCCAGCATCCGCTCAAAGGGATCAAGAAGCGCAGTCATATCCATCAGCGAAGCCCCAATCCCCGGGCAATAATGCCGCGCAAAATTTCCCGCGTGCCGCCGCGCAATGAAAAACTTGGCGCGATATGCGTGACATACAGCAAGGTCCGATACAGATCCGCATCGATCGGCTGATCCGGGTGGCGGGCCAGATCATCGCCAATCAGACGGGGCAGATCCTGTTCAAACTGCGTCCCCAGATCCTTGACCAGCGACGCCTCAACCACCGGGCTTTCGCCCAGCGCAAGCCGCGCGGTGCAGGCAATCGACATGGACCGCAAAACCGACAGGCGCGCCATCAATCCCCCGATCAGCGCCTGTGTCGCGGCATCGGCACGGCCATGGGCGCGGATATGGCGGGTCCAGGCATCCAAAAGCACCACGCTTGAATAAATGCGCTCTGGCCCGCTGCGTTCAAAGGCGAGTTCCGCCGTCACCTGATGCCAGCCCTGCCCTTCAGCGCCCACCAGGGCGTCTTCGGGCAGATCGACAGCATCAAAAAACACTTCGGCAAAATGGGCATCGCCGGTCAGATCGGTGATCGGACGGATGGTGATGCCCGGCGCCTTCAGATCGATGATCAACTGCGACAGACCGGCATTGCGATCTTCCGGGCCACCCGATGTGCGGACCAGCGCGATCATATAATCGCTGTGCATCGAATTGGTCGTCCAGATTTTCTGGCCGTTTAACCGCCAGCCCTGCGCCGTCCGTTCGGCCCGTGTGCGCACGCTGGCAAGATCAGACCCAGACCCCGGCTCGCTCATCCCGATGCAGAAAAAGGCCTCTCCGCGGCAGATTCGGGGCAGGTAAAAGGCGCGCTGCGCCGCGGTGCCATAGTTCAGGATCAAAGGCGCGCTTTGCCGATCCGCAATCCAATGGGCCGCCACCGGCGCACCGGCGGCCAAAAGCTCTTCCACCACCACAAAGCGGGCAAAGGGGCCACGATCCGCGCCACCATAGGCCGTGGGCAAGGTCAGGCCCAGATACCCCGCCTGGCCCAGCTCACGGCTGAATGCGGCATCAAAGCCCTGCCATGACCGCGCCCGCCGGTCTGTCGGGACATGCTGGATCGCCGCGGCAATCATCGCCCGCACCGGCTGGCGCAGGGCTTCGTCCGCATCGGGAATGGCGGCCATGGTCAGGCTATGAAACACAGGCTCTCCTCATGTTCTTGCCACCAGCTTTCCATGAGCGGCGCGCACTTTGCAAGGATGGACGGAAGTTCATGTTCGCCGCCAGACCCAGGCCGGCGGCCACATGTCCGCACATAAAAAAGGCCGCCCCAAGGACGGCCTTTTTCAATCCGATGAAACGGGGGGATTATTCTGCAGCCACGCCGGCTGCGGCGAACATATCGGCTTCGACCGACATCTCACCCGCGCCGTCATTGGCGGCCTTGGCCGATTTGCGGCGATCAAAATTGTCCCAAACCTCATTCCAATTGCCGCGTGTGGCAGCCTTGGCATATTCGGTTGCCCGGGTTTCAAAGAAGTTGGCGTGCTCGACACCGTTCAACAACGGGGCAAGCCAGGGCAAGGGATGTTCTTCGACCATGTAAATGGGCTGGAACCCAAGCTGGCCCAGGCGCCAATCCGCGATGTACCGGATGTAACGCTTGATTTCCTTGGCCGTCATGCCGGGCACGGGGCCCATTTCAAAGGCCAGGTCGATGAAATTATCTTCCAGACGGACAACCTTCTGGCAGCAATCGATAATGTCTTCCTTGACCGCCTTGGTCAGGCAGTCGCGTTCCTTCACAAAGGCGTGGAACAGGCGGGTAATGCCCTCGCAATGCAGCGATTCATCGCGCACCGACCAGCTGACAATCTGGCCCATGCCCTTCATCTTGTTAAAGCGCGGGAAGTTCATCAGCATCGCAAAGGATGCGAACAGCTGGACGCCTTCGGTAAAGCCGCCAAACATGGCCAGCGTGCGGGCGATGTCTTCGTCGCTCTCCACGCCAAACTGGTGCATGTAATTGCACTTATCGGCCATTTCCTGATAATCCAGAAACGCCGAATATTCGGTTTCCGGAATGCCGATCGTATCCAGCAGGTGCGAATAGGCCGCGATGTGGACCGTTTCCATATTGGAAAAGGATGTCAGCATCATCTTGATTTCAGTCGGCTTGAACACCCGGCCATATTTGTCGTGGTAGCAATCCTGCACCTCAACATCGGCCTGAGTGAAGAAGCGGAAAATCTGCGTCAGCAGGTTGCGCTCATGCTCGCTGATCTTTTGCGCCCAATCGCGGCAATCCTCGCCCAGCGGCACCTCTTCGGGCAGCCAGTGGATCTGCTGCTGGCGCTTCCAGAAATCATAGGCCCAGGGATATTCAAAGGGCTTGTAGGACTTGCGGGCTTCGAGAAGGGACATGGCCGTCTTCCTTAAATCATCATCTGAACAATAGGCGCAAAGCTGGCAGGATCACTGACAGGCCAGGCACTCATCATAATCGGTGGTGGTTGCGAGTTCGAACTTGGGCGCATCGGGCGTATTATCGGCCTCAACACCGCCGGCAAAACCGGCACGCTGGATCGACTTGGAGCGCAGATAATAAAGCGATTTCACGCCCAATTCCCAAGCGCGGAAGTGCAGCATCAACAGATCCCACTTCTCCACATCCGCCGGGATGAAGAGGTTGAGCGAGGTCGCCTGATCGATAAAGGGCGTCCGGTCTGCCGCCAGTTCAATGAGCCAGCGCTGATCAATTTCAAAGCTGGTCTTGAACGTATCCTTTTCATCCGCCGACAAAAAGTCGAGATGCTGGACAGAACCGCCGTGTTCCAGAATGGAATTCCAGACAGCATCGGAATTTTTCGACTTTTCAATCAACAGCTTTTCAAGATGCGGATTGCGGATCGAAAAGCTGCCTGACAGCGTCTTGTGCGTGTAGATATTGGCCGGGATCGGCTCAATGCACGCGCTGGTGCCGCCGCAGATGATGGAGATCGAGGCCGTGGGGGCGATCGCCGTTTTGCAGCTGAACCGTTCCATAACACCGCGCTCCTCAGCATCGGGGCAGGCCCCGCGTTCGGTGGCGAGCAGCATGGAGGCTTCGTTGACCTTGGCTGCGATGTGCTTGAAAATCTTGAGGTTCCAAGATTTGGCCATCGCGCTTTCAAACGGAATATTGCGGGCCTGCAAAAAGCTGTGAAAGCCCATGACGCCCAAGCCGACGGAGCGTTCGCGCATCGCGGAATATTTGGCACGGGCCATTTCCGGCGGCGCACGATCAATATAGTCGGTCAACACATTGTCGAGGAAGCGCATGACATCCTCCACAAATTGCTTGTCGCCATTCCACTCATCCCATGTTTCCATGTTGAGCGAAGACAGGCAGCACACCGCCGTGCGATCATTGCCAAGATGGTCGCGGCCGGTTGGCAGGGTGATTTCCGAACACAGGTTCGATGTCGAGACCTTCAGGCCCAGTTCGCGGTGATGCTTGGGCATCGCCTTGTTCACATGGTCCGAATAGATAATGTACGGCTCGCCGGTTGCCAGACGGGTTTCCACAAGCTTTTGGAACAAGGACCGCGCATCCACCGTGCCGCGGACAGAGCCATCCTTCGGGCTCTTCAGTTCCCACTCCCGGCCATCGCGCACCGCTTCCATAAAGGCATCGGGGATGAGCACGCCGTGATGCAGGTTCAGCGCCTTGCGATTAAAGTCGCCGGACGGTTTGCGGATTTCCAGGAATTCCTCGATTTCCGGGTGCGAAATATCCAAATAGCATGCGGCCGAACCCCGGCGCAGCGACCCTTGCGAAATCGCCAGCGTCAATGAATCCATCACGCGGACAAAGGGAATGATGCCCGATGTCTTGCCATTCAGGCCAACCGGTTCGCCAATGCCGCGCACAGACCCCCAATAGGTCCCGATGCCGCCACCGCGCGAGGCCAGCCAGACATTTTCATTCCAGGTGTTGACGATGCCTTCCAGGCTGTCGTCCACGGAATTGAGGTAGCAGCTGATCGGTAGGCCACGGCCCGTGCCGCCATTGGACAGGACGGGCGTTGCCGGCATGAACCACAGCTTTGAAATATAATCATAGATCCGCTGGGCATGCGCCTGATCATCGGCATAGGCCGATGCGACGCGGCAAAACAGATCCTGATAGCTTTCGCCGGGCAGAAGATAGCGGTCGCGCAGCGTTTCCTTGCCGAAATCGGTCAGCAGATCATCCCGCGACCGATCAATCTCAAGCGGATAAGGCGCATCAACGGCGCGCGTATCCTTCGCAGCCCCTGCCGACTTCTTCGCCTTCGTCACGTCGACACCGTTGTTTGCCACATCGTCACCACCGGTCGTTGCGTGCGTATCCCGAAAATCCATTCTTGCCCCCAAAATCGCCGCAGCGTGTTCTATTCTTGTTCGACTCAGAGCCGAAGCTCCCCATAACATTTAAACTGGCCAGATACGCCGGAAATCGAAGACCGTCCCCGATATCCACAGGGCCCGCCAGCCCCCCCATGGCGCCACACGCGTCGCTCCCCTTAACCACAAGTTGTTGGGTCGCCCCCCGGCTTAGCCACAACACATAGTGCCTCATCTGGAGAGAGAAGCAAGAGGTTTCATCACAAGGTCGGCGGTCATTTGCTGCCAAAACGAGTCGAAACGCCCCAAGCCGAAACGATGCAGTGCAGCGACGCGCGGACTTTCCTTGCCTTTGGAAAAAGCAAGTCATCCAAGAGACAGCGAAGAAAAATTTATCTCTCTTCCAAGAGAGCATAAGGGCGTGCCGGGCAGATCAGATGATCTGCCCGCACATCACCACATCAAGGGGGGATTATCCCTTTTTGGCCGGCGCCTTCTTTTTGGCCGCTGCCTTTTTGGCAGGCGCCTTTTTCGCGGCAGGCTTTTTCTTGCCTTTGGGGCCAGCCTTGGCCGCGCGCTCATCGATCAGCTGCGCCGCCTCTTCCAGTGTCAGCGCGTCGACAGCGATGGATTTGGGCAATGTCGCATTGGTCGTGCCGTCGGTCACATAGGCGCCATAGCGGCCTTCCATCAGTTTGATGTCGCTGCCCGTTCGCGGGTGTGCGCCCAAAGCACGCAGCGGTTCGCGGCTGGCACCGCCACGGGCGCGTCCACCGCCACTGGCCGCTTCCGCCAGTTTGACGACAGCGGCGTTCATCCCGGTTTCAAAGACATCGCGGGTCGATTGCAGCCGCGCATATTTGCCATCATGCGCCAGATAGGGGCCATAGCGCCCAATGCTGGCTGTAATCGGCTTGCCGGTTTCAGGATGATCGCCCAGCGTGCGCGGCAGATCGAGCAGCTTGATCGCCCAATCCAGCCCAAAGTCTTCAGACGGAATGTCCTTCGGGATGGACGCCCGCTTCGCGTCTTTGCCCGCGCCCATTTCCACATAAGGGCCAAAGCGTCCCGACTTGCGGTGGATATCCTCCCCCGTGTCCGGATGCTGCCCCAGCACCTCTGGCCCTGTTGCGCCGCCCTCATCGGCGCTGCCCGGCTGGCCGAATTTGCGGGTGAATTTGCACTCTGGATAATTGGAACAGGCAATGAAGGCGCCAAATCGTCCGCCCCTCAGGGCCAGGCTGCCAATCTTGCAGGCCGGGCATGCCCGCGGATCCCCGCCATCGTCGCGTTGGGGAAAGAGGAAGGGCGCCAAAAATTCATCCAGCGCCTTGGTGATATCAGATGGCTTTTGCTCCATGACTTCAGCGGTCTTGGGTTTGAAGTCGCGCCAAAAGGCGTCGAGCACCGCCTGCCATTGCGCCCGCCCGCCCGACACATCGTCAAGTTCATCTTCCAGCCCAGCTGTGAAGTCATAACTGACATAGCGTTCGAAAAAGCGTTCCAAAAACGCCGTCAGCAACCGCCCGCTTTCACACGGGATGAAGCGATTCTTTTCCAGCGTCACATAGGCCCGATCCTTAAGCACCTGCAGGATGGAGGCATAGGTCGATGGCCGGCCAATGCCCAATTCTTCCATCTTCTTGACAAGGCTGGCTTCGGAATAGCGCGGCGGCGGCTGGGTGAAATGCTGCTCTGCCTCTACCTTGGTCTTGGCCGGGGCATCGCCTTCGGACATGCGCGGCAGACGCTTGGCGTCATCATCCTCGGCATCATCCAGACCCTCTTCATAGAGGGCAAGATAACCGGGGAAGAGCACAACCTGACCGGTGGCGCGTAAACCGGTCTGGCCGGTTGCATCGGCCAGTTCAACGGTCGTGCGCTCCAGCCGGGCAGAGGCCATCTGGCTCGCCAGCGCGCGCTTGAAGATCAGGTCATAGAGGCGGGCGTGATCGCCGCTTGCGGCGCCGTCCCGGCTGAAATCGGTTGGCCGAATGGCTTCATGCGCTTCCTGCGCATTTTTCGCCTTGGTTTGATATTGCCGGGGTTTGTCCGGCACATAACCGGCATCATAACGATCCGCGATGGCCTTGCGCGCGGCGCTGATCGCGGATCCGTCCATCTGGACACCATCGGTCCGCATATAGGTGATCGCGCCTTCTTCATACAGCGACTGGGCAAGGCGCATGGTGTGCGTGGCCGAAAAGCCCAGCTTGCGCGCCGCCTCTTGCTGCAAGGTGGAGGTGGTAAAGGGCGGCGGCGGATTGCGGGTCAGCGGCTTTGTTTCAACCGACGCCACGGTAAAGCGGCCCGCCTCAACCGCAGCCTTGGCGGCGGCTGCATCGCCGGCATTGCCCAGCGTCAACCGATCAATCTTCTGCCCCTTATGCCGGACAAGCCGGGCCAGAAAGGCCACGCCATCATGTTCCATATGCGCGGTGACCGACCAATATTCCTGCGCACGGAACAAATCGATCTCGCGTTCCCGATCGACAATCAGGCGCAGCGCAACCGACTGGACACGCCCGGCCGATTTCGCGCCGGGCAGCTTGCGCCACAAAACGGGGGACAGCGTAAAGCCGACCAGATAATCGAGCGCGCGGCGCGCGCGATAGGCGTCAATCAAATCATGGTCGAGCGCGCGTGGGTGCGCCATCGCCTCGGTCACCGCAGCCTTGGTGATCGCGTTGAAGGTCACGCGCTCAACCTTTTGCGGCAGCGCCTTCTTCTTCGCCAAGACCTCTTGCACATGCCAGCTGATCGCCTCTCCTTCCCGGTCGGGGTCGGTCGCCAGGATCAGCGTGTCCGCAGCTTTGGCCTCATCGGCGATCGCCTTGAGCTGCTTTCCCTTGTCGGCATAGGCTTCCCACGTCATCGCAAAGCCATTGTCGGGATCCACCGATCCGTCCTTGGCGGGCAGATCGCGGATGTGACCAAAGCTCGCAAGAACGCGATGGCCGGGGCCAAGATATTTTTCGATGGTCTTGGCCTTGGCGGGCGATTCAACAACTACAAGCTTCATGGCGATCAAACGAGTCCTTACGTGTGTACGCGCGAGGGTGGTGATGCACCGACACCGCCGTCAAGCATCCTTTTAGGCCTATACCCCTCTTGCAGCGGCGGCCGACTGTCCCTAGCACTCTCGCCCAACAGCTTGGGGTGGAGAGGATCGGGTTATGCGTTTGCGTCGTTTGGCAGCTGCACTGGCTGCATGTTTTGCCTATCCCGCCACGGCCTTTGCGCAGACAGAACCGGCGGCCAATAGCGGCGACACAGCCTGGATCTTAACCGCATCTGCCTTGGTCCTGATGATGACCATCCCCGGCCTTGGCCTATTTTATGGCGGCCTGGTCCGCGCCCGCAACGTGCTGTCCGTGGTGATGCACAGCTTTGTGATCCTGTGCACCGTATCGCTGCTTTGGGTTGTTGGGGGCTATAGCATGGTGTTCGGGCCGGGATCGCCTTATCTGGGCGGCCTCGATCACCTCATGCTCGCCAATTTATCCGATCTGCGATCGGGCCTGACCATCCCGGAATCAAGCTTTGCCCTGTTTCAGATGACCTTTGCCGTCATCACCCCGGCCCTGGTGATCGGGGCGTTTGTGGAGCGGGTGCGCTTTGGCTGGGTGGTGGCCTTTTCAACGCTGTGGACGCTGCTCGTCTACATCCCCGTGGCGCGCTGGGTCTGGGGTGGCGGCTGGCTGGCCAGCGATGTCGGCACGCTGGATTTTGCCGGCGGCATTGTTGTGCACACAACTGCGGGCGTTGCAGCGTTGATTGTCGCGGCGCTTTTGGGACCGCGCAAAGGCTTCAACAAATCGTTGCTGACGCCGCACAGCCCGGCTCTCACCATGGTTGGCGCTGGGCTGCTTTGGGTCGGCTGGTTTGGCTTTAACGGTGGGTCCGCGCTTGCCGCAGGGGATGGCGCGGCCACCGCGATTTTGAACACCCATCTGGCTGCGTCCACCGCAGCGCTGGTCTGGATCCTGATTGAACGCATCCGCATCGGCAAGGCGACCTCGATCGGCATTGTGACAGGGGCCATTGCCGGGCTGGCAACGGTCACCCCGGCGGCGGGCTATATCGGCCCGGCCGGTGCCATTGTGCTGGGCGCGCTGGGCGGTGCGATCTGTTTTGCGATGGTGCAGGTCGTCAAGCACAAGTGGCAGATCGACGATTCGCTGGACGTTTTCGCGGTCCACGGCGTTGGCGGCATTTTGGGATCGCTGCTCATGCCGCTCTTCTTTTCCGAAATGTTCGGCGGCGGCGGCTTTGCAGCGGGCGCCAGCATGACCAGCCAATTCAGCGCGCAGGCCATTGGCCTGGCGGTTGTTGCCCTCTGGACGGCGGCGATGACGGTGATTGCGGCCTGGACGGTCTCGGTCGTCCTGCCGATGCGGGTCGATGAAGAGGCCGAACATGACGGGCTTGATCTGCACAGCCATGGCGAACGGGGCTGGGAACTCGACTGATGCCGATGGGGGCTCCATTGCGGCCCCCATTACAGCATGACGCGGCGCTGCGGCGGCAGCCGCGCCATGCGGCAACGTGATTAATCGCCCGTCAGGATACGATCCACCAACTGCTTCACCGTTGGGACAAAGCCGTTGGAATAAAAGGGATCGGTCTTGAAGTTATAGGCGTTGTGGCCGGCAAACATCAGATTTTGTTCCACATCGCCCCCATGGGCAATGTCTTGCAGCGTCTTTTGAATGCAAAAGCTGCGCGGGTCGGCAAGATAGCCGGTCGTGTAATCATCATGGTCTTTCCATGATGAAAAAGAACAATGCGACAAACAGCCCATGCAATCGGCCTGATCCTTCTGGATCATCTTACGCTCTTCGGGCGTCACAAAGACAAGCGTGTCGTCCGGGGTTCGCAGGGCCTCTGTAAAGCCCGCGCCAAACCATTCGCGCGCGCGCATCAGATCATCCCGTGACACCCAGAAATTCTTGCCGCGTACGCCCACATCCAGCGCATGCGTCCGCTCTTCCCCGGCATCGCGGGCAAAGGCAATCTGCCGCTGGCTGCGGGCTTCCAGCGCGCGCAAAAAGGGATTGCGCACCGCACTTGAATAAAAGCCGGTGGGGGAGAATTTGTGGAGCAGGACATCGCCCTCCTCCAGCGTCATCAGCCGATCTTTCCACGCCTGCGGGATCGGGCTTTCCTGCGTCAACAGCGGGCGTGTGCCATATTGAAAGGCAATCTGGCCCAGTTCAGGATTATCAATCCAGTCATTCCAGTCGCGCAGATACCAGACACCGCCCGCCATGATGATGGGCGTGCTGTCCGGAATGCCGCCTTCGCGCATCACATCCCGCAGCGCCTTGACGCGGGGATAGGGATCTTCGGGCTTCAAAGGATCTTCCGCATTGGACAGGCCGTTATGGCCGCCCGCCAGCCAGGGATCTTCATAAACAACCGCCGCCAGCAAATCGGCGACCTTGGAATAGGCCCGTTTCCACAGCGCGCGAAATGCCCGGCCAGAACTGACGATCGGCAGGTAAGAAACGCCATATTGCGCGGCGATTTCAGACAATTTGTAGGGCATGCCAGCGCCGCAGGTCACGCCATGGACCATGCCTTTGGTCCGTTCGAGAATGCCGTGCAGAATTTGCTGCGCGCCGCCCATTTCCCAAAGCACATTGATGTTGATTGCGCCCCGGCCAGAGGCGATGTCATAGGCGCGCTTGACCTGTTCCACAGCGCCATCAATGCCATAGCGGATCAGCTCTTCATGCCGTTCCCGCCGGGTTTTGCTGTGGTAAAGTTGCGGCACGATCTTGCCTGTGGGGTCATAGCTGTCGGCATTGACCGCCGACACAGTGCCAATTCCGCCTGCGGCAGCCCAAGCCCCCGCGCTTGCATGGTTCGTTGCCGAAACCCCTTTACCACCCTCAACCAGCGGCCATACTTCGCGGCCATGATAGATTATCGGCTTTAAACCTTTAAACATGATACCCCTGCACGTCGTCCTCGGCGCTCTTCTATAAGACATGATCCGCAAATTGCGCGATTTTTCTTGCAATCATCCACATGCGATTGCGGGCGGGCCGGACCCTTTGTTGGGCATCAGCCGCTGCCCCGGCTGAAACGCGGATCGGCGGGCTTTGGGTCCGCAAATCCATAAATATCGGCATAACGCTGGATCATGTCCGCTTCATCATAGGCCGCGCGCGCCTTATCCTGATTGGCCCGGCCCAGCCGTGCGCGCAGGTCCGGATCATGGCACAGCGCCTGCAAGGCAGCGGTAAAGCCTGCCTCATCCGATGGCGCGACGAGCCACGGCAGATTTTCGGGCGCGACCATGTGCCCGACATCGCCAACCAACGTGGCGACAACCGGTCGGCCAGCCGCCATCGCTTCAATCAGCGCAAGCGGGGCCTGTTCACTGTCAGATGACAGCGCAAAGATATCAAAATGGCCGATATAGCGATGGGGTTCCGGCAAATGGCCGGGCAGAACCAGCCGGTCCGCCATGCCATGCTTGTGTGCCGCCTCCATCAGTGCTGCGCGATCTGGCCCCTCCCCCACGATCACCAGCCGGACGGCACCGGGTAAGGCCGCCACGGCGCGGATCAACCGCGCCAGATTCTTGACCGGACGCAGCCCAGCAATTGTCCCAATCACAATATCATCGGTGTGCCGCTGAAAGCCCGGCACCTGCCCCATTTCCGCCGGGGCGGCAAAGCGGCGGGTGTCGATGCCATTTGGGATCTGCACAAGCTGCGCTGCCGGGCATTTCCAAAGCGCACGTGCAATTTCATAGAGTTGGCGGCTCGGCACGATGATCTGTGCAGCCGCCGGCAGCATCGCCCGACGAAACAGCATCCGGCCCAGGCGCTGGCGATGGGCTTCATCGGCGTTGAACCCGTCTTCATGATGGATCAGCGGCGGGCCATCACCCGGAAAAAAGCGCCGGGCAGCAACGGCATCCATCGCCCCCCAGTTATAGGTCAGGATAAGGTCAAAACCCTGCATATAGCGCGCCAGGGTGCGATAACGTGACCAGGATGGCCGCCCACGCAAGGAGGGGGCATCCTGCGGAAAATCCACGATGAGGTCGGGCGCAATCGCATCGCGCGCGCCCAGCGCGTCGGGTACACCCGACAGGACAACATGATGCGCCGCCCGGCCAAAGGCATTCATCAGGCGTACGGCGCGCAATTCCTTGCCGCCCGGTGCAAATGTGGAATGGCAATGCAGGACGCGCCGCGGCGTCACGCCATGACAGCTTTCAGCAACGCCCCCAATGCACGCGTAGCCGCCGGTTCATTCAGGGCCGGGGCATGGCCAACGCCCGACACCGTCGTCAACCGCGCATGGGGCAGGCGGCGGACCATATCCTTGGCCGTGTGTTCCGACAAAAGGTCCGATAAGGCGCCCCGGACAATGGCCACCGGCGCTGTGCCCAAAGCCTCATAAGCGGGCCATAAATCAAAGGCTTCGGTTGGCCGCGCCATGGGTTCGGCGATTTGCAGATCATAATCCAGAATGATGCGGCCCTGCTGCGTCAGACGGCACACCCGCTTGGCATAGGCGATCCAGTCTTCCAGCTTATAGCCCGGATAAACGACGGCCTGCATCGTCCCAAGGTCGCGGGCCGCATGCACCCAAGTTGGCCAGCTGTGCGATCGGCCGACAGATGTGCGAATCCGCTCCAGCCCGCGTTCATCCAGCACCGGGCCAATATCGTTGAGAAGCGCGCCGACAATCCGCCCGGGCTTCAGCCCCGCCATCATCATGGTGATGATGCCGCCTAGCGATGTCCCGATGGCGACAAATCGCTTGATCTTCAGCTCTGCCAATAACGCTTCGATATCCTGCACATAGGTCAGGGGCACATAGGTCATCGGGTCTTTGGCATAGGCGCTTTCACCCCGCCCCCGCAGGTCGACGCAAATCACGCGCCAGTCCCCCGCCAAACGTTGCGCCACATGTTCAAAATCGCGCACATTGCGTGTCAGACCGGGGATGCACAGGATGGGCGGACGACTCTTATCGCCCGCATAGTCCCGGTAATGGAGCCTCAGGCCGTCATTCGACCACCAATAGCCATCGGTATATTGCACTTTGGTCCCCATAGCCCCCATATCGTCGCATGTCCGCTTTCCCGCAAGCTCCGCTTTTTCAACCCGCCCATGCCATTGATGAAGTGGCTGATTTTCTGGCCGATCCGGTGGTGCCCGCCCGCTTCCCGCAACAGATATTGCGATTCCGCAACGATCGGGCGGCGGCCCAGGTCGGTCTGGAAACGCTGGAGGATGCGCAGTGGATTGCGCATTTCGGTGGCTTTGATCCCCTCCCCGGAAGCCTGCCCCATCCTTTGGCCTTGCGCTATCACGGCCATCAATTCCGCGTGTACAACCCCGATATTGGCGACGGCCGCGGATTTCTTTTTGCCCAGATGCGCGACACGACAGGCCGGCTCATGGATCTGGGCACCAAGGGGTCGGGCCAAACCCCCTATAGCCGCTTCGGGGACGGGCGACTGACGCTGAAGGGCGCGGTGCGTGAAATTCTGGCCACAGAAATGCTCGAAGCGCTGGGCGTTGAGACCAGCCGGACCTTTTCGGTTATCGAAACCGGGGAATCGCTCCATCGCGGCGATGAACCCAGCCCAACGCGCTCGGCCGTTCTTGTCCGCTTGTCGCACGGCCATATCCGCATTGGCAGTTTTCAGCGGCTCGCGGCACTTGACCAGACGGACGATCTGCGGCGGCTCGTCGCTTATGCGCTGCGCCATTATTATGGGGAAGACGATGGCCCGGATGCCGCGGTTCGGCTGGTCCAGCATGTCGTTGCCCGAACCGCGCGGCTGGCCGCCAGCTATATGGCGGCGGGCTTTGTTCATGGCGTGCTGAACAGCGACAACATCAATATTTCAGGCGAAAGCTTTGATTATGGGCCATGGCGCTGGGCCCCCAGCTTTGATCCCGGCTTTACCGCAGCCTATTTTGACGAACAGGGATTATATGCCTTTGGCCGTCAGGCCGAGGCGATCCATTGGGATGTTGTGCAGTTGGCCAATGCGGTGTTGCCGCTGGCGGATCGGGACGATTTGGTCGCCGCGATCGATGGCTTTGCGCCGGCCTATCGGGCTGCGCTGGTGGAACGGGTGCTCTGGCGATTGGGCGTGGTGCCGCGCGATACGCAAAGCGATATTGCCGCTGTCACCGCGCTGGAAACGGCCCTGTATAAAAGCCAGCTCAACATCGACCGCGTCTATTTTGACTGGGCGGGCGGCACGCTGCGGCGGCCCGATCTGGATGCCAGCTATGCCACCGCGGAATTTGAAGCCCTGCAGCACAGCCTTGCCGATTATCAGCCGCGCCTTTCGCTGGACCATCCCTATTGGGCGGGCGCTGCCCCTTGCACGATGTTGATTGACGAAGTTGAGGCGATTTGGGCCCCGATTGCGGCATCGGACGATTGGCAGCCCCTCACCGCAAAAATCGCCGCCATCCGCGCTATGGGGGCGGCATTGGCTGCACCATAATGGCCAAAAAGCTTGAGAAATTGCGCGTCCGGCCATAAGTATATGTGCGCAAGGAGAAGCATCATGACGGTCCACGAAGGCGTCGGCGGGTAAGCCCAAATGGGGTGGACGACGCAACTATTTGAGATGTTACATTTATACGGCTCCGACCTTCAAACCGGAGCCGTTATTGTGTCAGCGGCGGCGGCCTTTCATCTGATTCTGGACAACCGAAAAATCGCCCGCAGGCGCGGCACGATGGATCTGATTTTGCATCAGGAGTCCGACCGTGAGTTGGTTGAAGCGCGCATCGCATTCAACAAGATCAAAGCGGGTCCGATCCGCCCTTCGCTTTACGGCCAGGCCGATCGAAAAAATGAACCGGAAGCGCAGATTATCCGTCGCGTGCTCAACGTGCACGAAATGACAGCCGTTGCCATTCGCGAACATGTGATTGATGAGCGCGTTTATCGAAGCTGGTTCAATGGAACCTATCTCAGCGACTATGAGGCGATGAAAGACTATATCGTCGAAGCGCGCAAAACATATGAAAACCCGCGCGCCTTTTGCGAATATGAAGCCTTGGCCCTGCGCTGGCGAGAGGATCGGCTCTGGGGTGCGCCGCCGGGCTTCGTGCGCCGGAAATGGCGCGCGATTTGTCGGATTGCCACGGCCTGATCGTGCACCCGCATCGGCAAGGCAATGGCCCCGATGGTGACCTTGGGCAAGATTTCGATTAAGCGGCTTAGGCATGATGACTGAAACCCTTTGTTCCTTTGAACCGGCCACGGGCGCCCAATTATGGCGCGCGCCGATCAGCAATGTTCTGGCAGAGGTGGATCGGGCCCATGCCGCATGGCCGCGCTGGGCGATGGTGCCGATCGAGACCCGTATCGAAACCATGCGCAGCTTTGCCCGGTTGGTACGGCAGCGGTCCGACGAATTGGCAACCTGCATCGCGCGGGAAACGGGCAAGCCCTTGTGGGAAGCCCGGACAGAGGTGGATGCCGTCATCAACAAAATAGAGATTTCGATCACGGCCTATGCCGAACGGACACCCGATCGCGATGTGGCCGGTGCGGCGGCCAACCGCACCCAGCTGCGCCATAAGCCCCATGGCGTCATGGCCGTCCTTGGCCCCTATAATTTCCCGGCGCATCTGCCCAATGGGCACATCGTCCCGGCCCTGATCGCAGGCAACGCCATTGTGTTTAAGCCGTCAGAAAAAACGCCCGCAACCGGTGCCCTGTTGGTGCGTCTTTTCCATGATGCTGGTGTGCCTGAAGATGTGCTGCGGCTGGTAATTGGCGGGGCGCATGAGGGCAAGATACTGGTCAACCATCCCGCCATATCCGGCATTTTGTTCACCGGGTCGGCCCGGACGGGGGTGATTTTGAACCGCCAATTTGCGGACCAGCCCGGCAAGATGCTGGCCTTGGAAATGGGCGGCAACAACCCCATTGTTGTCTGGGACCCCAGCGATGTGCATGCCGCCGCCGTGCTGGTCGTTCAGTCCGCTTATCTAAGCGCGGGGCAGCGGTGCACCGCCGCCAGCCGCCTGATCGTCCGCGATGGCGCGCATGATGCCTTGATCACCGAAATCTGCACGCTCATTGATCGGATCATTGTCGATGATCCCTTTGCCGATCCCGCCCCCTTCATGGGGCCGGTGATCGACAATGAAACGGCAGACGCGCTGATCGACAGCTTTGCCGGGCTGGTTGCGCGGGGTGGGCAAGTCATCCGCCCGCTGACACGGCCCTTGGCCGATCGCCCCTTCCTGACGCCGGCGCTCATTGACATGACCGATGTCGCGCAACGCCCGGATGTCGAATTGTTCGGGCCGATCCTGCAAATGGTCCGCGTGGCGGATTTTGACGCGGCGGTGCAAGAGGCGAATGCCACCGATTACGGCCTGGCGGCGGCGCTTATTGGCGGCACCCAGGCGGATTTTGACCAGTTTTGGGCGCTGGTACGGGCTGGGGTCATCAACTGGAACCGGCCCACCAATGGCGCGCCTTCTGCGGCCCCCTTTGGCGGTCTGGGCCTGTCTGGCAACCATCGCCCAAGCGCCTTTTATGCGGCGGATTATTGCGCCTATCCGGTCGTGTCGATGGCGGATACGCAGGCGCGGGCCGTGATCGGCACGGGTTTGCGCGACATCGCGGCAAGTTTCCCTAAATAGCCGCCAATAATCTCTGTTTTGCGCATGACGACGGCACAGGGCATGGCCGACCGATGAACCCTGGAAAAGTTATCCTTGTGGGGGCCGGCCCCGGCGACCCCGATCTGTTGACCGTGAAGGCGGTCCGTGCGCTCGCCGCCGCCGATGTGATTGTGCATGACGGGCTGGTTGATCGCGCAATTCTGGCGCTGGGCAATCCCGCCGCCCGCTTTATCTCTGTGGCCAAGCAGCGCAGCCATCACAGCGTGCCGCAAGATCAGATCAATGCCCTGCTGGTTGCAGAGGCCAATGCCGGGCATCTGGTTATTCGCCTGAAATGCGGCGATCCCTTTATCTTTGGCCGGGGCGGCGAAGAGGTGGAGGACTGCCGCGCTTTTGGCGTTGCGGTTGAGGTTATCCCCGGCATTTCGGCGGCTGTTGGCTGTGCCGCAGAAGCCATGCTGCCCCTGACCCATCGCGATGCGGCAAGTGCGGTTAGCTTTGTTGCCGGCCAATGCAAGGGCTTGCGCGATCAGGACTGGTCTGGTCTAGCGGGCAAAGGCCGGACGCTGGTTATCTATATGGGGGTCGCAACCGCCCAAGACATTGCCGAAAAGCTGATTGCCGACGGCGTGTCACCCGATATGCCGGTGGCTGTGCTGGAACGTGGCACCCGTGCCGGTGCCCGGGCCTTGCGCACCTTGCTGACCGATCTGGGGGATCTGATCACCCGGGACGGTGTCAAAAGCCCCGCAATTATCGTTGTGGGCGAAGTTGTTGTGCGTTCGGATGCCGAAGATCGGCTCCACGCATTGGCGAAACAGGCGGAAGACACACACGCATGAAACTGCTGACTGGAAATGACCTCGCCTCGGGCGCGGTAACATGGTGGACGGGTGATGGTTGGTCCATCCATGTGGAAGATGCTGCCGATGTTGGTGAGCATGGGGAAGCCATCCTGACGGCCGAAGAAGGCGCACGTCGGGTCAACGCCCCTTATCTGATTGATGCCGTTGCGACGCCAGATGGCCCGCGACCGGCCCATATCAAAGACCGGATCCGCGCCCTTGGGCCGACCGTGCGTCCTGACCTGACATTGAAGCCGGCCGATCCCGACGCCGGAAGCTGGGTGATCTGATGTACAAGTACGACCAATATGACCAAGCGATCGTCGATGCCCGCGTGGCAGAATTCAGCGATCAGGTCCGCCGCCGCCTTGCTGGCGATATCACAGAGGACCAGTTCAAGCCGCTGCGGCTGATGAACGGGCTGTATCTGCAGCTCCACGCCTATATGCTGCGCGTCGCCATTCCTTATGGCACGCTCGACAGCCGCCAGATGCGGATGCTGGCCCATATCGCGCGCACCTATGACCGCGATTATGGCCATTTCACCACGCGCCAGAATATCCAGTATAACTGGATCAAGCTGGAAGACGCACCGGCCATCCTTGAAGATCTGGCCAAGGTTGAAATGCACGCCATCCAGACATCGGGCAATTGCATCCGCAATATCTCGTCCGATCAATATGCCGGCGCCGCGGCTGATGAAATCACCGATCCGCGGCCTTGGGCGGAATTGCTTCGCCAATGGTCAACCTTCCACCCCGAATTCAGCTATCTGCCCCGCAAGTTCAAGATTGCGGTGATTGCGGCGGATGAAGACCGTGCGGCCATGCGCCTTCATGATATTGGCATCCAGATCGTGACCCGTGATGGCCAGCTGGGCGCCGCCTTCTATGTCGGCGGCGGCATGGGCCGGACGCCGATGGTGGCACCGCTGATCAAGGACTTTGTGCCGATCGCCGATTATCTGAGCTATGCCGAGGCGTGTCTGCGCGTCTACAACCGCTATGGTCGGCGCGATAATATCTACAAGGCGCGGATCAAGATCCTGATCCATGAATTGGGCGCGGAAGAATATGCCCGTCAGGTTGAAGCGGAATTTGCCCATGTGAAAAGCCTGGGCATCGATCCGCCAGCTGCTGAGCTTGATCGGATCGCCGCCTTTTTCGCCCCGCCCGCCTTTGAAACCGGCTTGCCCGACAGTGTCGACCGCACAGACCCGGATTTCGCCGTCTGGCTGGACCAGAATGTGAAGGCGCACAAACAGCCGGGCTATGCCATCGTCAATATCAGCCTGAAGCCGGTGGGCGGCATCCCGGGCGATGCCTCTTCGGCGCAGATCGACGTGATGGCGGACCTGGCAGAGCGATACAGCTTTGATGAGCTGCGCGTGACGCACGCCCAGAACATCGTGCTGCCGCATGTCGCCAAGCGTGATCTGTACGCCGTCTGGCAGGCGCTGACCGACGCAGATCTGGCGGCGGCCAATCTGGACCTGATCAGCGATATCATCGCCTGCCCCGGCCTTGATTATTGCAGCCTCGCCAACGCGCGCTCAATTCCAGTCGCGCAGAAGATCGCGACGCGTTTCGCTGACCCCGAACGGCAGCGCGACATTGGCGAATTGAAGCTCAA
>JBJOJQ010000029.1:0-11543 GCA_046046525.1 Pseudomonadota bacterium
GTGCCCGCCTTGTTCGGCTGGCATGGATCCTTAGTCACGCTCGTCGGCATCTGGTCGGTCCTGACGGCGCTGATGGCAGCGATGACCGTCACCCTGTCCGCCTTGCCGCTGGCCACCGCCAGCTTCATCGCGCTGACTGGCCTGGGCCTTGCGCTGATGATGTGGGCCAATGGCTTCATCCTTTTGTCCGGCGTGGCATTGGCCTTTATGGGGGCGATGCTGTTCAGCTGTCTCAGCAATGGCCGCAGCTTCATCTTGCAGCATGCCGCCGAGGCCGCCCTTGCCGAAAAGCGGGAAATGGTCAGCCTGTTGCTGCGCGAATTTGATGACACCGGGGGCGACTGGATGTGGCAGATTGATTCGGCCAAGGCGCTGAGCCATGTGTCGGCGCGCTTTGCCGCAGCGCTTGGCCAGACGCCCGAGGCGCTGGATGGCCAGCCGCTCCTCCCGCTGTTGGCGGGGCCCGCCTGGGACAGTGGGCAAGTGTCCGCCAGCCTGCACGATCTGTCGGAAAAACTGCGCAAACGCGAACGGTTCAGCGGCCTGATGCTGCCGGTTGAACTGGGCGGGGAAACCCGCTGGTGGGAGCTATCGGCCACACCACGTTATGATGAAACGGGCACATTTTCTGGCTTTCGCGGCGTTGGGTCTGATGTCACCGAAGCGCATCGATCGGTGGACCGGATCAGCCGCATGGCCCGGTTCGACACGCTGACCAGCCTGCCCAATCGCGCGCATTTGATGGAGGCGCTGGACAAGGCAATCAAGGCCGCGAGCAGCCAGCGGGGCCGCTGCGCCTTTTTGATGATCGATCTGGATCGGTTCAAGGGCGTGAATGACAGCCTGGGCCATCCGGTGGGGGATCGGTTGCTGGTGCACGTGGCGGATCGGCTGCGCGCCTTATCCTCCCCCCATGAAGTCTGCGGGCGGCTGGGCGGGGATGAATTTGGCGTCGTCATCCGCGATGCCAATCATCCCGAACGCATTCAGGGCTTTGCCCAACGGGTCGTTGCCAGCCTGTCCCAACCCTATGACATTGACGGCCATCATCTGGTGATCGGCGCCAGCGTTGGCACCGCAACATCCCCCCGCGATGGCCGGACGGTGGACATGCTGGTGCGCTCGGCAGATTTGGCGCTGTACCGCGCAAAACATGAGGGCGGCGGGCATGTCTGCGCCTATGAACCGCAGCTGCGCGCCGAGGCGGAGGCCCGTCGCCTTGCCGAAATCGCGCTGCAAAACGCGCTGGAAAAAGAAGAAATGCACCTGGTTTATCAACCGGTGATTGATGTCAGCGCGGGCAAAATCGTTAATGTCGAGGCGCTGTTGCGCTGGACCAGCGCCGATCTGGGCGTGATCCCGACCGACCGATTTCTGCCCATTGCCCGCGAAACGCGCCTGATTGTCCCGATTGGCAATTGGGTGGTGCGCACGGCGTGCCAACAGGCGCAGCACTGGCCCGATACCATCGGCCTGACGGTCAATATTGCGGCCGAACAGCTGAGCGATAGCGGCTTTGTGACGGCGGTGGTGCAGGCGCTGTCGCAAAGCGGTTTGGCGGCGCATCGCCTGACGATCGACATTGCCGAAGATATTTTGCAGCGCACCGGGCAGGCGGGTCTGGCCGTGCTGGATCAGCTTGATGCGCTGGGGGTTCAATTGTCGCTGGGGGAATTTGGCACCGGCACATCGGCGCTGGGGCATCTCAGCCAATCGCGTTTCACCGGCGTCAAAATTCATCGCGACCTGATTGGCAAGGCGACCCGCGAGGACCGGGAAAGCGCGGCGCGGCTGCGCGCGATTGTGACGCTGGCTGAAAATCTGGGCATCACGCCGACCGTCCAGGGCATTGAAACCGAGGCGCAGTTGCGCATGGCGCAGCTGCTGGGGTGTCGCCATGTGCAGGGATTTTTATTCGGGCGGCCCATGACGGTGGCGGACCTGCGCGATCATCTGCGCGGGGATGGGGCGCCGCGGGCTGTGGCCTGATCGGGCGGCCCGCACCGCTGCCCTGCGCCGCAAAAAACCGGCGGCGCCTACACGCCGTGCTTGCGCGGCCCGAGCCGCTTCGCTATGCGCGCCGCCTGGCCATAGGAGTGTAGCTCAGTTGGTAGAGCATCGGTCTCCAAAACCGAGGGCCGTGGGTTCGAGTCCCTCCACTCCTGCCAGTCCCCGAATCGCTGCGGGTTGATTGCCTGGCCTGATGCCCGGCCATGACGCCGTTTTTGGCCAAGCAACGCTTGCTTTTCTGGGGAAACCCGCCTAAGGGCGGCCTATCCCGACATCAGGGCTTTCGATCTTGCCGGTTTTTCCGGCGGCGGACCTGTTGGCGGAAAACGCTTTAAGGATGGAAAACGGGTTCATGGCAAAGACCAGCCCAGGCGAATTTATCCGGCAGGTCCGGGCAGAGACGGCGAAAGTCGCTTGGCCGACCAGCCGTGAAACCGGCATGACCGTCGTGATGGTGATCATCCTGACGTCGATCCTCGGTTTGTTCTTCCTGGGTGTCGATTCGGTGTTCAGCTGGATCGTGAAATCGCTGCTCGCACTCGCTTCCTGACGGACAGAAAAGAACAGGCATGTCACGCTGGTATATCATCCACGCTTATTCGGGCTTTGAGAACAAGGTTCGCGATGCGATCCTCGCCGATGCGCAACGCCTTGGCCTGGAAGCGCTGGTGGATGCGGTTGAGGTTCCGACCGAAACCGTCACCGAAATCCGCCGCGGCAAGAAGGTCCAGTCGGAACGCAAATTCTTTCCGGGCTATGTTCTGGCCAAGCTGAAGATGAATGATGATGTGTATCACCTCATCAAGAACCAGCCCAAGGTCACGGGTTTTCTGGGGTCGAGCGGCAAGCCGCAGCCGATTACCGAAGCCGAAGCCGCACGCATCCTGAACACCAAGGAAGAAGCGGCCGCCGCACCCAAGCAGCAGGTCCGCGTCGATTATGAAATCGGCGATCAGGTTAAGGTCCTTGAAGGTCCGTTCGCCAGCTTTAACGGGCTGGTCGAGGAACTGGACTTCGACAAGGGCCGCGTGAAGGTGTCTGTATCCATCTTTGGGCGTCCGACCCCGGTTGAACTGGAGTTCGAACAGGTCGAACGCATGAAGTAACGCCGTTCAGGCGTTGAACCTGCGGGAGGGGGCCACCCCGTCTGAACCGCTAAACTTGAAAGAGAGTGAGTGAAAAATGGCTAAGAAGATTGAGGGCTATATCAAGCTCCAGGTGCCTGCGGGCGCCGCCAATCCCTCACCGCCAATCGGCCCGGCTCTGGGTCAGCGCGGTGTGAACATCATGGAATTCTGTAAGGCGTTCAACGCAGCAACGGGTGACATGGAAAAGGGGATGCCCATTCCGACCGTCATCACCGTTTATGCAGACCGCAGCTTTTCGTTTGTCACGAAGACGCCGCCGGCCACCTATCTGATCAAGAAGGCGGCTAAGCTGGACAAGGGCTCGAAAGAGCCGGGCAAGGCCGTCATTGGCACCATCGCCCGTTCGAAGCTGTCCGAAATCGCCGAGGCCAAGATGAAGGACCTCAACGCGAATAATATCGACGCAGCAACGCGCATCATCGAAGGCTCTGCCCGTTCGATGGGCCTCGAAGTGGTGGAGGGTTAATCCATGGCGTTCCAGAGCAAAAAGTCCAAGAAGCTCGCTGCGGCTGTTGACCGCGACAAGCTGTACGCCGTCAGCGATGCCATCGCGCTCATCAAGGAGCATGCAACGGCCAAGTTCGACGAAACGATCGAAGTCGCGCTGAACCTGGGCGTTGATCCGCGTCACGCCGACCAGATGGTCCGCGGTGTTGTTTCGCTGCCTAAGGGCACGGGTAAGACGGTGCGTGTCGCCGTGTTTGCCAAGGATGCCAAGGCAGAAGAAGCCCGCGCCGCAGGTGCCGATATCGTTGGCGCTGAAGACCTGATCGAAGCGATCACGGGCGGCAAGATTGATTTTGACCGCTGCATCGCCACGCCCGACATGATGGGCATGGTCGGCCGCGTCGCCAAGATCCTGGGCCCCAAGGGCATGATGCCGAACCCGAAGCTGGGCACGGTGACGCCGAATGTCGGCCAGGCCGTGAAGGACGCCAAGGGCGGCCAGGTTGAATATCGCGTCGAAAAGGCCGGTATCATCCATTCGGGCATCGGCAAGGCTTCTTTCTCGGCCGAAGACCTGCGCGCCAATTTTGACGCGCTGGTGGATGCCGTGATCAAGGCAAAGCCGGCTGGCGCCAAGGGCAAGTATCTGCGCAAGGCCGCCATCAGCTCCTCGATGGGCCCGGGCATCCGCCTGGACGTCGCTGATATCGGCGCTGCCTGAATTTGAATTTTGCAGGGCTGCCTTTGGGCGGCCCTGTAAGACCGGGCCAACCGCAAGGCTGGCCCAACCGTCCGAGACAGCAGGGGAAGGGATCTGCCCTTCTTAATGTCCTGCCTAGACGGGGACATGGATTTTCACAGTCTCCCTTTGCGGGACTGCCATTCCCCACGGACAGACGATGTCGTGCCGCCGTGTGCGGCGCGGGATCACACGGCTTGCGGATGGGCCGCAGGTCGAATGTTGAAGGAGAATGGCATGGATCGTGCTCAAAAGGCCGATGCTGTCGCCGAGCTCAAGGGCATCTTCAACGAGGTTGGGGTGGTTGTTGTCACCCGCAATCTCGGGCTTTCGGTCGCACAGTCGACCGAGCTCCGCACGAAGATGCGCGACGCCGGTGGGAGCTACAAGGTCGCCAAGAACCGACTCGCCAAGCTTGCTTCCGTGGACACTGCCTATGCCGGCATCAGCGATATGCTGGTCGGCCCGACGGCACTTGGCACCTCGATCGATCCGGTCGCGGCTGCCAAGGTCATCGTCGAATTTGCGAAAACCACCGACAAGATCGAAGTTGTCGGCGGCGCAATGGGCGAACAGGTCCTGGATGCAGACGGCGTGAAGGCTCTGGCATCGCTTCCGTCACTTGATGAACTGCGCGCCAAGCTCGTGGGCCTTGTTCAGGCACCCGCGACCAAGGTGGTTCAGATTGTCGCAGAACCGGGAGCGCAACTGGCGCGTGTTTTTGGCGCATACGGCGCCAAAGCCGCCTGATTTTGACACTGACTTGAACTTTTTGCGGGCAAAAGCCCCGTATAATGGAGACTTAAAATGGCTGATTTGAACAAGATCGTTGATGACCTTTCGGCTCTGACCGTTCTGGAAGCGGCAGAACTCGCCAAGCTTCTCGAAGAAAAGTGGGGCGTTTCGGCTGCTGCTGCTGTCGCTGTCGCTGCTCCGGCTGCTGCCGCTGCTCCGGCTGCTGAAGAAAAGACCGAATTTGACGTCATCCTGACCGGTGACGGCGGCAACAAGATTGCTGTCATTAAGGAAGTCCGCGCCATCACCGGCCTGGGCCTCACCGAAGCCAAGGCGCTGGTTGAATCCGCGCCGAAGGCGATCAAGGAAGGCGTCAGCAAGGACGAAGCTTCGAAGATCCAGGCACAGCTCGCTGGCGCTGGCGCTCAGGTCGAAGTCAAGTAAGCCTTACGCTTTCGACGCACAGATTAAGGGCGGTTCCTGCGGGAGCCGCCCTTTTTCTTTGCCCGCGGCCACGGCACCCCTAGGCCCGGCGCATGGCATCTACTTCAATCACATGGGGCCCGCCCTTGCGGCCAATGACATGGACCTGATGGCCCGACAGCTTTGGGTCAGGCGCATCGATATGGAGGACGCGAAAGCGCCCGCCATCCAGCAGCAAAAGATAAACCCCAAAATCGGGCATCCAGCCAAGCAGACCGGTCAGCTCCACGCGATCGCCGATCGTCATGCGCCCTCCCCCTGGGCCGGCGCGGGCGCCCCCGCTTGGCCTCACTTCATGATCCCTTGGTGATCGGGGAGTTAGCAAACCGACAACGCGGCTCCTGCGACCTTTGGGCTGGAAAGCCTTGGACATACGCCACAGGCTCCCCGACCATAAGGGTCAGGAAGTGTGGTGCCGATGCGGTCGACACCAAGCCGGTTGTCAGGGTTGCTACACCCCGGGAAAGCCGCGCGTCGTGGCTTTCCGCAGACATTATTGGTCAGTTGAAAAACAGAGGCAAGGGCCGAAGCGGCACGGTGCAGCAGTCGCGTGCAGATCGACAAATTTGCAACACTGTGACCAAATTGCGCGTCCGCTTCTGGCTTTTGCTGCCAAATCTGGCAAAGTGTCCGGGCATTTTTTGGGAAACCGCAAGGAAACATCATGAACAAATCCCTCCGCACCCTCGCTCTGGTGGCGCTCGCTCTGCCCGCACTGGCCGCAACGCCCGCGCTCGCGCAGGATGAAGCCAAGCCACTCGACATCAGCTTTTCGCTGACCGGCGTCAGCGATTATCGCTTTCGCGGTGTGTCGTTGAGCGACAAGGATCCGGCGATCCAGCCGCAGCTGTCGCTGGAGCATCAGTCCGGCTTTTACGCGTCGGTCTGGGGATCGAACATTGCTGACAATGGCGGCGATGACATTGAAATCGATCTGACCGCCGGCTTTTCGCGCGATGTCGGCTCGATCAACCTGAACGCTGGCGTTGTTTATTATCTCTATCCGGGTGCGTCGGACTTTAACTATGTCGAACTGCTCGGCTCTGTCGGCAGCAGCGTTGGCAAGGGCAATGTCGCCGTTAACGTCGCTTATGCGCCCAGCCAGAACAATACCGGCAACGAAGACAATATCTATGTTGGCGTGTCCGGCTCTCACCCGGTGGGTGACAAGCTGACGCTCAACGCGTCCTTCGGCATCGAAGATGGCGCCTTTGCGGACAATAAGAAGGATTGGTCGATCGGGGCTGATTTCGATGCCGGTCATGGCATTGTGATTGGCGCCAAATATATCGACACCGCCCATACGCAGAACAACCCGCTCGCCAAGGGCACGGCGGTTCTGTCGATCAGCAAGTCTTTCTAAGCACACCATAAAGAAGAGGAGGGTGCGCCCAGCGCACAAATAACATGTCAGCCAAACTCGCGTCATGGATCGCAGAACACGGCGTCAGTGAGGTTGAATGTATTGTCCCGGATATGAACGGGGTTCAGCGCGGCAAGGTTTTGCCCGCCACCAAGTTTCTGTCTGGCGTCAAGGACGGCACCCTCCGCATTCCCGGCAGCATCTTCACGGTCACGATCAACGGGGAATATCCCGAAGATATTGGCCATATCGTCCCGGAATATGACCCCGATCAGGTCATGGTTCCCGATGCTGACACCATCCGCGAAGCGCCGGGCTTTGCAACACCCACCGCCTATGTGATTGCCGACGCCTTTACCAAGGACGGCCAGCCGGTTGATATCGCGCCGCGCATGATCCTGAAACGGGTGCTGCGCCTGTTTGAAGAGCGCGGCTGGCGCCCGGTGATTGCGCCCGAAGTTGAATTTTATCTGGTCTCGCAAAATGTCGATCCGGATTTTCCGTTGGTGCCGCCAACGGGCCGATCCGGCCGACCGGAAACCGCCAGCCAGCCTTATGGGCTGGAAGCGCTGAATGAGTTCGAAGACATTATCGAACACACATATGACTGGTGCGAAAAGGCCGGGATCAACATTGATACGATGATCCATGAATCCGGGGCGGCGCAGCTGGAAGTCAACTTCCTGCATGGCGATCCGCTGCGGTTGGCCGATGAAGTCTTGCTGTTCAAACGGCTGGTCCGCCAGGTCGCGTTGCAGCACGGCGTCTATGCAACTTTCCTCGCCAAGCCGATGAGCGACCAGCCCGGCAGCGCGATGCACATCCACCAATCGGTGCTCGACATTCAGACGGGCAAGAATATCTTTTCAACCCAGGCCGGCAAGGACAGCGCGTTGTTCCGCAGCTATATTGCCGGGCTGGCGCGGCTTTTGCCGCAGGTGACGCCGCTCTTTGCGCCCAACGTCAACAGCTTTCGCCGGATGCGGCCCGACAGCGACGCCCCGATTAATGTGCAATGGGGCACCGACAACCGATCCTGCGGACTGCGCGTGCCGATTTCCGACGCCAAGAACCGGCGGATCGAAAACCGCCTGCCGGGCGCCGACAGCAACCCTTATCTGGCCATCGCTGCATCGCTGATCTGTGGCTATATCGGCATGGTGGAACGGATGTTGCCGCCCAAAAGCATCACGGGCAGCGCCTATAATCGCGCCCGCACCCTGCCCCGCACGCTGGAAAGCGCGCTCGACCGCTTTTCGCATTGCAAGCCGGTGCGTCAGCTTTTGGGCGAGGATTTCTTTGAGGTGTTTTACGCCATCAAGGAATGTGAGCTGTTCAATTACCAGTCCGTGATCAGCTCCTGGGAGCGGGAGCATCTGCTGCTCCGCGTCTGACGTGGGCGATCCGCTATCCCGCAGCTATTATGCAGCCACGGCGCAGGCACGGCCGTTGGCCGCTGCCCCCACAGGCGCGCTGGGGTGCGATGTTGTTATCATCGGGGGCGGCTTTACCGGCGTTGCGGCCGCTTTGGCCTGCGCCGAACGCGGCTATGACGTCATTCTGCTGGAGGCCGAAAAAATCGGCTTTGGCGCATCCGGTCGTAATGGCGGGCAGCTGATCCCCGGCTTGCGCTGGTCCATGCAAGAGATTGAAGCCGATTTCGGCCGCGATCGGGCGCGGGCGATTTTTGATCTGGCCTATGGCGCGCGCGACCGCCTGTGGGATCGGGTCGCGCGTCATGGCATCGCCTGCGATCTGAAGCCCGGCCATGTTGAGGCGGCGGTCAAACCATCGCATTTCATCGAGATGCAACGGGCCGCCGATTGGCTGACCACGCATTATGGCCACCCAGCACAGATTATCGCGCCCCAGGACATGGCGGGCTATGTCGCCAGCCCTGCCTATCATGGCGGCGTGTTTGACCCCAAGGGCGGCCATTTTCATCCCCTGAATTATGTGCTGGGGCTGGCCGAGGCAGCGACCAAGGCCGGGGTGCGGCTGTTTGAAGGGGCGCGGGTGACCCGTGTCGACACCGACGGGGCGGTGACAGCCCATCTCGATGGGGCAGAGGTGACGGCGCGCTTTGGCCTGTTGGCGACCGATGCCTGGATGGCAGATTTGTCCCCCCGGCTTGGCCGCCACACCATCCCGATCATGAATTATAATGTCGCAACCGCCCCACTGGCCGCGCCCGATGCGCTGATCCCCAGCGATGCGGCGATTGCCGACAGCCGCTTTGTCCTCAATTATTTCCGGCTTTCGGCTGACAAGCGCCTGATTTTCGGGGGTGGGGAAAAATATGTCGAACGCCCGCCGCGCGATATTGCCGGCTTTGTCCGCCGCCATATCGATCAGGTTTTCCCAACGCTGGGGCCAATCAACATCGATTATGCCTGGGGCGGGGCGGTGGCGGTCAGCATGAACCGCCTGCCCCATATCGGGCGCCAAGGCCCGCTTTTTTATGCCCATGGCTTTTCAGGCCATGGCGCCCTGGTGACCACGCTGGCCGGCGAGTTGGTGGCCGAAGCCATGGCGGGCACGGCCGAACGCTTTGACGTGATGGCCAGCCTGCCATCGCGGCCCTTTCCCGGTGGGCGGTTGTTGCGCCGCCCCTTGGCGACGCTGGGTCTGCTTTGGTACGCGCTGCGCGATCGTTTATGACATGGCACAGCCCGTGGTGCAGATCGTCTGAGGAAGGGACCGGCGCGTTATGATCAATCCCACCCGCATCGCACAGGTGCGCGCAGCAGAGGACGCCCGCTTTGTGGCGGCGAACCCCCGATCTGCCAAAGCGGCCCAAGACCGGGCCCAGGGCTGGCATCAGGGCGTGCCCTTTCACTGGATGCGCGATTGGCCCTCCCCTTTTCCATTGACCGCAGCACACGCCCAGGGATCGATCCTGACCACGCTTGATGGGCAGGATCTTGATGATTTTTGCCTGGGCGATACCGCGTCGATGTTCGGCCATTCGCCAGCGCCGCTGGTGCGTGCGCTGACAGAGCAGGTGAGCCAGGGCTTAAGCTATATGCTGCCCAGCGACACGGCAGCGACAGTTGGCGCATTGCTGGCCGCGCGTTTTCATCTGCCCCATTGGCAGCTGACGACCACCGCATCAGAGGCCAATCGCGCCGTCATCCGCTGGGCCCGCGCCATCACGGGCCGATCCAAGATCCTGATCTTTAACGGCTGCTATCATGGCGCTGTCGACGATGTGTTTGTCGACCTGCGCGATGGCCAGCCGGAAACCCGCCAAAGTCTGGTGGGGCAGGTCTGGGATGTGCGTGACCATACCATCGCCATTGAATTCAACGATGGCCCGGCGCTGGAAGCCGCGCTCGCCACGGGCGAGATTGCCTGTGTGCTGGCCGAACCGGTGATGACGAATTGCGGCATGGTGCTGCCCCAGCCCGGCTTTTTGGCGCTGATGCGCGCGGCAACCGCCCGGACCGGCACGTTGCTGATCTGGGATGAAACGCACACCATCTCATCCGGCCCGGGCGGGCATAGCGGGACATTTGGGCCCGGCGGCGACATGTTCGTCATTGGCAAGTCCATTGGCGGGGGCGTGCCCTGCGCCGCCTTTGGCTTTACCGATGCGGTGGCGAGGGGCATGGAGGCCGCGCGCGCGCACCTGCCGCCCGGCCATTCGGGCATTGGCACCACCTTGTCTGCCAATGCGCTGGCCATCCGCGCGATGGCAGCGATGCTGGGCGAGGTGATGTCGCCGGCGGCCTATGCCCATATGACCGATCTTGCCGCAGAGCTGGCGGGACGGATTGAGGGCGTTATTGATCGCCATAAGCTGCCCTGGCACGTCGCGCGGGTCGGCGCGCGCGTGGAATTTGTGTGTTCTGATCGCCCGCCCACCAATGGCACTCAGGCGCGGGCCGCCATGGATCATGATCTGGAAAGCCTGATCCATTTGATGCTCGTCAACCGGGGCACATTGCTCGCCCCATTCCACAATATGATGCTGGTCAGCCCGGCGACGACGATGATTCAGGTCGACCGTCTTGTCGCAAACCTTGACGCCGCCCTTTGCGAACTGGAATGAAGAGCCATGACACACGCCCAATCCTCGCACCAGATCGCATCGCTTGAAGAAGCAGAGGCGTTCTTCGCCACACATCCCGATATCGATGCCGTCGATATCATCTTCACCAATATGTGCGGCGTGCCGCGCGGCAAAAGGCTGCGGCGGCATGAGGTGCTGGCTGTGTACAAGGATGGCCGCTTCCTGCCCGGGTCTGCGGTCATCGTTGATATCACAGGCCGTGACACCGAAGAAACGGGCCTGGTCTGGGAAGATGGCGATGCCGATCGGCATATCCGCCCCATCCCCGGCACATTGGTGCCAACGCCTTGGGCCGGGCCGGGCGCTGCCCAGTTTCTGACCGGCTTTTACGAACTGGATGGCACGCCCAATGATCTTGACCCACGCCATGTTCTGGGGCGCGTCATCGATCGCTTGGCCGGCCATGGCCTGACGCCCGATGTTGCGGTGGAGCTGGAATTTTATCTGGTCGATGCGCAGCGGGGCCCAGATGGACGGCCCGTGCCCGCCCGGTCCCCCATATCGGGCCAGACACCGCATGATATTCAGGTCTATGGATTGGCG
>JBJOJQ010000045.1:0-7643 GCA_046046525.1 Pseudomonadota bacterium
CCGATCGCGCGGCTTTTGCCGCTGCGGCCGATGCCACCGAGGCCCGTTTTGGGAAGATCCATATCCTGTGCAACAACGCTGGGGTTGCCGTTGTCGGGCCAACCGAACTGGCAACATTTGATGATTGGGACTGGGTGATGGGCGTCAATCTTGGCGGCACCATCAACGGCATCGTCACCATGCTGCCGCGCATGCTTGCCCATGGTGAAGGCGGCCATATCGTCAACACCGCCTCCATGTCGGCGCTGGTGCCAGTTGGCGGGACGACCATATATTCGGCGGGCAAAGCCGCAGTGACGGCGATGATGGAATGTATGCGCCCGGAACTGGAATCGCGCGGCATCATCTGTTCAGCCTTTTGTCCGGGTGCGGTCCAATCGAATATCGCAGAAGCGGGCAAAACGCGCCCGGCCGACCTGTCAGACACCGGCTATGCCGAGGCCGATAAACGGCGCCAGCAAGGCGGCAATTTCTTCCATCTGTATCAAACCAAGGAAGAGGTTGGCGAACGCGTTCTGCGCGGCATTTTGAACGATGAACTCTATATTCTGACGCACAGCGAATTTCTGGTCGGCGTGCGGGAACGGGGTGAGGCCACAACCGCTGCGGTCCAGACACATCTGCCGGAAAATGAAGAATATAAGCAGGTTTTTGCGATGCTGTTCCGCAATCCCGCGATCACCGATGAAATTGCCCGCCAAACCAAGCTGCGGGGGCAATGACGATGATCGATTTTGCCGGACGTACAGCCTTTGTCACTGGCGGCGCCAACGGGATCGGCATTGGTCTGGTCCGCGCGCTTTTGGCCGAAGGGTGCAAGGTTGCCATCGCCGATATTCGGCAGGATGCCATTGATACGGCCTTAAAGACGCTCGACAATCAGATGGTCATGGGCGTGCAGGTCGATGTTGCGTCGCGCGACGGGATGGAGCGTGCGGCCGATGCGGTCGAGGCTGCTTTCGGCCCCGTCAGCCTGTTGTTCAACAATGCCGGCATCAACCTTTTCCAGTCGATCGAAGACTCGTCTTATTCAGACTGGGACTGGGTGATGGGCGTCAACCTCCATGGCCCGATCAATGGCGTGATGACCTTTGTGCCGCGCATGATCAATGCGGGCAATGGCGGCTATATCGTCAACACCGCATCCATGGCGGGCTGGCTCGCCGCCGGGTCGCCGGGCATTTACAACACCACCAAATTCGCAGTGCGCGGCATGTCTGAATCGCTGCGCTATAGCCTGGCTCCCCATGGCATTGGCGTGTCCATTCTCTGCCCCGGCCTCGTCAAATCCTATATTTACGCCAGCGATGATGTGCGCCCCAAGGACCTGCTGGCGGGCGCAAAGCCCGTGGACACCGAAAATGTGAAGCGGCTGGCCGAATTTCATGAATTTGGCATGGAGCCTGATGTGATTGCGGCCCGCGTCCTCGACGGGATGCGCGAAAACCGGGCCTATATCTTTTCCCACCCGGAATTCCGTGAGGAATTGGCTGAGCTGTTTGACGAATATATGGCCGATTTCCGGGATTATCCCAATGATCCGGGCTTTGAAAAACGCATCGGCTTTGAAGCCTTTCGGCGGGAGCGTTATAAGGAAGCCCGCGCCGCCGCCCGCAAGGCGGTCTGACCAGAGCAAGGGGACACGGCATGAAGGTCAACGCACTGGATCATGTCAACATCATCACGCCTGATCTTGATGGCACGGCCCGCTTTTATGCAGAGCTGCTGGATCTCGACCGGCGGGATGCCCCGCCCCCCCTCACCCCGGCCAATGCGCAATGGCTTTATGATGATGCCAATCGGGCGATTTTTCACATCAACAGTGTGGATTGCCCGCGCACCTATGACCGTGCGGTTGAAAATGGTCCAACCGGGGCGATCCATCATGTCGCGCTCAATTGTTCGGGCTATGATGAGATGCTGGCGCGGCTTGCGGCGCGTGGTCTTGCGTGTCAGTGCAATCGCGTCGACGCCATTGGCCTGCGCCAGATCTTCACGCTCGACCCCAATGGCGTTCTGCTCGAACTGAACTTCTTTGCAGATTAGGCGCGCAGCGGCTCAATGCCGCTGCTGATAATCCTGGATCCACTCAACCGTCTTGCGCAGCCCGCCAAAGGGGTAAAAGTGCAGGCGAACCCGGCCATGTTCGTCGCCCAATCGGGCCGCAAATGTATCAACCAGCTTATCCGGCCCGGCGGTTCCCAAAAGATTGGTCACTGAAATCCCGTATTTCTTGAGGACTGATGTCGATGCGCCAACCCCGCAGCGCGCGGCAAAGGCCAGCAGGCGTTTAATCCCGGCCGGGCCAGGGACGCCAATGCGCACAGGCGCATCAATGCCACGCGCGCGCAACTGCTTCAGCCAAGCCAGAAATGCCTCGGGATCAAAGCCAAATTGCGTCACGATCAGCGGCGCCATGCCGCGACGTTCAATTTCGGCCACTTTTTTGACCAGCACGGCCCAGCATTCGGCCTCGGTCATGTTGGGATGGCCTTCCGGATGGCCGCCAATCCCGATGGCCTTGATGCCAGACCGTTCAAACGCGCCGGTCGCAATCAGGGCCGAGGTATCAAAATAAGGCCCAACCGGTTCCGGCGGATCACCGGCAACGATGAAGCAGCGCTGCACGCCGGCCTGATCCACCACGGCCTTTAAATAGCCTTCAAAATCATCCTCAGACGTGATCCGCCGTGCCGAAAAATGCGGCATCGGCTCAAACCCCAATTGCCGCACGGCCACGGTCGCTGCAACGCGGGCCGCCACATCCTCACCCGGCAAAAACGTCACCGCAATGGGCGTATCCGCCGGGATCAGCGGCGCTGCATCGCGCAGCGACGATTCATCCTTGGCGGTCATTTCCAACGAAAAGCCGTCGGTGATCCCATTGGGCGCCTTGTCCCAATTGGGATGAATCAGGGGCGTTGCCATGGCGGATCCTTTCTTGCCGTCAGTCAGGCCGCCGCCCGGTCACCCCGTGGGGCATCCGGGCGGCTGTGCCAGCGTGATGATCAGCGCGCGGTGCGCCAGCCTTCGGCGTAGTTTTCACGCGCGACACGGCTGTAGGGAACCGGGCTCACAATTGCGCGGACTTCGATCTGCTTGTGCGGTTCAACCGTTGTCTTGCGCGTCCCGCCATTTTCTTCACCCCACACCACGCGAAGTTCGGTGCCAACGGGGATTTCAGGATCAATGGTGGCCAGCGACAGCGCCTGCTTTTCATTATAGCTAAAGCCGGTGAACATCGACAGGCCCACCGTTTTGCCGCCCGCATCGACAACGCGGTCATAATTGGACGAGGCATAGTTGGCGAGCGGCACGTCAAAGAACTTATACTGGTCGCCATCCGGGTTGAACAAGGACGCCATGATCTTTGCCATGTCTTCCGGGTTCCAGGCCAGCGTCACCTTTTTGCGCTGTTCGGCCGGCTTGATCTGTTCCAGCGCCTCACGGCCATGGAAGTCATGGTCAAACTTGACGAAAGAGCCATAGCCCAGCTCCCAGGGGTTGAGATAATAATCCTCAATCTTGTCCGAAACAAAGCTGCCACCGATTGAACCCGTGGCTTCATAGCTGTCAGCGCCCAGCCATTCGCGATAGGCCTTCAGCTTCTCACCCGTGTAAATCGCCGGCAAGGGCGACGGGATCCAGCCGGATTCCAGCGTGTTCGACGGATAAGCACGGCTGCCGCAGGCGATCAGCCCGAATTCCTTGCCCGCGTCCAGAATCGCGGCGCGAATTTCTTCCTGCTCATCATAGGGGCCCCAGATTTCAAGGCCCGGCGCACCCGACATGCCGTGACGCAGCGTGCGGACCTTGCGGCCGGCAATATTCATCGTCGACATGTTAAAGAATTTCAGCTGCTCCAGCGGGCCGCCATGCAGCTTTTCAATCACGGCCCAGGCATTCGGGCCCTGAATCTGGAAACGCCATTCCTTGCGGCGGACCGGCTTGCCCATCGGGCGCATTGGTGAGCGATCATCCAATTCGATTTCGCAATCATAACCGCCGGTTGCCGCATGGAAACGCAGCCAGTTCGATGCCGGCGCGCGGCCGACATAAGTGAAGGATTCTTCCTCTTCCCAAAAGATGATGCCATCACCAATGACATGGCCATAGGGCGTCGTCGGCACATATTGCTTGGCCTTGTTGACCGTCCAGCCCTTGGGGCTGTTGATCATCGTGTCCGAAAGAAGCTTCAGGGCGTCCTTGCCGCGAATATAAAGGTTCACCATGTGGTGCGACTGATCGAACAGGACGGCGCTGTGCTGCCACGCCCATTGTTCGCTGCGCCAGTTTGAAAATTCCGGCGCGACCACCGGATAGACATAGGCGCCAAGCTGCGAATTGCGCAGCATTTCAACGGTGTTCCCAGCGGAGGCCAACACCTCTTCAAGGTTCTTAGCGGACATTAATGCCTCTCCCTTTCAAAAAAACGATAGGCAGGGCATATCATTTTTTGTATGCAACACAAACAATAAATGAGGAGAGCGACAAATGTCCCATCTGCGCCAGACCCTGACCCTGTCCTGCCCCGATCGGCCGGGCCTTGTCGCCGGCGTCGCGCGTTTGCTCGCCGATAACGGCGGCAACATCATGGAATCTCAGCAATTCAATGATCAGGAGAGCGGCCGATTCTTCATGCGTGTTGTCTTTGAAATGGCGGAAGGCCGGACGACGGAAGATTTGCAGGCCGCCTTTGCGCCTTATGCTGCTGATAACAGCATGGACTGGAAGATTCGTGGCGCGGATGCGCGTCGCAAAGTTGTTCTCATGGTTTCAAAATTCGATCATTGCCTTGGCGATTTGCTCTATCGTCATCGCATTGGTGAATTGCCGATGGATGTTGTGGCCATCATCTGCAACCACCCGCGCGAGGCGCTGAAAATCTCTTTAATTGGCGATATTCCGTTCCATTATCTGCCGATCACCAAGGACACCAAGCCGCAGCAGGAAGCGCAGATCAAAGAAATCGTGACCGCAACGGGCGCGGAGCTTGTTGTTCTGGCCCGCTATATGCAGATCCTGTCGGATGATCTGTCGGCCTTTTTGTCGGGCCGCTGCATCAACATTCACCACAGCTTCCTGCCCGGCTTTAAAGGCGCCAAGCCTTATCACCAGGCCCATGCCCGCGGCGTGAAGATGATCGGCGCGACCGCCCATTATGTGACTGAGGATCTGGATGAAGGGCCGATCATCCATCAGGATGTCGAAGCGATCAGCCACGCCGATTCGCCCGAGGATCTGGTGCGCAAAGGCCGCGACATTGAACGCCGGGTGCTCGCCCAGGCGGTGCACTGGCACTTGCAGGACCGCGTCTTTATGAATGACGGCAAGACCGTGGTGTTCAAGGACTAAGTCCCAAAGCCCGCTTGCCCTCAGTCTGTCGCCGGGCTCTCCGCCCTGTCCGCCCTAGTGCACCTCGCCAGACCAGGTGCGCAGGCCTGGTGCTGTGCGGTCCTCGCTTTTCAGGGCCTCTGCCACCGCCGGGCGCGCGGTCATCCGGTTGCGCCAGGCGATCAGGCGGGGCGCCCGCGTGGCAACATTCAGGTCGGGGAACATGCGTTCCACCATCATCCCGCAATGCGCGTAAAAATTGATATCGGCGAGCGTATAGTCTTCCCCCGCAAGCCACGGCGTCTGGCCCAGCTGCGTTTCCACCTTATCAATCGCATATTCGATTTTCGCGGTCGCATGGGCAAGATCAGCCTCGGAAAATCCTGATCGCGCGGTGGCCCATTTCTTGCGCTGATCCGGCAGCGGAATATTTTCGAGCAGCTTTTCAAATTCGCCGCTTTCAATGTTGCGCGCGATCACCCCGACAAGCCTGTGCCAGCCATGCATCGACACATAGTTCATCACATGCTCATCGATGAACTTGTTCCAGTACCGCATCCGCGCCGCACCCACCGCATCCCGGGGACGCAGCGGTATGTCGGGAAAAACATCTTCCAGATATTCGTTGATGACCGTGGTGTGGGTGATGATCGTGCCATCATGATCCAGCACCGGCACCTGCCCTTCCGGATTGATTGCCGTAAACCAGGGCTGATGCTGTTCAAACTTATGGAGATCGACATAGATGCTCTCATAAGCCAGCCCCTTTTCCTTCAGGGGGATCATGGACTTCAGGGAATTTGCCAGCGGCTCGGCATGATAATATTTCAATGTCATCCTTTATCCCCTTATGTCGTTATGTCGCCGCGGCTTAACGCACGGCCAAAGTTCCCAGAATTCCGCCATCCACGGCCCAAGCCTGGCCGGTGACATGCGAGGCCGCGTCTGACAGTAAAAAGGTCGCGACCTCAGCCGTTTCCTCGGCCTTGCCAACCCGGCCTTGCGGGACATTGCGGCCCAAAGCTGCGATTAACGCCGCAGGATCATCGCCGCCCAGATTGTTGAGCAAGGGCGTTTCAATAAGGCCGGGGAGCAAGGCGTTGACGCGCACATTATGCGCCGCGACATCCATCGCGGCTGCGCGGGCCAGCCCCAATAGCCCATGTTTGGAGGCGACATAGGCGGGATTGCCCGCCATGCCCCGTTCGCTTGCCAAACTGCCGGTCACCAAAATCGCGCCGCGCTTGCGCGCGATCATCCCCGGCAAGACGCGCTTCATCGCCCAAAAGACGCTCGTCAAATTGGTGGTCATCACCGCATCAAAGGCATCGTCATCATAATCGGCAAAGCTGGCAAAGGCGCCACCCGTCCCGGCATTGGCGAACAGCCCCTCTATCGGGCCAAAGGCGCCTTCTGCGGTGTCGATCACTGACAACAAGGCGGCCTTGTCGGCGACATCCGCCACACCAAAGGCCGCTGTCCCACCGGCGCTGCGGATATCGGCAACCGCTTGGGCCAGTGTCGCCTCGCTGCGCGCAACCAGCGATACCCGTGCGCCCCGCCGGGCGAGCATGGCGGCGGTCGCCCGGCCAATGCCGGTCGACGCCCCCGTCACAAGGATATGGCGGCCCTTAAACTCGGTCATGCAAGGCCAAGCAACCGTGCGGCATTATCTTTCATAATGCCCGGCAGCACCTCTTCCTTAAAGCCAACCTGCAAGGCGGCATCGATCCATTTTTGCGGATGGATCAACGGGAAATCAGATCCGAACAGCATCTTCTTGCGCAATTGCGTATTGGCATATTGGATGATCTGCGGCTGGAAATATTTGGGGCTCCACCCCGACAGGTCGATGAACACATTGTCCTTGTGCAGCGCCATCGACAGGCTTTCATCCACCCAGGGCCAGCTGGGGTGCGCCAGAATGATCTTCATATCGGGGAAATCGACCGCCACATCATCCACCAGCATCGGCTGCCCATATTTCAGCCGGACGCCGCCGCCACCGCGCATGCCTGTGCCCATGCCCGAATGACCGGTGTGGAAAATCGCCGGCAATTTATAGGCGTTGATCACCTCATAAATCGGATAGCCGACCTGCTCTGCCGGGTGCAGATTCTGCATGATGTGGTGGAATTTAAAGCCTTTAACGCCGTGATTTTCGATCAGATCCCGCGCTTCGCGCGCGCCCATCTTGCCCTTGTGCGGATCAATTGAGGCAAAGGGAATGCAGATGTCATCATGCTTGGCGGCAAAGTCTGCAATTTCATAATTGCTGATCCGCTTGGCCCCGATGCCGCTTTCGCAAT
>JBJOJQ010000197.1:0-20539 GCA_046046525.1 Pseudomonadota bacterium
CTTTTGGCGGCGGTCGCGGCCTTTGGCGTGGCACGATCGGGCCATTTGTTCCTGCGCACCGTTGCGGGCATGGCACTGGGCTTTGCCTATTTCGTTGCCGATAATTTCGGCCTCGCCATGGGCGATTTGGGCATTTACCCGCCCTTGCTGGCGGCGTGGGGCCCGTTTTTCCTGTTTTTGATGATCGGCGAATTCGTCCTCATCAAAACAGAGGAATGATCACCTAAGGTTAACGGGTCGAGGCGTGAAAGCTGGATCGCACCAGCCGCGTGACCAGGCCGGGCAGCCCGGCATAGCTGGCGCCATGATAGCTGGACTCCGCCGGCAGCGCCGCGATCAGGCGGCGATGCGCCTCACCCAGCGCATGATAAGGCAGGCCAGGCAGCAAATGGTGCAAGGCATGATAACGCAGGCCCACCGGCGCCCAGATGGCGGGCAACAGGCCCGGTGGCGGAACGTTGACGCTGTCGAGATATTGGCCGGTCACGCTCATCACATCGCCGTCATTCTGCCACAGATGCGCAACCAGCGTGCGGATCTGGTTGATGACGACAATGCCGCTGTGAATGCCAGCAGCGACAAGCACCGCATGGAGCGGCAACACCTTGGCCACCGTCAGCCCGATCAGCGTGATTGCCCATATGGCGGCAGCACTTTCCTGCCAGATCCACATCCGCCGGAACGCGCCGTCGGGCATGCGGCGGCGGAAATTGGGGTTGATCGACAGGCTGGAATAACGCTCGACGATCAGGCGCCGCAGCCGGGAGGACAAGAGTGAGATTGGCGCCAAAAGGCCAAAGCGCAGCAGAACTGCCACCGGGCCAAGCGCCGAAATCACGACGAAAAGCGGGACCGTCCAGGGCTTCATCAGGGCCAGCGGCAGATATTCCGGGTCTTCATCAGTGCCATAACGGGTGCGCGCATGGTGCAGGCTATGAACGCCTTCATACATGAACGATGGCGCCATCAGCGGCACGCCGATAAGGGCATTCCAGGCGAGCCGGAACCCGGGCAGCGCCGTGGGGCGAATATGGGTCAATTCATGAATGAACAGCGCCGCACGATAGAGCGTCAGCACGGAGACAAGTCCCCAGCCCAGCATCGCTGCGGTGCTTTCGGCCAGGATAGCCAGCGCCATGCTGGCATAGCCGATCAGGGCAAAGGTCAGGAAATCGGGCCAATAAATCTCTGGCCGTGGGGTATTGAGATCGCGCGTCAATTCCGCCGCTGCGCGGATCATGGCGGCATCATCCGGATGTTGCGCCAGGGGGATCTTGGCAGCAGCCGGGGCCGGCGATGGTGCATCATGGGCGGACAGCGGTGAAGTCTTCATGTCATTTCCAGTTCTGACCATGGCTAAACCGCATCAAAATGGCAGGATGATGGCGGCCAGAGTGACTTTGCATAGGCCCTGCCTTGACATGGCAGCAAGAAGGCGGGACTTGCGGCGCAGCTTCGGGTGAAAAAGGACGTGGATCATTGACCAAGATCAGTTTGCACATTCGACCCGTTGAAACAAAGACCGACAGGGCGGCCTTTGTCGATCTGCCCTTTCGGCTTTATGCACAAGACCCCAATTGGGTCCCGCCGCTGAAGGACGAGGTGCATGGCCTTATCAATCCGGCGAAAAACCCGTGGTTCGGCCATGGCGAGGCCCAGTTGTTCCTGGCGGAACGGGCAGGGCGCGTGGTGGGGCGCATTTGTGCACATATCGATCATCTGGCGCTGGCCCAGCCGCCGGAACAGGGCATGGGGCCGGGCACCGGCAATTGGGGCCTGTTTGAGGCTGAGGATGCCGAAACCGCAGATGCGCTGATCGCAACCGCCGAAAACTGGTTGCGTGCCAAGGGGATGACGCGCGCGCTGGGCCCCTTGTCGATTTCCATCTGGGATGAACCGGGTCTCTTGGTCAAAGGCTTTGATCACCCGCCAACGGTGATGATGGGCCATAATGCACCGGCCTATCAGGGCTGGGTAGAGGCGGCAGGCTATCGCTTTGTCAAATCGCTGCGCACCTGGGATCTGGATATTTCCCATCCTTTTCCGGAATTGGTCGAACGCATCGTCGCGGCTGGGGAACGCAATAGTCGCATCCGCATCCGCCCCGTGAACAAGGCCCGGTTTGACGCAGAGGCCGCGCTGATCCTTGGGATTTTGAACGACGCCTGGAGCGAGAATTGGGGCTTTGTCCCGTTGACGGATGCTGAAATTGCCTATGTCGGCAAGAAGCTGAAGCCGATCGTTTATGAAGATCTGATCATGGTCGCCGAATATGATGGCGAACCGGTGGCGTTCATGATCGTGCTGCCCGACATCAATGAAAAGCTGCGCGAATTTGGCGGCTCATTATTCCCCTTCAACTGGGCAAAGCTGTTGTGGTGGCTGCGCAAGCCCCAGGTGCGCACGATGCGTGTGCCGTTGATGGGGGTTGTGAAGCGGCTGCAATCCTCCCGCATGGCCAGCCAGTTGGCGTTCATGATGATTGAATTTATTCGCCGCAAGGCGGTGGCTGATTATGGCGCTGTCCGGGGTGAAATTGGCTGGATCCTTGATGACAATCAGGGGATGAACGCCATTGCCGATGCCATTCATAGCCAGATCAATAAGGATTATTGGGTCTATGAAAAGCCGCTGTGACGTGGCCCGCCCCACGGCGTCAGTCCGGCGCACCTAGGGCGAGGATCGCTGCTTTCAGCGTGGAATAATGCGATGCCCCCGGCTGCACCCGCCAGTCCGGGGCCAAGGGCATCAGATCGGCGAGCGCACGCGACATGGCGGGCGGCACCCAATTATCGGCATCCCCAACCCAAAAACAGCTTGGCGCCTGCACCTTGGCCACGTCGTCCGCCCATGGCTGGACATCAGCGGCGATGATCTGGGCATAAGCCCGGCCGCCATCGCCAAAGCCCCGCCGCACATTGCGCGCCCAGCCGCGGGCAAAGTCGGGATCAGCGGCCAGACGTGCATCATCGCCTTGCGCCGTCGCAAACAGTGCCCGGAACAATAAGGCCGGGGCCAGACGCGCAATCAGGGCTTGGGCGGCCGCCACCCAGCGGAAAAGGCGGGGATGGTCCCGCGCGAGGCGGAACAGCGCGCCACCGGCCATCAGATCCAGAAAATCGCCGCTGTCCAGCGGCGCTGGCGGCGCGATCAGATGCAGGGCGGTCACACGATCGGGGTGACGGGCGGCCAGCCGGATCGCCTGAAATGCACCCAGGGAAAAACCGATCAGGGTGATGGGACCATCCGGAAAACGGGCCTCAATCTGTGGCCATAACGGGCCATGGCGCAGGTCTGGCGCAAACATGTCCACCGGCGGATCGGTCACCAGCTGCAATTCATCGGGGCTGCCGGGCTGGCCGTGCAGATATACGAACGGCGCCCGGTCCGGGGTCACTCCAATATGATCCAGGTGGGGGCGTGGTCGCTGGCCTTTTCCCGGCCGCGATAGTCTTTATCAACCCCGGCATCGACCAGCCGGTCCGCCGCTTCGGGGGAGAGCATCAGATGGTCGATGCGAAAGCCGGCATCGCGCGGCCAGGCCCCGGCCTGATAGTCCCAAAAGGTCCAGAGCCGGCCTTTGGGGTGGCGGGCCTCCAGCGCATCGGTAAAGCCAAGCGCGGCCAACCGCCGAAAGGCGGCCCGGCTTTCGGGCTGCATCAATGCATCATCGGCCATTGCCGCGGGGTTGGCGATATCGGCATCGGTCGGGATCACATTATAATCACCCGCCAGAACCACCGGAATTTCAAGCGCCAGCAAGGCTTGGGCGCGTGCGTTCAGCCGATCAAACCAGCGCAGCTTATAATCAAATTTGGGGCCGGGCTGGGGATTGCCATTGGGCAGATAAAGCGCGGCCACCCGCAGGCCGAAAATATCGGCTTCGACATAGCGGCTATGATCATCTTCGGGATCACCGCCAAGGCCGCGTTGCACCTCAACCGGGGTTGCGCCGCGCGCCAATATGGCGACGCCGTTAAAGCCTTTCTGGCCATGCCAGACGCCATGATATCCCGCCGCCGCAATCTCTGCGATGGGCAAGGTCTCATCGCTTGATTTCAGTTCCTGCAGGCAGACAATATCCGGGCGTTGTTCATCCAGCCATTCGATCAGCCGGGGCAGGCGCGCCTTGATGCCGTTGACGTTATACGTCGCGATCCGCATCCGCCGGGCGATCAGACGGCAAAGCTGGCGCCGCAGCCACAGCCTGACGCAGCATTGGGATTGGTCACGCGGAAGGCCGCGCCCCCCAGCGATTCGACATAATCGACAGCCGATCCGTCCAGCAGATCAAGGCTGACGGGATCCACGACCAGTTGCACGCCAGCGGTTTCGGATACCAGATCATCCGGCGCCACGGCATCAGCAAGGCCAAAACGATATTGAAAGCCAGAACAGCCGCCGCCTTCGACCGACAGGCGCAAAATGGCGGGCTTGCCCTGTTTTTGGGCGATAAACGCCACGCGGGCGGCCGCGCTTTCGGTAAGATCAACCTTGTGCATGGGGATTAGATAGGCGTGCGCGAAAGGCGCGGCAAGGGCTGGTTATTCGGCCTTGTCCGGGCCGCCAAGCGCAAGGTTGCTGGCATTGCGACGTTCCATCGCCAGCAGATAGCCATCGGTGCGCAGGAACGGGGTCGGGTTCACAGCGCGGCCATCAAGGCGCACTTCATAGTGCAGATGGCTGCCGGTCGAACGACCCGTTGATCCCATCATGCCGATCAGCTGACCGCGCTTCACGCGGCTGCCCGGCGTGGCGACGATCTGCGACAAGTGGCCATAACGGGTCTGGATGCCCTGACCATGTTCCAGCTCAACCAGATTGCCATAGCCACCGACCCAGCCGGTGCGGCCAACAACGCCATCGGCGGTTGCATAAATCGGCGTGCCAACGGGGCCAGGAATATCAACGCCCGAATGCATGGCGGCACCGCCACGGAACGGATCAGAACGGACGCCAAAGCCGCTCGACAGTGCGATGCCAAGATTGACAGGCTTTGCCGACGGAATGGCGATCAGGCCCTGGGGCTTGGCGTCCAGACGCTTCCAGCTGTTGAACAGCGCGCGAAACTGGGCATCAGGCTTGGTCGTGGCGGGCGCAGACTTGGCGCTGCCCGAAACGGCTTCAAAGGGGCCGCCAATGGCGGGTTCAGCGGCCTGTGCGGTGACAGGCAGGGCGGCCAGGAACAGGCCGGCGATCGCGGCAAACAGGACGCCAAAACGACCCATAACACGCCGCTGCGTGCCAACGCCATCAAGCGATGTCGTGACCGACGTGAACGTCATTTCGCGCAATCCCCCAAAAAATTCTCACCTGCCGATGGGTCCGCATCAGGTGCAGCGTCACCGGCTGAGTGTGCATGCGCAGGCTGATTTCAGGGTGCAAGCTTTTCGTAATAGTCGCGCGTTAAACCGGCGCTGAACCGCGCCGAGTCGTTGAATGGAGGCTTTAGCGTGCCTCTGAAATGCTGCTTCACCAGGCTCTGCCAGTGCAGAACCGGGTTGAGATCGGCCGATTCGGCCAGGCGTTGAAACCATTTCGATCCAAAGCCGACATGGCGGATCTCATCATTGTAAATTCTTGAAAGAATGCGCGAACTTTGGCCATCGCCCATGGCCGCAAGGCGGTGAATGGTTGCCGGGCTGACATCCAGCCCGCGCGCTTCAAGCACCATCGGCACAATGGCGAGCCGGGCCAGGATGTCGGTTTTGGTGGCCGCCGCCGATTCCCACAGGCCGTCATGCGCGGGCAGCGCACCATAATGGCTGCCCAGCCTGTGCAGGCGGCGTTCGAGCAGCATAAAATGCATCGCTTCATCGGCGCCGACCGACAGCCAATCATCGATAAAGGCGCGCGGCATGTCCGCGCCAAAGCGTCCGGCCATGTCAAAGGCCAGGTCAATGGCCGAAAACTCAATATGCGCAAAGGCGTGCAGCATCGCGATGCGCCCAGCAAGGGAGCCGGCACGGCGGCGCGCGGGCATTTTGGTGGGCGGCAGCAAGTCTGGCCGGGCGGGGCGCGCCGGGCGGTCGGGCATCGCCACATCAAAGACATGGGGGATGCGCCCCAACCGCCAGTCGCGCGCAACCTGGCGGGCGCGCATCACTTTGGCGCGGGGTGCGGCCGTTTCCAGAACCGACCGAATGGCGCGGGCAAGGCTGGTCATCGCGTCATGACCACAGGCTGATCGATTTTGCGATGTAGAACAGGCCGATGGCGGTCACGATGCTGGCCGTCCAGCGTTTGAAATTCACGTCGCTCATCCGGTCCAGCACCCAGCCGCCGATCGCGGTTCCGGCCATGGACAGCGGAATGGCAAGCGCAAAAAGCCACAGGGGCGGCAGGCCCGGCGCATCTGCGGCGATGATCAGCGGTGCGCCATAGACGATGATTTTCGCCAGATGGCTGAACACCTGCGTCGCTGCCTTGGTCGCCACAATCTCATGGCGTGTCAGGTCGGTGCGGACGAAAAAAATGTCGAGCAACGGCCCACCGACGCCCGCCGTCAGGTTCAGCAGCGTCACCAGAAAGCCGGATGTCAACGCATGGGGCGTGCGCGCGGCATCCAGCCGCATTCGGCCCTGGGGCAACCAGACAAGCAGCGACACCAGACCCAGCAGCAAAAACAGCAGCGGCAGCGACGGGGTAAAGGCGATAAGCGCAACAACCCCGCCCGCCACCGCCGATGCCAGCGCATAATTGGCCAGAATGCGCCAACGAATATGCTGACGATGGAGCAGCGCGCGCCAGCCATTGGCCACCAGCTGCAACACACCATGCGTTACAAAAGCCGCCGACACCGGCAGAACCAGCGCCAGCGCCCCCATCAGGATCAGGCCGCCGGCCATGCCGAATATGCCCGACAAGGTGGCGGTCAGAAACGCCGTTGTCAGCAGGAACGCCGCTGCACCCAGAGTCATCAAAGCGCCTTTGCTGCCTCCAGCACGGCGGCTGCATGGCCAGGCACCTTCACCTTGCGCCAGATCCGGGCAATCGTGCCGGACGCATCAATCAGGAAGGTGCTGCGTTCAATGCCCATATAGGTCCGGCCATACATGGACTTTTCGACCCATGTGCCAAAGGCCTCGCAAACGCCGCCTTCGGCATCGCTGCCCAGCGTCAGCTTCAGATCATATTTGGTCTGGAACTTGGCGTGGCTCGCCAGACTGTCTTTTGAAATGCCGACAATATCGACACCGGCTGCGGCAAAATCGGCGGCAAGCGCTGTAAATTCCTGCGCTTCCTTGGTGCAGCCCGAGGTGTCATCCTTGGGATAGAAATACAGCACCAGCTTGCGGCCGGCATAATCCTGAACCGATGCCGGGCCATTGGCCGTTACAAAGCGCGCATCCGGCGCGCGATCACCTTCGTTGAGCATGTCAATCTTCCCCAGTGGTTGAGACGCGCCCCCACTCTCGCGCGACGCTCTGCCGTGTTCTTTCAAGCTGCGCAAGCAGGTCATCCCAATCATCCGCGCCACAGGCCCGCGCGATCACCGGGCGCGATATGGCGGGCGGGTTTTGCAGGCTGGGGGCCATCAGCCGGACCGCGACCAGCGTGCGCGTCAACAGCCAATGGGCGCCGATCATATCGGCAGAGATCAGCCCGGCCTGGGCCAGCGCTGCAATGGCATCGGCCAAATGGGGGGTCAGCCCGGTTGCAGAGCGCAATTGCGTGACATGCGTCAGAAACTCTAGGTCGACGAGGCCGCCTGCGCAAAGTTTGACATCCAGCGGGCCGACGGGCGGCTTGTGCGCGGCCATATCTGCCCGCATTTTGGCGGCATCACGCACCAGCCGGGCGCAATCGCGCGGGCGGGTCAGCACATCATCGATAATCGCCTGTGTCTGCGCACGTGCAGCCGCAGAGCCATAGACCGGCCGGGCGCGGGTGAGCGCCATATGTTCCCAGGTCCAGGCATCTTCGGCCTGATAGCGCGCAAATGCATCCAAAGAGACCGCCAGCGGACCATCATTGCCCGATGGGCGCAGACGTGTATCCACGTCATAAAGCGGGCCAGCCGCCGTTGCGACCGACAGGCCATTGGTCACGCGCTGGCCCAACCGGTTGAAATAATGGACCGCACCCAGCGGCTTGGCGCCATCAGACTCGGCGGAAAAATCGCCTGTAAATAGATAAATCAGATCCAGGTCAGAGGCATGGGTCAGCTCTGCCCCGCCCATGCGGCCCAGCGCCAGAATGACCAGTTCGCCGCCCGGCACCCGACCATGGACCCGTTCATATTCGGCCAGCGTCGCATCGGTCACGACCCGGATGGCGGCTTCGGCAATCCGGGCATAGCCTGCCGCTACCTCCAGCGCATCGCGCGCCCCGCTCACCAATTGCACGCCCAAGGCAAAGCGCATTTCGCCCACCACGCGGCGGACATGATCCAGCTGATCCTCCAGCGTGTCGCCACCGCGCAACTGGGTTTCAATGTCGGCCACGCTGCCCGGGGCATCAAAGGCAGAGGCATCGATCAGCCGGTCGAGCATCGCCGGGCGCTGGCCCAATTGTTCGGCCAATGTCGGTGCATGGCACAGGATATCCGCCAGCATGGCGAGCAGGCCGGGCCGTGCCTCTAGCAGGCGGAACAGATTGATCGCGCTGGGCAATCGTTCAACGATAAAGGAAAATTGGTTGATCGCGGTCAGTGGGTCGGGCGCCTGGCCCAGCCCGGCGACAAGTTTCGGCAACACCGCCTCCAGCGCCTCGCGCGCGGCGGGTGTGCGCACGGCGCGCACGGCGCCCGACCGCCAATGGAGGATCCGCTGCATGGCGGGACCCGGGTCTTTGAAGCCAGCGGCCCGCAAGGCGGCCTCCAGCCCGTCTTCCTGTTGCGGCAGGGCATCCTGCGATGTCCCGTCAAGGCCATCGTAGAGCTGGCTGACAGCCGCAATATGCGGGCGCAGGGCATCCAGCAGCGCCGCCCCCGAGCCCAGACCAGACAGCGCGGCCACCGTATCGAGCGCCTCTGCCTGTTTGGGCAGGCTGTGTGTTTGCTGATCATCGACCATCTGCAAACGATGTTCGATCGTGCGGTACAGCCGATAGGCATGGGTCAGAATATCGGCCTCATCCTGTCCGATATGGCCGGCGGCCGCCAGCGCATTGAGCGCATCGACCGTGGCCGGCACGCGAAGCTCTGCATTGCGGCCACCATGGATCAGCTGGTGGATCTGGGCGAAGAATTCGCATTCTCTTATACCCCCCCGACCCCGTTTCAGATCAAAGCCGGGGCCGAATGCCTGGCCTTGCGAATAATGGTCGCGGATACGGTGGGAGATGGACCGGATTTCACGAATGGCCCCGAAATCAAGGCCGCGCCGCCAGACAAAGGGGCGCAGGGCCTGCATGAAATAATGGCCAAGATCGGCATCACCCGCACAGGCGCGCGACCGGATGAAGGCGGCGCGTTCCCAGGCCACGGCTTGCGATTCATAATAAGTGATGGCGGCTTCAACCGGCATCACGATGGGCGTGACTTCGGGTGTCGGGCGCAGGCGCAGGTCAATGCGAAAGACATAGCCATGCTCTGTCCGGGCCTGCATCAATTCCACAACGCGCCGGCCAATGCGCACTGCGGCCTCAACCGGCTCATCCCGCTCTCGGCAGGGCAGGGTCTGCGGATCAAACAGCAATATCGGGTCGATGTCTGATGAATAATTGAGTTCCCGGCTGCCATGTTTGCCAAGTGCGATCGCGCTGAGGCCGCGGGGCGGCGCGCCGGGCCGATAATCCTGGATGGCGGTTTCTATGGCCATGTGGAGCGCATGGTCCGCAAAGTCGGACAGATAGCCGGTCACCTCTTCCAGGCTCAGCAGGCCCGCGAGATCGCCAATCGCCACGGCAAGGGCAAGCTCTCCCTTGGCGCGGCGCAAGGCCTGGCCGACGGGCATGTCAGGATCCGGCGCGGCGCGATGGCGCGCCAAAGCGGCCGCGAGATCCCCGGCGGCCAGTGCATCGCGGACATCGGGGTGCCGCTGCATCAGCAGGCGCAGATGCGGGGCATGTTGTTCGGCACGTTCCAGGGCCTTGTTCAGCATCTCGACAGACATAACTTCTATCTTAAGAGATTGAATGTGAGTGGAAAGCAACAAGGAGCAACATCATGATTCGCAAGTGGACGATCCTCGCCCTGACCGCCAGCGTCCTGCTGGTCAGCGCGTGCAACACGGTGAAGGGGCTGGGCCGCGACATTGAGTCGGTGGGCAATGCCGGCGACAAGGCAATCAACTAAACAGCGCGGCCGTCATTCGGCGGCAGCCACATCCTCGGTGGTCGCGGGCTTTCGGCCCGTGACCATGATGGCAATGATCGCCAATTCATAAAGCAGATACATCGGGACCAGCAGCAGGATCTGCGACATCAGGTCTGGCGGCGTCAGAACCGCCGATACGGCGGCGATGCCCACCACGGCATAGCGGCGCCCCGCCTTTAACTGCTGCAACGTCAAAATGCCCGCCCGTTCCAGCAGCATCAGCAGCACGGGCAACAGGAACGCCACGCCAAAGCCGAACAGGAATTTGGTGACAAAGCCCAGATAATTGCCAACGCCCGGCAGCGCCTCTTGCGAAATGCCGCCGACATCCCCGGAAAAGCCCAGCAGGAATTTCAGCGCGACCGGCATGGCGATGAAATAGGCCATGGCCGCGCCCGACAGGAACAGAACCGGCGTCATCACCAAGAAGGGCAGAAAAGCCTTCTTTTCATTCGCATAGAGGCCCGGGGCAACAAAGCGCCAGATTTGCGTTGCGATCACCGGAAAGGCGACCATTGTCGCTGCGAAAAAGGCGACTTTGATCTCTACGAAAAAGGCTTCGAAAATATCGGTATAGATGATCTTGCCTTGCCCGGCCTGAAGCAGGGGCTGCGCCAAGAAAGCAAAGATATCGCGCGCGAAATACAGGCAGATGAAAAAGGCGACGCCCAGCGCCGCAACGCTCCACAAGAGGCGGCGGCGCAGCTCAATCAGATGATCGAGCAAGGGCATACGGGTTTCGTCAAGATCGCTCATGACGCTGCGGGCCCTGTGGGCGATGGCGGCGGCGGGGGCGGGGGCGCATCGGCATCGGTTTGATCCGCAAGCTTGGCCGGCGTGACAGGGGGTGGATTGGCGGGAAATTCACGCATGATGCGTTCATTTTCCGCGCGCCATTTTTCTTCCATTTCGCGCAGTTCGGATTCGCGCAGCATTTCATCAAAACCGGACCGGAATTGGCGCGCCATATCGCGGGCACGGCCAACCCAGCGGCCCACCACGCGCATGACGCGGGGCAAGTCCTTGGGGCCGATCACGACAAGCGCGATCACCGCAACAAAAAGCAGTTCGCTGGGCGCGACATCAAACATGGGATGCGCGGTCAGGCTTGCTTGTCGGTCTGCTTTTCCGCTTCGATGGTGGTCGGGGCCGGGGCCTCGATCCGCGGGGCCGGCTTGGCCTCATCATCCTCGGACAGGCCTTTCTTAAAGCTCTTCAGACCCTTGGCGACATCACCCATCATGTCCGAAAAACGGCCCTTGCCGAACAACAGCAAGACGAGAATGCCGACGACCAGCCAATGCATGATACTGAAACTACCCATAACATTCTCCCTTGGGACGCGGACGCCCTAGCTCAGCGCGATACGGGCTGACCAGCCTGATTTAGTGGTTTTCGTCGTCGCTTTCCAGTTCCGGATCATCGTCTGCCGCTGTGTCCGCAAAGTCGAGCGATTCAAACGCCAGATCAACGGGATCGAGCAGCCCGGCCGCCCGCAGATCATCAATCCCCGGCAGATCGCGGCGGTTTGCAAGGCCGAAATGCGCCAGAAAGGCGGTCGTCGTTGCAAAGGTCAGCGGCCGTCCCGGCGTGTCCCGCCGCCCCGCTGGCCGGACCCAGCCGGCCTCCATCAGCACATCCAGCGTGCCTTTTGAAATCTGGACGCCGCGAATCGATTCGATCTCCGCCCGACTCACTGGTTCATGATAGGCAATGATCGCCAGCGTTTCGATGGCCGCGCGGCTGAGCTTGCGGCTTTCCTCGCGTTCCCGGCGCAGAATATGCGCCAAGTCTCCGGCGGTCTGGAAATGCCATTTCCCGCCGCGTTCAACAAGGTTGATGCCGCGCGGTGCATAGAGCGTGGCCAGCCGCTGGACGGCCGCCTTCACGTCAATTTCAGGGCCGACATAGGCCTGAATATCGGCAAGCGACAACGGCTCTGCCGCTGCGAACAGCGTCGCTTCCACAGCGCGCGTCACGTCGCTTGTCGGGTCTGATTGGGCCTCAAATTCGGTCATGCGGCACGCACATAAAGCGGGGCAAAGGCATCCTCCTGACGCAGCGCGATCTTGCCCTGACGCGCCAGTTCCAGTGTGGCGACAAAGCTTGACGCCAGGGCGGATTTGCGAAACTGCGGATCGTCGCTTTCGGGCAGAAAACGTTGAATGACGGTCCATTCGACCAGCGACCCGACAAGTCGCGAGACGCGGTCAATCGCTTCTTCCAGCGTCAACACATTGCGCTGGTGCACGATATGCAGCGGCGGCTCTGCTCGTGCTTTTACATGGCCATAGGCCTGGATCAGTTCAAACAGGCTGGCATCCCATAAGGCTTTGCGCACCACGCGCAGACCTTCGGGTGCGCCGCGCACAAATACATCGCGGCCCAGCCGATCGCGGCCCATCAACCGGGCGCCGGCATCGCGCATCGCGTTCAGCCGTTCCAGACGCAGTTGCAGGCGCAGCGCCAGCTCTTCCGGGCTGGGTTCAATCTCGGGATCCTTGGGGAGCAACAGGCCGGATTTCAGATAGGCCAGCCAGGCCGCCATCACCAGATAATCGGCCGCAACCTCAAGCTTCAGGGCGCGGGCATCGTTGATATAGGCCAGATATTGATCAACCAGCGCCAATATAGAGATTTCGCGCAGGTCCACTTTTTGCGACCGGGCCAGTGTCAGCAACAGGTCCAGCGGGCCTTCCCAGCTGCCAAGTTCAACCGTCAGGCGCTCATCATCGGCAGGTGGTGGCGCATCGAATGTGTCGAGGACCAGCTGCTCTTCCGACATGGCCGCTTATCCCGCGTGCGCGAGCAGCGCGTCACGCTTGGCCGTCAGCTCTGCTATGCGGTCAAAATGATCCACGGGCGTAATCGTTGCCATGGCCGCATCCAGCCTTTGGCGCGCGGCGGGCGTGATGTCGGGCAACAGATCGGCAATCGCCACCATCTCATCAAAACGGCCCCAGCAATTCAGCGCCACATCGCAGCCGGCGGCCACACAATCCGCCGCGCGTTGCGGCACATCGCCCTGCAGGGCCTTCATGTCGAGATCATCGCTCATCAACAGGCCGGTAAAGCCGATTTGGCCCCGGATAATCTCTTGGATAACCGTGGGGGACATGGTGACGCAGCGGTCCTTATCCCAGGCGGTAAAGACAATATGGCCGGTCATGCCCATGGGGGCATCGTGCAGGGCGGCAAAGGGTGCCAGATCCTGCGCCAAGGCCGCAGCGTCGGCCGTCACGGTCGGCAGTTCCAGATGGCTGTCGACAACGGCCCGGCCCTGACCAGGCATATGCTTGACAATGCCAACCACACCGCCCGCACGCAGGCCATCGATGACCGCCCGGCCCAAGGCCGCAACGCGCAAGGGTTCGCTGCCAAAGGCACGGTCCCCGATGGCATTGTGCGTTTCCGGCACGCGCACGTCGAGCAGCGGCAGACAATCCACGGTAATGCCCACTTCCGCCAGCGTCAGGGCAATGGCCTCTGCATTGCAGCGGGCCGCTTCTATCGCCGACATGGGGGCGATGTCGTACAGCGCGTCAAAGACACCACTGGCTGGAAAGGCGGGCCATTCAGGCGGCTGCATGCGCGAGACACGGCCCCCTTCCTGATCAATCAGGATCGGCAGATCATCGCGCCCGGACAGCGCGCGCAAGTCATCGGTGAGCGCCCGCACCTGCGCGCGATCCACAATATTGCGTTTGAACAGGATGTAGCCGGCGGGATCGACCGCGCGGAAAAAGGCGCGCTCCTCTGCGCTGACACTGGTTCCGGACAGGCCGAAGATAACGGGCTTCATAAGGCTGCTCTACGCGCCCGCCCGGCCCATGTCGAAGGGCGCGGCGGTACGGCTGGCTTTTACTGGGGATTACTTGACGACCAAGCAGTTGGCCCCGCCGGCTTTCAACTGGGCGCAGACCTGTGCCGCCTGTGGCCCGGCCGTGACACGCAACCGATAAAAAGTGGTCCCGCCAACGCTGGTCTGGGCGATGATCTTGGGCATAGGCGCCAGAAACGCGAAACGACGGGCAAGCGCTGCATGCGCCTGTTGGGCGCTGGCCTCTGTTGCATAAGCGCCAAGCTGAATCAGGCCGGCCGCCGGATCTTCGGTTTTGGCCGGAACCACGGGGCGTGCCGCCGGAATGGTCGGCTTTGGCGGGGCAAGCTTGCCACCGGACGCAACCGGGGCGCTGGCCTTTTGACCCACCGCAACCGGCGTTTCCGGCCGCACCTCTGCCACGCGGGGCGCATTGACCGGCGTTTCGGGCTGGGCGCTGAGATCCAGCTTGCCAGAAGCATCCGCCCCTTCAGACGCGGCAAAGCTGGCATCGCCTTGGCCTTCAACATCCATGCCGCCGACATCCTTGGGACGGACCTTATACGCGCCTTCGGGGGCGGTGATCAGCGCCCCATTGCCATTGGGCGCGCCATCATTGGCGCGGACCCACCACAGGCCGCCAAAAATAATGATCAGCGCCACCACAGCGGCCACCGCAAAGCCGATGATCTTGCCTGTGTTGACGGCTTCCTCTTCCGGCGCGCTGTCAACGGGCTCAAGCCAGGGCAAGCGGTCATCCTTGCCGAGCGACAATTCCTCATTGTCCCCCATAGGATTTACATCTCCTCAGCGGCTGTCACCCCCATGATGGACAGCCCATTGGCAATGACTTGCCCGATTGCGGCGGCCAAGAAAAGACGGGCCGAGGTGATTTCTGCCGAATTGGCCAAAAAAATGCGCCGTTCTGGGTCATCATTGCCCGCATTCCAATAGGCATGAAAGGCCGCGGCAAGATCATAAAGGTAAAAGGCAATGCGATGCGGTTCCCGCGCGATGGCGGCCGACTCGACAATGCGGGGGAATTGCGCGGCCAGCTTGGCGAGCGTCAGGTCCGCCGCGTCCAGCCGGCTGAGATCCGTCTGAGACGCGTCGATCCCGGCCTCTGCCACCTTGCGCTTGAGCGAACAGATCCGGGCATGGGCATATTGCACATAGAAAACCGGATTGTCCTTGGACGCTTCGACAACCTTCGCAAAGTCAAAGTCCATTTGGGCATCAGCCTTGCGGGTGAGCATGGTGAAGCGCACAACATCCTTGCCAACTTCGCGCACGACATCCGCCAGCGTCACGAAATTGCCGGCGCGTTTTGACATTTTAACCGGTTCGCCGCCGCGCAGCAGGCGGACCATCTGGACCAGCTTCACATCAAAGGGCTTTGCGCCATCGGTCAAGGCGGTGACGGCGGCCTTGATCCGCTTCACCGTGCCGGCGTGATCAGCGCCCCAAATGTCGATAAGCGCGTCCGCCGATTGGGCCTTTTGATAATGATAGGCCATGTCGGCGCCGAAATAGGTCCAGCTGCCATTTGATTTTTTGATCGGCCGATCCTGATCATCCCCAAATTGGGTGGACCGGAACAGCGGCAAAGTGACCGGTTCCCAATCCGGATCAACTTCCCCCTTGGGCGCCTCCAGAACGCCATCATAGACAAGGCCCTTTTCCCGCAGAAAGGCCTCGGCCGCTTCGGGCTTTTTCTCACGCTGAACAACGGCTTCCGATGAAAACACGTCATGGTGAATGCCCAGCAGCGCCAAATCTGCCCGGATCATGTCCATCATGGCCGCCACAGCGGTTTCACGGAACAGCACAAGCCAGTCGGCCTCTGGCGCGGTGACAAAGCGATCGCCATGGTCCTTGGCCAGCTTTTGCGCGACGGGGATCAGATAATCGCCCGGGTACAGGCCTTCCGGGATCTCCCCCACATCCGCGCCCAGCGCCTCGCGATACCGCAGGTGGACCGACCGGGCGAGCACATCGACCTGGCCGCCGGCATCATTGACATAATATTCGCGGATGACCTTGTGCCCGGCATATTCCAGCAGGCTTGCCAGCGCATCGCCAACCACAGCCCCCCGGCAATGGCCCATATGCATCGGCCCGGTGGGGTTGGCAGAGACATATTCAACATTGACGGTGGTGCCCGCGCCCATGATGGACCGACCATAACGATCCGCCGCCACCGCGATCATGGCGACTTCTGACCGCCAGGCGCCTTCCGTGAGCCGAAGATTGATAAAGCCCGGCCCGGCGACCTCAACACCCGCCACCTCATCCAGCGCGCTGAGCTTGGCCGCCAGCGCCTCAGCCAGCGCGCGCGGATTAAGACCCGCCGGTTTGGCCAAAACCATGGCGGCATTGGTCGCCAGATCGCCATGGCTGGCATCGCGCGGGGGTTCCACCGTCACATTGCGACGGTCTACGCCGGGCGCCAGCACCCCATCAGCTTCCAGGGCATTGAGCGCCGCATCAACATGCGCGGCAAAACGGGCGTAGAGCGTGGTCACGGGCAATCATCCAGACGGTCAGGAAAGCGCGCGCTTTAGCGCCCGCAGGTCGCCGGAGCAACAACCGAGCGTCGGCCATGGCTTGCCCGGCCCGGACAAGCCGCTAAACACAGGCCATGGCCAAGCGCGCAAACAGCTTTTCCGTCCGCACCATCGCCCGGTTTTTGGGCAAGGCGGCGCTGGGGTTCATCCTGATTTCCGTCCTCTGGGTTGTCCTGTACCGGTTCGTCCCGCCACCCGTGACCGCAACGATGCTGGGCGATGTCATCGCCGGTCGGGGCCTGACCAAGGACTGGATGAGCCTGTCGGACATGGACCCTGATATGGCGCGCGCGGCCATTGCCGGGGAAGATGGCAAGTTCTGCACGCATGATGGCTTTGACCGGGATGCGATTGCCGCCGCCTTTCGCCGCAATCTGGAAGGCGGCCGGATTCGCGGTGGCTCAACAATCAGCCAGCAGACCGCCAAAAATGCCTTTTTATGGCAAGGCGGCGGCTATGTCCGCAAAGGGCTGGAGGCGTGGTTCACCGTCCTGATCGAAACGATCTGGGGCAAACGGCGGATTATGGAAGTTTATCTGAACATCGCCGAAACCGGCATCGGCACCTATGGCGCCAATGCCGGGGCGCAACGTTATTTTGGTCATGACGCCACAGAATTGAGCGTGACAGAGGCTGCACGGATTGCCGCAGTCCTGCCCCTGCCCAAAAAGCGCGCGGCAACCGACCCTTCGGGCTTTACCCGCCGCCATGGCAACCGGATTGCCGCCAATATCGGTGTTGTGAAGCGCGATCGGCTCGACGCCTGTTTGCGCTAAGGCTCAAAAAGGCAGTTTGAAGCCCGGCGGCAGGGGAATGCTGCCCTTCATCTTGCCCATTTCCTCGCTCGACACAGCATCGGCCTTGGCCCGCGCATCGTTAAAGGCGGCCGCCACAAGATCTTCCAGAATCTGCTTTTCGGACGGCTGCAACAGGCTGTCATCAATGCTGACCCCGATGATCCGCCCCTTGGCAGAGGCGCGCACCTTCACAAGGCCGCCTCCGGCAGCGCCTTCAACCTCGATCGTGTCGAGATTGGCCTGTGCCTTTTCGAGTTCCGCCTGCACATTCTGCGCCATTTTCAGAATGTCATCGATGGATTTCATGATGCCATGCTCCGTTCTGTAAATCCGTGATCTGGGGCAGCCTCATAATCGACCAGTTCAGCTTCGGGAAAGGCCTCAAAGGCCGCCTTGACAAGCGGCGTATCGAGAATCGCTTGCCGCGCGGCTGCGGCCTGCGCCTCTTCTTGTTGTAATAAAGAGGGCTGGGCATCGCCATCGGTAATCGCCACATCCCAGACCATCTGGGTCAAGGATTTCAGCGCCGCTGCAAGGTCGCGCGCAAAATCGCTGGGCAGCGGCTTTACAGGGCGCACCGCCAGCTCTCCCGGCGCGTAGCGGATCAGCCCGGCGTAATCGTGCAGTTGCTGGGCCATATGCGCGCGACCATTTTGGGCGAGCAGATCAATCAATGCCGGAAAATCGGCCGGGGCATTGTCTGGGGCATGGCTGCCCGGGGCTGGGGTCGCCTGCGCTGCCGGGCTGGCAGGGGCCGGCGCAGATTGAGCCGTGGTTGCGGCTGGGATCGCCATTGGCGCGCCCGTTTCCAGGCGGCGGGCCAATTCGCCCGGATCGGGCAATTGGCTGGCATGAATGATCCGCAACAGCGCCATGTCTGCGGCCTCACCGGGGTTGGCGGCGCGCGTCACCTCTTCATGGCCCTTAAGCAGCAATTGCCAGACGCGATGCAGCATCTGAAAGCTCAGGCCAGCGGCCCAGCTTTCATAATCGGCGCGCTCTTCGGCTGATTGCGCTGGATCGGCAGGCGTCCCCACTTTGGCAAGCGTTGTTCCATGACAGGTTTCCAGCAACGCTTTCAGGATCGCGGTTGGCTCAACGCCCAGATCATGCTGTTCCCGCAGCGCGGCCAGTGCGGCCTGGGCATCGCCGGCCAGCAGCACGCCGAACAGGCGGCGTATGGCCCCGCGGTCTGACAGCCCCAGCATGGCGCGGACCTGATCGCCTTTGACACGGCCGGCCCCGTCCATATCGGCATGGGCAATGGCTTGATCGAGAATGGACAGGCCATCGCGCACCGATCCTTCGGCTGCCCGCGCGATCAGCGCCAGCGCCTCGGCCTCGGCGGTTACGCCTTCGGCATCACAGACTTTGCCAAAATGGCTGGCCAGCAAATCGGCCGGGATGCGGCGCAGGTCAAAACGCTGACAGCGCGACAAAACGGTGACCGGCACTTTTTGAATTTCTGTCGTTGCGAACAGGAATTTCACATGGGGCGGCGGTTCTTCCAGCGTTTTCAGCAGCCCGTTAAAGGCCGCTTTGGACAGCATGTGCACTTCGTCAATGATGTAGATTTTAAACCGGGCCGATACCGACGCATAGCGCACCGCATCGATGATCTCACGAATGTCATCGATGCTGGTATTGGAGGCGGCATCCATTTCAATCACATCGATATGGCGGCCTTCGGCAATGGCGCGACAAGGTTCGCACACGCCGCATGGATCGATGGTTGGCCCGCCTGTGCCATCGGGACCAACGCAGTTAAGCGCCTTGGCAATCAGCCGCGCCGTTGATGTTTTGCCAACCCCGCGCACGCCCGTCATCAAAAAGGCATGGGCAAGCCGCCCCCGCTTGATCGCATTGCCAAGCGTGGTGACCATGGCATCTTGCCCGATTAATTCGGAAAAGCGCTGTGGCCGATATTTGCGGGCGAGGACGCGATAGGCCTGTGCCGGTTCTGCCGCGGCTGCCCGTTTGGCCGGCTGCGGCGGTTCCCCCAGATCAAAGCCGGGCCCCAGATCGTCATCCATGTCGGTTTCGTCGGACATGCGGCCCTTCTAAGCGGTCAGAAACAGATTGTCGAAGGGATAGTCAGCGCACAGGAGGCTGGGTGGGAGCCGGAACGACCCGCGGCGAATTCGTTGTGGCTGCTTCCTTCCGGACCTGACCAGGTTGGCGAAGACCACGTCCGCCCGACTCCCGGTCGGGCATATGGCGATGCTTCCCCCAAAGGGCAAGGGGCGATCCGGCGGGCGGGTGGCTAGCGCCCCTGCATATTATGGCTTTCGGGCGGAACACGCACCGTCAGCCCATCCAAATTGTCATCAAGCATGATCTGGCAGGCAAGCCGGCTATAGCGGGTCGCGCCAGCGGCAAGATCGATCATGTCTTCTTCATCCTCGCTTGCGCGGGACAGCTTATCGAACCATTCCGCTGCAACGACGACATGGCAGGTGGAACAGGCCATCTGGCCCTCGCACGTCCCCTCCAGCGGCAAGCCCGCGGCCTGGCCCACTTCCAGCAGCGACTGTCCTGCCTGCGCAACGGCATCAATTTCTTTTCCGTTGGCGCCCTGAAAACGAACTCGAATCATTGAATTCCCTGTCTTTGTTCGTCGGCAGCCTGGAATATCCGGCGCAGCGCACAGCGTAAATCATCTTCCGACGTATAGCGACCAAAGCCGATGCGGATGGAGGCGCGCGCGTCGGCATCGCTCAGCCCGATGGCCCGAAGCACATGGCTGGGCCGGCCCGATCCACTGGCGCAGGCGGACCCTGCCGAAAAGGCAATATCGCGCAGGTCCGACATCAGGCGGGCAACATCCACCCCGGTCCGGCGGAGATTAAGATTGCCGTGATAGCGCCGATCCATTGACCCATTCATGTGCCAGCCGTCCGGAATCTCGTCTTGGGCGGCCTGCCACAACGCCGCGATATGGGCCTGATCGGCGGCCATGCGTTCTGCCGCCACACGGGCGGCAGCGCCAAAGCCAACGCACAGCGCGGGGGACAATGTGCCCGACCGCAGGCCGCCTTCCTGCCCGCCACCATGGAGCAAGGGCGCGATGGCCACACCATCGCGCACCCAAAGG
>JBJOJQ010000138.1:0-5778 GCA_046046525.1 Pseudomonadota bacterium
AGCTTGCCGGCATCGGGCTTTTCAGCGCGATATGCCGCCACAAGCCGGTCAGACAGGGCCGCGCGTTGATCACTGTCCACAATCACAAAGCGCCACGGCGCCAGCTTGCCATGGTCAGGCACCCGGCTGGCGGCTTGCAGGATACGGCCCAATTGGTCGGCATCGGGGCCGGGCGCAATCATGTCGCGGGGCTTGCCGGACCGGCGGCTGAGCAAAAGGGACAAGGGGTTTGTGGTGTCGTTGAACATGATTGCGCCGCTATCAGTCGGGCAGGGGCCTTGCAAGCGGGCCGCTTATTTGGCGCCAGCTGCCGCCTTCCCGAACTGCCGGGCCACGGTATATCCCAGATAGCCGGTGCCAAACAGCGCCCAAAGCGGGTCGGGAATGCCCGCCAGATAGGCCTGCATGGCGGTGGCAATCGCCTGCGCCATGTGCGGTTCACGCGCGGCGATCAGCCCCATCGGGATCGACCAGAGGATGATCGTGTACATGACGTACAAAAAACCCGGTCGCGCGCGGCTGGTCCATGGGTCTTCAGACCGCGCCTCGGCCAGAACCGCAGATAATTGGGCGCGGATCGCCTTCAGGTCTTGCGCGCTTTGCAGCTTCAGCAATTCCAGCTTGGCGGCGTCGCGCGCTTTGGGGTCGGGGATGATCTTGTCGATCAACGCCGTCAGCGGGGACAGGAAATTTTCGATCACGGCCATCGCGCTTACTCCGGTTAAAATGGAGTTTGCGGGCTAACCAATTTGGTTATGTGTAGGAAAGTGATTTTTTCACTGCCCCCTTAATGCTTTGATTCTGCGTCAATCCAGCGGCCAATCGCGGCCTCCAGAACATCCAGGGGAACGGCGCCTTGGGCCAAAACGGCATCATGGAATCGCCGCAGGTTGAACTTTGCCCCCAGGCTTTGTTCGGCGCGGGCGCGCAGGGCGCGCAGCTTGATCTCCCCGATTTTGTAACCCAGCGCCTGTCCCGGCCAAGAGATGTAGCGATTGACCTCTGCCTCGATATTGGCCGCACTCAGCGCGGAATTTTCGGTCATAAACTGGATCGCCTGGGCCTTGGTCCAGCCCTTGGCATGCATCCCGGTATCGACAACCAGGCGGCAGGCGCGCCACATTTCGTAGGACAGCCGGCCCATCATCTTTTCCGGGGTGTCGTACAGACCCATTTCTTCGCCCAGATATTCGGAATACAGCCCCCAGCCTTCGCCATAAGCGGTGAACCAGGCCGCATGTTTGCGAAACTCAGGCAGGTCGATTTCCTGTTGCAAGGCGCCTTGAAAATGATGCCCCGGCACCGATTCATGCGCGGTCAACGCGGGCAGTTCGTATATCGGGCGCTGGTTCAGCTTGGACGTGTTCACATAATAAAAACCGGCGATTCCCGCGCTTAACGACCCGGATGCATAATAAGCAGTGGTTGTTGTTTCGGCTGTTTCCTTGGGGATTTCCCGCAGCCCATAGGGCAGGCGGGGCAATTTGCCGAAATATTGGGGCAACATGCCATCGATCAGCTTGGCTTGGCGTGCCGCGGCCTGCATCAATTGTTCGGGCGTTGTTGCATAATATTGCGGGTCGGTGCGCAATTTGGCGATCATGGACTGCCGGTCGGGATAACCGGCGGATTTTGCGACCGCATCCATCCGCGCCAGGATGCGGTTGACTTCAGCCAGGCCGATCTGGTGGATCTCCTCCGGCGTCAAATTCGTCGTGGTGTGGGCGCGGGCGCGGAACGCGTAATAAGCGGGCCCATTGGGCAGGCGGGATGCGCCCACGCGCTTGGCGCATTTCGGCTGATATTCTTTGACATAGAATTTTGAAAATGCGTGATATTCCGGCGTCAGGACGTCGCGGATCAGGCGGAGGGCTTCCGCCTTCATCGCGGCCCAATCGGCGTCAGACATATCGCTGGGCTTGGCCCGTTTGAAGGGCGCATAGAACCGCGTTTCCTCGGGCGCGCCGGCAACGGCACCGTCCACCGTCTGTTCAAACCGCCCCATGGCTTCGCAGGGCTGGACAAAGCCCTTGGCAATCGCCTGCCGTGTGATGGTGATGATATCGGCATTCATCTTGGGGAATTGCGCCAGCCGCGCCAGATAGCTGCGATAATCCTGCGCCGAAAACAACGGCACATAATCGCCAAGCCCGGCAAAGCTTTGGTGCGGGCTTTCATAGGTGGTGAACAGCATCATCCGCTGGCCAAAGCGATTGCCCTCAATCTGGTCCGACAGGATCCGCGCCAGCACGCCCTTATTCGCGCGATCGGTTTCATCCAGCCCGGCATCCGATATGGCGTTCAACCGATCGAGCAGCTGTTGCGCCTCGGCTGCGCTTCGGTCTTGCGCGACCAGGCTGATATCGGACAGCTTGTCGTCATATGTCCGCACGCCCAGCCCGGTTGCGGCCACGGGATTTTCCTTCAGCCACCAGGCCCAATGATCGGCAATCACGGTCTTCAGATCATCCGCCGGCGTCGCAAAGGCTGGCGTGGACAGGCTGATGAGGACGGCAGTGGCGATGGCGCGCATATGTGGTTTCTCCTTCACGGCAAAGCTTTCACCATCATGCCAAGGCTTGCAATGGCTTTGGCGAGACCGCTAAGCGCCGTTGCGGATAGTTTTGATCTCAGCCTTGGGGGTTCAACCATGATGCGGCCTATGCTTCCCGTTTTGATCGGTGCCATGATGGCCAGCAGCGCTGTGGCAGCGCCCGTCGCCGATATGGCCGGGTTGGCCTATCCGCCCACAAAATCGGTCCCGCTTGTGGAAGAGCAATTTGGCGCCAAGATTGCCGATCCCTATCGCTGGCTGGAAAATGACGTGCGCGTCGATGCCGATGTCCGGTCCTGGGTTGAGGCGCAAAATGGCGTGACCAACGCCTATCTGCAACGGCTGCCGGGCCGGGATATCTTTGCCGCCCGCCTGACCAAATTGTTCGATTTTCAACGCATTGGCACGCCGCGTAAGGCCGGCGACCGGTATTTCTTTACGCGCAATGATGGCCGGCAGAACCAGTCGGTCCTGATGGTTCAGGATGGGCTGACCGGGACCCCCCGTGTCCTGATTGATCCCAATGCCTGGGCCAAAGATGGCGCCACCGCGCTCGCTGAATGGACGCCGTCGGGTGATGGCCGCTATCTGGTCTATACGGTGCAAGATGGCGGGACGGACTGGCGCATTGTCCGCGTGATCGATGTTGAAACCGGGACCCAGATCGGTGAGGAACTGCGCTGGGTGAAGTTTTCGAATATCAGCTGGACCAAGGATAATCGCGGCTTTTTCTATTCCCGCTTTCCGGAACCCGGCAAAAATGCCGAGTTTCAGTCCCTGAATACGCACCAGGCGGTTTATTATCATCAACTGGGCTCAGCACAGGCGGCTGATCGCAAAATCTATGACACGCCCGACCGGCCGTTGCTGGGCCATTCGGCAGAGGTCACGGATGATGGCCGTTATCTGCTCATCACCAGTTCGGGTGGCACGGATGACCGCTATGAACTGACGGTCGGCACGCTGGAACCATCTGGCGGGCTGACGCGTGGCATAAGGTTCAAGACGCTGGTGCCCGGGCTGACGCACAATTGGGAACTGGCCGGATCGGTCGGCACGGTTTTTTACTTTGTTACCAATCGCGATGCACCGCGCGGCCGCCTCGTCGCACTGGACGTGGCACGGCCTGCGCGTCCGCCGGTTGAAATTGTGGGCCAGGCCAAGGACACGCTGGTCGGGGCGTCGCTGGTCGGCAGTCGGATGATCCTTGCCTATCTGGGCGATGCCCGGTCCGAGGTGGAGGTGCGCGATCTGTCTGGCCAATTGGTGGCAGCGGTGGATCTGCCCGCCATTGGGACGGCGTCTGGCTTTGGCGGCAAGGCCGGGGATCCGGAGACCTTTTTCACTTTTTCCAGCTTTGCGGCCCCGCCCACCGTTTACCGGCTGGATACCTCCACAGGCAAAGTCGCGCCCTTTTTTGAACCGAAGCTGGCCTTTGATCCGGCTGATTTCGTGACAGAGCAGATCTTTTACCCGTCAAAGGATGGCACGCGCATTCCGATGTATATCGTTAAGCGCAAGGATACGCCCGCCGGCGCACCGACCATCCTTTATGGCTATGGCGGCTTTAACATTTCGCAGACCCCGGCGTTCAGCCCGACGCGTCTGGCCTGGCTGGAACAGGGCGGCGTCTATGCCGTCGCCAATCTGCGTGGCGGCGGGGAATATGGGAAAGAATGGCACGATGCCGGGCGGCTGTCGCGCAAGCAGAATGTGTTCGATGATTTTATCGCCGCGGGTGAATATCTGATCTCCACCGGCGTTTCGGCACAGGGCAAGCTGGCGATAGAGGGGCGGTCCAATGGCGGGCTTTTGGTGGGCGCGGTTGTCAACCAGCGGCCCGATTTGTTCGCCGCCGCGCTTCCCGCTGTTGGGGTTATGGATATGCTGCGGTTCAACCGGTTCACGGCGGGCCGTTATTGGGTGGATGATTATGGCGATCCCGCCAAGGAAGCGGATTTTCAGGTTCTGCGCGCCTATTCGCCCTATCATAACATTCAGACAGGGCGGGATTATCCGGCAATATTGGTGACCACGGCGGATACCGATGACCGCGTCGTGCCGGGGCACAGCTTTAAATACACGGCTGCATTGCAGGCGGCCCCCTTGGGGCCAAAGCCCCGCCTGATCCGTATCGAAACCCGCGCCGGTCATGGGTCGGGCAAGCCAACCGATAAGATTGTTGCGGAAACGGCGGATCTTTGGGCCTTTGTTGCCCATTGGACGGGGCTGACCGTGCGGCCGATCCCCTGATCTCCGCGCGGCTGCCCCGCATGTTGAGCTGAACAACAGCCAACAATCCGGTTCAGCTATGCGACAGTCGGTATCCGGCACACCGGGCACAGGCAGACAAGATCAGCCAGTGCGGAGGACGGAAATGAAGATGTTATCCCGAATGATGCTTGCCACTGTGTCCGGTGCGGTGTTGGTGACGGCACTGCCGGCCGATGCCCGCGGCTATCGCCGTCAGAAAGAGGGTGTGGATGTCGGTGACATCATCGCTGGCGCGTTGATCATCGGCGGGATTGCGGCCATCGCATCCGCCTCGTCGCGGGATCGTGATCGCTATGGCGATGGGGATCCCGATTATGGTCGCGGTGTCAGCCGGGGATTTGCCGATCGCGCGGCGGTTGAACAATGCGTGCGTGCGGCGCAGCGTCAGGCCAGCCGCTACGGCGGATGGGCACGGGTGACGGACGTCACGCGGGTCGAGCGGTCACGCGATGGGTATAAGGTGCGCGGCCGTCTGGTCGTGGAGCGCAATGCGCGGGATTATGGCCGGGACTATGGCCAGGCTTATGGTCGTGGCTGGGACCCAAATGATCGCTGGGGCTATGACTATGATCGTTATGGCAGTGATTATGACAAGGGTCGGTTCAAATGCGTCACGCGCTATGGACGCGTGAGAGATGTCGATATTGGCGGGCTGCGCGGCTAGTCTGGGCCGGCAGGGACAATCAGGGGCGGGGGCAGGCGGCTGGCCTGTCCGCGCATTGCGCGGCTGAACTGGACAGGAGGCGATGCGCTGCCTATCGGCTCGGCATGACTGTTCAGCCCTCCGATTCCATTCTGATCGTCGATTTCGGCAGCCAGGTGACGCAGCTGATTGCGCGTCGCGTGCGCGAAGCCGGGGTTTATAGCGAAATCGCCCCGTTCAACGCTGCGCAAGCCGCGTTCGACCGGATGAAGCCCAAAGGCATCATCCTGTCCGGTGGCCCCGCCTC
>JBJOJQ010000184.1:0-4585 GCA_046046525.1 Pseudomonadota bacterium
ACGATATGCTTGGCAACCGCGGTGGCCGAAATCGGCATATAGCCAGACGACAACCCCTTGGCCATGGCGATGATATCGGGGGAGACGCCCATGGTTTCATGCCCCCACCAATTGCCGGTTCGGCCAAAGCCGCAAATCACCTCATCACAGATCAGCAAAATGCCATATTTGCGGCAGATCCGTTCAACCTCTGGCCAATAATTGGCGGGCGGAATGATCACACCGCCAGCGCCCTGCACAGGTTCCCCGATAAAGGCCGCGACATGTTCTGGCCCGACTTCAAGGATCTTGTCCTCAATCGCCTTGGCGCATGCCAGCCCGAAGTCTTCGGGTGTCATGTCGCGCCCTTCGTTGAACTGATAGGGCTGACGCACATGGACGACGCCGGGCACCGGCAGGTCGCCTTGGGCGTGCATCGCCTTCATCCCACCCAGCGACACGCCGGCAACGGTCGATCCGTGATAGGCATTCCACCGCGAAATGAAGACATTCCGCTTTGGCTCCCCCTTGAGCGTCCAATAATGGCGCACCATACGGAACACCGTATCATTGGCTTCTGAGCCAGAGGCGTTGAAGAAAACATGCGGCAAGCGGCCACCGGTCAGCTTTGCCACCTTTTCCGCGAGCAAGACGGTTGGCGGCGTGACGGTTTTGAAGAACGTATTGTAAAAGGGCAGTTCGCGCATCTGTTCTGCCGCGACATCGGCCAGTTCATCGCGGCCATAGCCAATGTTCACGCACCACAGGCCGGCCATGCCATCAAGGATGCGATTGCCGTCGCCATCGAAAATATAGCACCCCTCGGCATGGGTGACGATGCGGCTGCCGCCCATGGATTCGATCAGCTTATAGTCTTGCTGGGCAGGCAGATGATGCGCGACATCAAGCCGCTTCAGTTCAGCGATATCATAATTGCGTGGCATGGTGTGTCCTGTTGAGGCTACGCGCCCAGCGGGCGGGCGCTGCGGGATCATGAAAAAGGCGGCAGCGGCGAACGCCGCGCCGGGCGTTACGGCGAAAAGCCGATCCGTGCCAGATACCGATTGACCCGCTCACTCATAGCGCCAGCTTAGCAGAGCTGCGCGCGCAGGAAAATGGGGGATGGCGTGTCTTTTGATCCCGCATTGTGCCAAAAAGGCGCGGCCAGCGCCGATCAGGCCTCAAACCGCAGATCAAGGGCCTCTGCCACGGCGCGATGGCGGATCGCGCCACCCGCCACATTCAGCCCCGCCGCCAGATGCGGATCAGCCGCCATCGCGCGTTCTGCGCCAAAATTCGCCAGCTTCATGGCAAAGGGCAATGTCGCATTGTTGAGCGCAAAGGCTGATGTCCGCGCAACCGCGCCGGGCATATTCGCCACGCAATAATGGATGACCCCTTCTTCGACAAAAACCGGGTCGGCATGCGTCGTCGGACGGCTGGTTTCAAAACAGCCGCCCTGATCAATCGCAATATCGACGAGCACAGACCCGCGCTTCATGGTCTTGAGCATCTCGCGCGTGACCAGCTTTGGCGCGGCAGCGCCCGGCACAAGCACCGCACCGATCACCAGATGGGCATTGGCAACCGCCGCCGCAATCGCGGCTTTCGAGGCATAGGCCGTCTTGATCGAATTGCCGAAATGCGTGTCCAGTTCCGCCAGTCGTTCGTTGCTGATATCGTAAATGGTGACATCGGCGCGCAGGCCAACCGCCATTTGCGCGGCATTCAGGCCCGACACACCGCCGCCCAAAATGGCAACCCGCGCCGGGGCCACGCCCGGCACACCGCCCAGCAAAATGCCGCGCCCGCCCTGTTCCTTTTCCAGATAATGGGCGCCCACCTGCACCGACATGCGGCCTGCCACTTCGGACATTGGCTTTAACAGGGGAAGCGAGCGGTTGGGGGATGTCACCGTTTCATAGGCGATGCAGGTCGCCCCTGACTTCATCAGGCCAAGTGCCTGATCTTTATCTGCGGCCAAATGGAGATAGGTGAACAGCGTATGCCGCGCCTCAAGCAGCGCGATTTCCTGAGGCTGCGGCTCTTTCACTTTGACGATCATTTCGGCGGCGCGAAAGACGTCAGCCGCGCTGTTCAGGATCCGCGCGCCAGCATCCACATAGGCCTGATCCTCAAAATCAATGCCAAGACCCGCGCCCGTTTCAACAAAGACTTCATGTCCGGCCGCGACCAGTTCAGCAACCGAGGGCGGCGTCAAGCCCACGCGATATTCATGAACCTTGATTTCCTTGGGCACGCCGATCTTCATGGCCGTCTCTCCTGAACGCTCTCTTGGCCGCGATCATAAGGCAAAAGGGGCAGGAAGTGCTTGCAAATTGAGGGCGGACTTGCGCCCTCAGCGCCAGTTTTATATCGTTCAAATGACTTTAATCAGGATTTTATTGCATATGGACGCATTAGATTCGAAAATCCTGCACGCCTTGGCGCAGGATTCGACACTCACCAGTGAACGGTTGGGGCACAAGGTTGGCCTGTCGCCATCGGCCGCGCATCGGCGGGTTCGGCAGCTGGAAGAGGCCGGTCTGATCCTGGGCTATGGCGCGCGCCTGTCACGCGCGGCGCGCGGTAATCCGGCCACGGTCTTTGTTTCGGTGACATTGATCGATCAACGGCGCGAAACCATGGAGCGTTTTGAAGCGGCCATTGCGGACGAACCGCTGGTGACCGAAGCGCATCTGATGAGCGGGGAATATGATTATCTGCTCAAAGCTGAAGTGCCAGAAACCGACAGCTTTGAACGCGTCCATCGCGAGGTTTTGGCCGCCCTGCCGGGGGTGCACCGGCTGGTCACGCATTTCAGCTTACGCGGGGTGATCAGCGCGGGCTGATCTCAAACCGCGCGTGGCAGCCGCAGCCGGGCCAAAAGCCCGCCCATATCCTCGCTTTCCTCAAGCGAGATTGTGCCGCCATAGATTTCCGCAACATCGCGGACGATCGCCAGTCCCAGCCCGGTTCCGGGCTTTGAGATGTCGAGCCGGACGCCACGGCTGAACAGCCGCTCCCGATCCTCCGGATTGATCCCCGGCCCATCATCTTCAACCAGCACTTCTACAAAATCGCCATCGCGCTGCACCGTCACAAAGACGCTGCCACCGCCATATTTGGCCGCATTCTCGATCAGATTGCCCAGAACCTCGTCCAGATCCTGCCGCTCAACCCGGACGACAAGGTCCTTATCCCCGGCAATGTCGAGCCGAACATTGTCATAAAGCCGCGACACGGCCCGCTCAACCGACTGGAGCGATGGCCAGATATCAGACCGGCTATGGGCATGGCCGCGCCGGCCCACCGCGCGCGCACGGGCGAGATGATGGTCAACCTGCCGCCGCATCGTGGCGGCTTCGCGCATCACGGTCTCACCCAGGTCGGGCGCCTTGGCGGTCGCCGCGTTCATGATCACGGTCAGCGGCGTTTTCAAGGCATGGGCCAGATTGCCTGCATGTTCCCGGGCCTCTTCAGCCTGTTTTTCATTATGTTCCAAAAGGCCGTTCAATTCAGCAACCAGAGGCTCCACCTCGGTCGGCAGCAACTGCCCCTCAACCCGGCGCGCGCGCCCGGCCCGCATATCAACAATGGCAACGCGCAGCTTACGCAGCGGCCACAGCCCATAGAGCGTCTGCAGCGCGGCCATCGCAATCAGGCCAATCGCCAGCAATGCGAAACTTTTCAGGATGGTGCTGCGCAATGTCTGGATTTGCGCGTCCAGCGCCTCACGCCCCTGCGCCACCTGAAAGCGCCAGCGCGTTTTGGATGTCGGCAGATAAATATCCCGCTCCACGATGCGCAATTGCTCATCAGGAAGTTCATAACTGTCATAAAAATGCGATTTTTCATCGCCATGGGCTGGATTGACGCGCAGCGCCTGATCCCACAGCGATCGAGACCGGAACAGATCAAAGCCCTCGCCCGAAATCTGCCAATACATGCCGGAATAGGGTTCCAGAAACCGCTGATCCCCCATCGGCCGGTTCAGACGCACTTCGCCATCGGGGCCGATTTCCGCAGATGCGATCATCTGCGTCATCACATATTCCAGGCCAGCGTCAAAGTTGCTCGTCACAGCGCTGGTCAGCACGCGATCAAGCGCAAGCCCACCCCCCAGCAGCAGCATAGAGATCCACCCCGCTGCAATCAGGATCATGCGGCGGCTGAGGGAGCCGCCTGAGCGTCGCGCCGTCTGGCCTGCCATATCAGGCCGTCGGGTCTTCCAGGCTATACCCAAGGCCGCGGATCGTGGTGATCACGTCTTGCCCCAGCTTTTTACGAATTCTGGTAACAAACACCTCTATCGTATTGGAATCTCTATCAAAATCTTGATCATAAATATGCTCGATCAATTCGGTCCGGCTCACCACCTTGCCCTTATGATGCATCAAATAGCTGAGCAGCTTATACTCCTGCGCCGTCATTTTGACCGGCTCACCGGCCAGGGTCACGCGGCCTGAACGGGTATCAAGACGCACATTACCCGATACCAGTTCGGAGGAAGAATTGCCCGAGGAGCGGCGAATAAGCGCCCGCAGCCGGGCAATGAGTTCCTGTGTCTGGAAAGGCTTGGCCAGATAATCATCGGCGCCCGCAT